>CAZOBJ010000010.1:0-2988 GCA_964577825.1 uncultured Planctomycetales bacterium
GGATGCACTGCTTGGCCTTGCGCCACAGGTCCGGGCCGGTGTTCGCGCTCACGACTGCTCCTCCGGGCCGCGCTCTGCGTCTCGTTCGCCCATCTTCCTCATCGCCGTCCGCATCCCCCCTCTCCCCTCGGGAGAGGGTTGGGGTGAGGGACGTCTTCCTATCACCGGCCGATCGGGCTCTCGGTCGGCTACCTATTTCCCTCCCCCTCACCCCCTCCCGGAGGGAGGGGGACGGGTCGGCGCCGTCCGCATCCCCCCTCTCCCCTCGGGAGAGGGTTGGGGTGAGGGACGTGTTCGTCGCGCAGGTCACCGGCTCTTCTCTTCGGCCGCCTGCGCGGCGCGGAACTCGCGCCAGTACTGCCGGGCCCGGCCGGCGTTCAAGTTCGCAAGGCCCTCGCGGGCCACGCAGCCGAGCACCTCGTCGTCCGTAGCCTCGTAGCGGCGCGCGCCCAGGGCCGAGGCGAGCGCGCGGAAGAAGCGCAGATCCTCCGCATAGTCCAGGGTGAGCCGCAGCTGCGGGTCCGGCTCGGCCTGGCTCATGGGCACCTGCATGCACGCGGCCTCGTCGAAGACGCGCGTCCACCCGGTCTCGATCACCTCGCCCGCGCGTCCGGCCAGGCGCTCCTCCAGATACCGGCACGAGAACCCGAGCACGTTCATGCCCAGGGGAAGCCCGGTGGTGCGCGCGTACGGGGCCCCGTGCTCCAGGGCCGCGCGCACGCGGTCCATGGCCGCGACCGAGCAGAAGAGGTCGTCGCCGTCGACGTTGACCACGGCCTGCGCGTCCAGGGTCCGGGCCGCGGCGAGCTCGCGCGCAGGGATGTTGCGCGCGGGCCCGTACAGCACGGGCACGCCGTCGGGCACCGCGTGCGCCAGCGCGCGGCTCTCGGGCTCGTCGGCCGCGGCCACGGCCACGCGCAGCTTTTCGTCCTCGGCGGGGCCCACGCCGTGCAGGATGCGGCGCAAGAGAAGCGCCACCGCGGGCTCGCCGGCCACGTCCAGGAGCGGCTTGCGCGCCAGGCGCGTGGACCCGAGCCGGGCGGCCACCAGGATCGCACACCTCATGCGCTTCCCCTACTTCTTCCGCATCCCCCTCTCCCCTCGGGAGAGGGTCGGGGTGAGGGACGTTCTCCTCGCACCACCGTATCGCAGTCTCGGTCGCCTACCTAGTTCCCTCCCCCTCCCCCCCTCCCGGAGGGAGGGGGGACGGCTCGGCGCGTCTTGCGAATACCTCGTTCAAGACACACCCGTTGTCGCTCCCCTCCCGCTTTTCTCTCTCCCCCTGCGGTTCTCCCTCTCCCCTCGGGAGAGGGTCGGGGTGAGGGACGTTCTCCTCGCACCACCGTATCACAGTCTCGGCCGCCCACCTAGTTCCCTCCCCCTCACCCCCTCCCGGAGGGAGGGGGGACGGCTCGGGCTCGCCCCCCTCCTGCTACACGGTCACGAACCGGCCCTCGCGCTGGCTCGCCTCCAGGGCATAGAGCAGGCCCAGGATGCGCTGGTCGTCGGCCAGGGTGTTCGGAAACGCGGGACCGCCCCGGACCGCGTCCAGAAACGCGCGCAGCTCGTCCTGGTACATGCGCTCGCCGATGTTCTGTGCGTACCCGGGCGCGGCCGCGCCCACCTCGTAGGACACCTCTTCCCAGGCCGCGGCGCGCGGGTCGTACACGCGCACCGCGTCCGCGTCCCAGTCCCACACGAGCTGGCCCTGGTCGCCGTTGACGAGCACCCGGCGCGTGGCCGTGCGGCTGACCACGTCCACCACCAGCACGCCCACGAACCCGTCCCAGTCGAGCAGGCAGTCGTACGTGTCGTCAATCTCGGGCGCGCCGGGGATGTCGATCGTCTTGCGCACCAGGGCGCCCACGCGCCGGGGCAGGCCGAACACGCGCGTGAGCCACGTAAGCTCGAAGGGCACCATCTCCCGGCCGCCCCCGGTCTCGGGTCGGGACACGTAAAAGTCGCTCACCGGCTCGTAGGTGTGCCACTCGGGCAGGTAATGGCCCGTGTGCGCGATCACGTTGCTCAGCGCCCCCAGCCGCCCGTCGCGCACGGTCCGGTCGATGGCGCGCACCGCGGGGTGGAACCACCAGGTGGCCGACGGCGCGGCTACGATCCCGGCGCGGTCCACGGCCGCCCGGATCGCGTCGAGGTCCGTGTCCACCACGCTCGCCTCCACGAAGAAGGGCAGCCCCCGTCCTGCGGCCTCGCGCATGTACACGTGGTGCACGTCCGGAGGCACGGAGATGACAAGCGCCTCGGGGTCGAACGCCTCGCACGCGGCCGCCGCGTCCGGGTACACGGACGCGCCCAGGTCGCGCGCCTCGGCGCGCCGGTCCGCGCGCGGGTCCGCGCCCGCGAGCTCGGTCTCGCCCAGGGCCTGCAGGCAGCGCAGCCGCCGCTTGCCCATGGACCCGAGGCCGATCACCAGAATGCGCATGCAGGTCCCCTGTGCCGGTTTCAAGCGGGTTCGCGTCACGCGGGCCGCGCGGGGAAGTGGTCGGCGTACTCGTCCTTGGCGCGCTCGAAGTCGTCCATGCGACCGATGTCGAGCCAGTACTCGCGCAGGGGGAACGCCGCGGTGCGCCGCCCGGCCGAGAGCAGGGCGCTGAACAGGCTCGTCATGTCGAACCGCTCGCCCCGGGGCACGAACTCCAGGGCCTCGGGCTCGAGCACGTACACCCCGGCGTTCACGAAAAATGGGTGCACGGGCTTCTCGTCGATGGCGCGGATCTCGTGGCCCTCGGTGCGCACCACGCCGTAGGGCACCTGGAGCTCGTACTGGCGCACGCACATGGTGGCCGCGGCGCGTTCGCGCAGGTGGAACTCGAGCAGCCGGTCCAGGTGCACGGTGGTCAGCAAGTCCCCGTTCATCACGAAGCAGGTCTCTTGCGGGCGGTCGTCGAGCAGGCCCAGGGCCCCGGCCGTGCCCAGGGGCGCGGGCTCGACCACGTAGTCGATGTCCACGCCCCAGCGCGCGCCGTCGCC
>CAZOBJ010000010.1:3088-12494 GCA_964577825.1 uncultured Planctomycetales bacterium
GGCTGAGCGCCTCCTCGCGCGAGGCCCCGGCGGGCACGACCACCGGGTCCGGGTTGAGGACCCGGCCCACCGGTTCGTCAAGCCCCAGGCCGCCCAGGATGCCCCGGCGCACGTCGCCGTCGGAGACCGTGCCCAACAGCCGCCCCTGTGCGTCCACGGCCAGGGCGATCTGCAGGCCCGTGCGGTCCAGGCACTCCATGGCCTGGCGGATCGTGGCCTCGGGCGGCAACAGCGCCTCGCGCCATCCCCTCATGCGTCCATCCTCCGCGCGGGCACGCCCGCCACGCGCACGCCCTCGGGCACGTCGCCGACCACGGCCGCGCCCGCGGCCACCAGCGCACCCGCGCCGATGGTCACGCCCTGGATCACGCTCGCGCCCGTGCCGATGTGCGCGCCCGGGCCCACGGTCACCTCGCCGCACAGGGTCGCGCCGGGCGCGATGTGCGCGTGCGCGCCGATACGGCAATCATGGTCCACGGACGCGCGGGTGTTCACGATCGCGTCCGCCTCCACGACCGCCCCGGGCTGGACCACGGCGCCGGCCAGCACCTGGGCGCCCGGCTCCAGGCGTGCGGACCGGGCCACCACGGCCGCCGGGTGGACCACCACCGCAAACCGGAACCCCCGCGCGGCGAACCGCTCGTACACCTCGCGGCGCCGCTGCGTGGACCCGGCACCGCCCACGCCGTTGGCGAGCATCACCTCGGCCGGGTCGTACGCGAACACCGCGTCGTCCGCGCCCAGGTACGCGCCCGCGGGCAGGTCGTGCGCGCGGGCCGGGTCCGCGTCCGCGAACCCCATAAGCCGCGCGCCCGCGAGCGCCAGGGCGTCGGCGACCACCCGGCCGTGCCCGCCCGCGCCGACCACGATCACGCGAGGTCCCATGGCATGAGCCTCTCGTCCGCGCGCAGATCCCGCGCGGCCCGCCGTCCCAGGCAGGCCCAGTACTGGAGCGGGGACAGTCCCCCGGCCGGCCGCTTGACCGCGAGCGCGTCCGCGGTGAGCGTCTCGCCCGCGCGCACGTCCCGCGCGGCCACGATGCTGCGGCGCACCGCGTCGCGCACCTCGCGCTCGGCCGGGGCGGGCGCCTTGCGGCCGTGCCCGAGCGCCGCCTCCACGGTGCGCACGCCGCGCGTGAGCGCGGCGAACTCCCCGGGGTCGAGGGAGAGGCGATGGTCCGGACCGGGCAGGGCCTTGTCAAGCGTGAAATGCTTCTCCAGAACCGCGGCCCCGCGCGCGACCGCAGCCAGGCCCACGGCCAGGCCCTCGGTGTGGTCGGAGTACCCCACCGGCAGGCCGAACGCGGCCCGCAGCGTATCCATGGCCCGCAGGTTCGCCTCCGCCGCAGGCGCGGGATACGCAGAGGTGCAGTGCAGGAGCACCACCTTGTCCGCCAGGGTCGCGCGACCCTGCGCCGAGGCGTAGGCCGCGGCGAAGGCCTGTTGCGAAGGGGGCTCGTGCGCGCCCAGGTAGCCGAACGCGAGCACGCCCAGGGCCGCCTCCACGTCCGCGAGCGTGGCCATGCCCGTGCTCAACAGTATCCCTTTCCCCGTGCGCGCCATGGCCAGGAGCAGGGGGGCGTTGGTGAGCTCGCCCGAGCCCGCCTTGAGCCGGTCCACGCCCAGCCGGTCGGCGAGCAGCGCCACCGACGCCTGGTCGAACGCGGAGGCGAGATACGCGACCCCGTGCGCGCGGCAGTGGTCGGCCAGGGCCTCGTGCGCCTCGGGACCGAGCTCGAGCGCGGCGAGCATCTCGCGCTGCGACTCGGCGGGCCGGTCCGCGGTGCGCTGGTACGGGGCCTTGTCCGCCCCGGCGGCCGCGAGGGCGTGCGCGCGGAAGACCTGGAACTTCACCGCGTCCGCGCCCGCCCGGGCCGCGGCCTCGACCAGGGCCTTGGCCCGGTCCAGGGACCCGTTGTGGTTGACCCCGGCCTCGGCGATGAGGGTCGTGCGGGCCTGCCCGCTCATGACGGCTCCGTCCAGTCCACGAACCGCTTGCGCACGAGCGCCGGCCAGTCCTCGACCGCCTTCAGGCACGCCACGATGCGCGGCGCGCTGTGCCCGTCGCCGTAGGGGTTCTTGGTCTCGCGCGCGTCGGTCCCGAGCGCCCGCAGCACGGCCGCGCGGATGGCCCCGGCCCGCGGCGGACAGTCGATCACGCTCGCGGCGCACAGCCGGCCCTGCTGCCGGTCGCCGATGTTCACGGTGGGTACGCCCAGGGACGGGGCCTCGTACAGCCCGCTCGACGAGTTGCCCACCACCGCGTCGGCCTGGGCCATGGCCGACAGGTACACCCGGTGGCCGAGGGACGCGTACACGCGCGCGTTCTGGTGCTCGGTCGCGAACGCGCGCAAAAGCTCCATGAGCGCGCGGCCCTCGTTGTCCGCATTGGGCAGGGTGAAGAGGAGCCCCACGCCAGGGCCCAGCCCCTCGAGCGCGGTCAAGAGCTCCCGGCACTGGTCCGCCGCGGCGCCCGGATGCAGGGTCGGCGGGTGGAAGGTGATAAGCAGGTTCTTCTCCCGCCACGGAAAGTGCACAGCCTGCGCCAGCGCATCGCGGTCCAGGAGCGCGGTCTCGCGCAGGGCGTCGAGCCCCGGGCTGCCGACCACGTGCACGCGCTCGGGCGCCTCGCCCAGCTGGCGCACGCGGCGGCCAGCCTCGGCGTTGGTGACGAAGTGGAGGTGGGCCATCTTGGTGATCGCGTGGCGCATGGCCTCGTCGTACACGCCTTCGGTGAGGTCCCCGCCCGCGATGTGCGCCACCGGGATGCACGCGAACAGGGCCGCCTGGGCCGCGGCCAGGGTCTCGAACCGGTCGCCGAGGAGCAGCACCATGCCCGGCGCGAGCGCGGCAAAGGCCTCCGCGAACCCGATGACGCCCAGGCCCACGGACTTGCCCACGGCCACGGGGGTGTCGCTGGCCACGAGCATGTCCACCTTCCAGTCGATGGCGAACCCGTCCTCCTCGATGCGCCGCCACGTCTGGCCGAACTCGGGCGCGAGGTGCATGCCCGAGACGACGAGCCGCAGGTTCAGGTCCGGGTCGTCGCGAAGCGCGCGGATGACCGGCGCAAGCAGCCCGTAGTCGGCCCGCGAGCCGGTGACCACGCACACGGTGCGGTTCATGGTCGGATCGCCTCCCTGGCCGGCGGCCTCACACGGTGTAACGGTCCGCCCGATACAGACGCAGGTGCGCGGGGTCCCGGAACCAGCGGACCGTCTCCTCCAGGCCTTGGCGCAGGCCCGCCGCGCCCGCGTACGCGGGCGCCCAGCCGGTCAGCTCGCGCAGGCGCGCGGCATCCGCGCACAGGCGCTCGACCTCGCTCGCGCGGGGGCGCACGCGTTCGGGGTCCTGGTCGATGTCCACGGACACGCCCATGAGCTCGGCGATCAGGCGCGCGGTCTCGCCGATCGAGATCTCGTGCCCGGTGCCGAGGTTGAGGACCGTGCCCACCGCCTGTTCGGCCTGGGCCACGTGCAGGAACCCCTGGACCGTGTCGGCCACGTAGTTGAAGTCGCGCGTGGGCGCGAGCGCCCCCAGCCGGAGCCGCCGCGCGCCCGAGGCCAATTGCACCATCACCGTGGGGATCACCGCGCGGGCCGACTGGCGCGGGCCATAGGTGTTGAACGGCCGCAGCACCGCCACGGGCGTGCCGAAGCTGCGCTGGAACGCCAGGGCGAGCTGGTCGGCCGCGATCTTGCTCGCCGCATAGGGCGACTGGGCGCGCAGGGGATGGTCCTCGGTTATGGGCACGGACTGCGCGGTGCCGTACACCTCGCTCGTGGAGGTGTGCACGAGGCGCGCTACGTCCAGGTCTCGCGCGGCATCGAGCAGATTCAGCGTGCCCTGGACGTTCACCTGCACGTACGAGGCGGGCGCGTGATAGGAGTACGGAATCCCC
Organism: uncultured Planctomycetales bacterium; assembly: GCA_964577825.1. Lineage (GTDB taxonomy): Bacteria > Planctomycetota > SZUA-567 > SZUA-567 > JAFGNG01 > CAZOBJ01. The sequence continues at coordinate 6,989 of CAZOBJ010000010.1, forward strand.
ACGAGCGCGGCGAGGTGGAAGACGACCTCGCGCCCGCGCACCGCCTCGCGCACGCGGGGCCCGTCGCGCAGGTCGGCGGGAAAGACCTCCAGCTCGTCGCGCACCGGTGCCGGGACGTCGTCGAGCCACCCGCGCGCGTCCATGGCATTGTACTGGACCATGGCCCGCACCCGCGCGCCCGCGCGCACGAGCGCCTCGGCCAGATGGCTGCCGATGAACCCGTCCGCGCCCGTGACAAGCACCCGCCGTCCGGCGAGCCCGGCTGTGTCGGTCACCCGATCGCTCCTCGCTCGTGTCGTGCTGGCGGACCCACGACCCCGCGTCCAGGACCCCGGGTCCTGCGGCTAGCGCCGCACGGAGTCCTGTTCGCGCACATGGATCCGCCCCGTGGCCTGCTCGTGCACGTACACGAGCTTTCTGTATTCCACGAGCCGCTTCCTGTGGATAAACCACACGGCCGAGGGCCCGAGCTTGAACGGCTGGAGCTTCACACCCGGATGCAACGCCCCGATCGGGTCGCGGCTGTACACCACCGCGTTTCCGTACTGCCTGTGGTGCGGGTACTTGGACACGGTCTTCTTCTGCTGCGGGGTCATGCCCGCGGCCGGGGCCAGCGCGCCGCCCAGCCCCGCGCATCCGCTCAGGATCAAGCCCAGCACCAGGGTCAGCACAACCTGTCGCATCCCTCGCCTCCTCGCCTCGGTCCGTGGTCCCTGCGCACATCCGCGCCGATCATAGGTGCCCAGGCCGCGCAAGTCAATCGCACGGGGCCCCCTAGGCGCGCAGCGCGAGAGACGAATGAGAGCCCGCGCCGCGTCCCTCACCCGGGCCCTCTCCCAGGGGGAGCGGGAGAACCGTCCCTCACCCCGGCCCTCTCCCGGGGGGAGCGGGAGAACCGCCCCTCACCCCGGCCCTGTCCCGCTGGGAGAGGGAAAAAGAGAGGCGCCCCGCACGCCCCCCGCACTCCGATGGCACATCCCCTATCGCTCCGACGGCACGTCCCCCCTCCCTCCGGGAGGGGGATAGGGGGAGGGAGAGGTTGGTGCGCCCGGACAGACGGGCGCTGTGCGAGAGACGAAGGAGGGCCCGCGTCGCGTCCCTCACCCGGGCCCTCTCCCAGGGGGAGAGGGAGAACCGCCCCTCACCCCGGCGCTCTCCCGGGGGGAGAGGGAGAGCGGCGCGCTGCTGCGCGGTTGCGCGGCCGCACGCCGCGGGATAGGATGCGGGTTGCGAATCCGTAGCCCGTGGCCCGGAGAGGACCCCGCACCGTGGCGGAGCGCACCGTGTACGTACACACCCTCAGCCGACCGGCCGTGCGCACCGCGCGCGCGCATGCCAACGGCGAGTCCGTACGGCTCGTGTACCTGCACGCGCAAGGCGCGGCGCAGGGGTTGCGGGACGTCCTGGGCCAGGCGGTCCGGGCCGAGCCGATCGAGCTCGCCCCGTCGCTGGACCTGCGCGAGGCCGCATACGCGCAGACGAACGCCTGGGCCGCGGAATTGGCCCGGAATCCGGACCTGCGCGCCGCGCTCGCGCCGGTGCTGGCCAAGTTCCACACCCAGGGCGCGCATCTCGAGGCCGCGCTGTGGCGTCTGTGCGCCGACGCGGTCGGTCCGGACGCCGAGCTCGCGGCCCTGGCGCGCGCCGCGGGCGCACAGCAGGACGCGGTCTACCTGGTACAGGACGCGCCGCTCTTTGCCTACCTGGACACGAACCTCCAGGTCGCGCCGCTCTACGGAAGCCGGTTGCGGCACGGCCGCAGTCTGGCCCAGGCGCTCGGCGCACTGTTGGCCGGGGCCGCGTGGCCGCCCGACCCCCTGCCCCTGGAGGCGGACGCACAGTGGACGATCCTGTTCGAGCAGGCGTTTGACCGGCCCGCGGGCAACCCGGACTTCCTGGCCTGGTACGCGTACCTGCGCACGCGCACGGACGTGCTCTACCACTGCCCCAACCCCGCCAGCCGCATCCGCAGGCACCTGGAGGCCGAGGGCCGGCCCGTGGTCAGCCACCGGGTCTGCCTGCGGGGCAAGGCACGCGCGCGCGCCCTGGCCGGGGCCGCGCGCATCGCCCGCATGGCGCTGCGCGGACCTGCACCTCGGTCCGTGCTCGCGCGGCTCGCGCGGCTCTTGCGCGACGAGCTCCACTACGAGTCCTTGCTCGCGGCGTACCGGCCCCGGTATTTCGTGAAGGTGCGCGCGGACCTCGACCCCGCGCACCCGATCCTCACTGCGTGCCAGGAGCGCCTGGGCGCCCGCCACGTGGGGTACCAGCACGGGCTGTACCTCCCGGGCCAGACCGCGGTGCAGGCCGCGGACTTCCACGTGCTGGGCCTGTGCGGGGCCGCGTTCGGCGAGCCGGCCTTCGCCTCCCGCGCGAGGGCCGACATGCACCGGCTGGTGCTCGGACCCTTTACCGGCCCGTCCATCGAGGCCTGTGCCGCGCGCAAGCCATCATCGGCCGGACCGGCGGTGGCGCTCTTTCCCACGACCTTCGGGCCCTACGACCTGCCCGCACGCGCGACCGAGGCCTTCTTCGCGGCGAGCTACCAGGCCCTGGGCCCCCTTGACGCGCAGGTCGTGGTCAAGGACAAGGTATACGACCCGCGCGTCGACGAGGCGGAGCGGGCCGCGCGCGCGGGCACGGACCTGCGGGTGCGCAAGGTCTACAGCCTGGCCGACGGCGCGCCCCAGGCCTGGGCGTGCGGGCGGGACTATACCTTGGCGCACGCGGACGCCGTGCTCGAAGCGTGCGACGTTGCGGTGGTGATGTGGATCTCGAGCACGGTGCTCGAGGCCCTGGCCGCGAAGCGCAAGGTGCTCGTGTACATGCTCGGGCCGGGTCGCCATCCGCTGGCGCCGGACCTGGGCAACCTGGTGGTGCGCGCACGCGCGGATCTGGCCGACCGGCTGCGCTGGCTCGTGGACCTGCCCCAGGCCGAGTACGAGCGGATCATCGCCTCGTGCCTGGCGCGCTGGGGCAAGCCGAACCACGGCCGCCTGGCCGCGCAGTTCTGGGAGGCGGTCGAGGCCCTGCCCGCGCCGCCCTGGGTCCGGGAGCCCGCGCCGCCCGCCGAGCCGGAGGCCGAAGGGACGCCCTGATGGGACTCAAGCTGCGCGTCGCCGAGCGTGTGCTGGGCCGGTCCGTGGCCGAGGAGTACGTGGCCGCGGCGCGCGAGCGTTACGAGGCCGTACTCGCGCAGGAACACGCCCCGCCCGCGTTCCCCCCGGACGACGAGCTCGCGGCCGGGCACGTGGCCTCGGAGCACCGCGCCGCGAACCTGTACAAGGTGAAGGCCCGGATGCTGCTGACCCGCCGGTTCATCCGCGAGCAGTTGGACGCTCCATTGAACGAGCTGCGCGTCCTGGACGTGGGCGGCGCGTCGGCCGTGTTCTTTCGCCTGCTCGGGGTCGGCCCGGACCGCGGCACGGCAGTCAACGTGCTCGCGCGCGAGCTCGCGGCCGTGCGCGCCCAGGGGTACGCCGCCGTGCGCGTGGCCGACGAGCGCCTGCCCTTTGCGGACCAGAGCTTCGACTGCTGCCTGTCCATGCAGTGCCTGGAGCACACCCGCTCGCCCGCGGTCCACCTTAGCGAGCTGGCCCGCGTGGCCCGTCTGGGCGTGTTCGTGTCCATTCCCTACCGGGCCCAGACGCGCGTGGCGGCCCTGGCCACGGGCGCGCCCGCGGACCAGCACGTGTTCGAGCTGTGCGGCGCGGACCTCGCGCGGCTCGCGGCGCACTGCGGCCTGCGCCTGGCCGCGCACACCGCGCTCGCGCTCGAAGCCCCGGGCGCCGGGCCGCTGCGCCGAACCTTTCGCGCGCGCCTCGGGTTTGGGGGCCCGACTGCATACCTCGCGTTCCTGACGCCGGAGCACGCCCGCAACCCGAGTGCGACTGGAAGGAGCCCCTGATGGCAAGCCGCAACCCGCCCCAGGTCGCCGCAGCGGTGTTCGCCCGCGAGGAGCCGGGCGCGTTCGGCCGGTGCAGCTTTCCCCTGCTGGGCCGACCGGTGCTCGCCTACCCACTGCTCGCGGCGACGCACGCGCGCCGGGTCGGCGCGGTGTTCCTGTCCACGGGCTCGGACCGGCTCATGGATATGGGCCGCCACGTGGACGAGGTGCGCATCCTGCGCCGCCCGGACGAGAAGCCCACGGTGCTCGAAGAGTTCCGCCGCACTGCCGAGGCCCTGGTCGAGGCGCTCGGCGGCGCGCCGCAATGGCTCGTGTTCCTGTGCGGCAACTCGCCGTGCCTGCTGTCGGGCACGATCGACAATGCGCTCGCCCTGCTCGACGAGGTGCCGGAGGCCGACAGCGCGGTCACCGTGGCCCACCGGCACGAGTTCAGCCCGGACAACGCCCTGCGCCTGCGCGCGGACGGGCGGCTCGACCCGCTGGGCCGGCTGGACCTGTCCTCGTACGCGTACTTCCGCGACGCGCGGCTCTTGATCGTGCGGCCCGAGCGCGCGCTCGCCTTGCGCGCGCCCTACCGGGACTTCGCCCAGCTCCTGGGCGAGACCATCCTGCCCGTGTTCCAGGAGGGCGGGCTCGCGGACATCGACTACTCGTGGCAGGTGCCGGTGTGCGAGCGCTGGCTGCGGGACCAGGGGTTCACCGACCGCATCACGCCTTACGGCCCGCCCTCGGCCCGGCCCGCGCCCCCGCGCGCCCCGGCCGAGCGAGGAGAGCGCCACGTGCTCGTGACCACCGTGCCGTTCGGCGCTATCGACCCCGCGCCCCTGGAGGCCCTGCGCAACGAGCCCGGGTGCCGGTGCACGATCAATCCTCTGGGCCGCAAGCTGCGCGAGGAGGAGCTCGCCGACCTGGCCGGGGACGTGGACGTGCTGGTGGCGGGCACCGAGCCCATCACGCGCCGGGTGATGGAGGCCGCGCCGCGGCTGGGACTCATCGCGCGGGTGGGCATCGGGCTCGACAGCGTGGACCTGGGCGCGGCGCGCGAGCGCGGCGTGGCCGTGACCTACACCCCGGACGCGCCCGCCCCGGCCGTGGCCGAGCTGACCCTCGGGCACATCCTGAACATGGACCGGTTCGTGGCCGCCGCGGACCGGCGCCTGCGCGAGGGGGTGTGGCACCGGCACATGGGCGAGCGGCTCGCCAACCAGGCCGTGGGCGTGGTGGGCACGGGCCGGGTGGGCGGCCGGGTGCTCAGGCTCTTGCAGGGGTTCTCGCCCCGGCGGATCCTGGTGCACGACATCCGGCCGGACCCGGACCTGTATGCCACGTGCCGGGCCGAGCTCGTGGACAAGGACACGCTCCTGCGCGAAGCGGACGTGGTGACCCTGCACATTCCGCTCACCCCGGCCACGCGCGGGTACATCGGCGCGCGCGCGCTCGCGGACATGAAGCCGGGCGCGCGGCTTGTCAACACCTCGCGCGGCCCGGTGGTCAACGAGCACGACCTGTTCGAGGCCCTGCGCGCCGGGCGCCTGGCCGCTGCGGCCGTGGACGTGTTCGACGAGGAGCCCTACGCCGGGCCGCTCCTGTCCTTGGAGA
>CAZOBJ010000010.1:12594-42627 GCA_964577825.1 uncultured Planctomycetales bacterium
GCCGTGGACGTGTTCGACGAGGAGCCCTACGCCGGGCCGCTCCTGTCCTTGGAGAACTGCTTCCTCACCTGTCACATGGGCTCGTGCACACGCGACTGCCGCCTGGAGATGGAGACGCTCGCCACGGACGAGGCCCTGCGGTTCCTGCGCGGCCAGCCACCCCGCAGCCCGGTGCCCGACGACGAGTACGGCCTACAGGCGGGTGGGGACGGCTAGGCCGGCCGCGCGTGTCACCCGGCACGCTCGGCCCGTCACGCCCCTCACCCCGACCCTCTCCCGGGGGGAGAGGGAGAAGAACACCCGCACCCGAGCCCTCACCCGAGGGGGGAGAGGGAGCGGGAGAGGACGCCCCGCCTGTCCCCCCTCCCTCCGGGAGGGGCGAGGGGGAGGGAGGAGTCGGTTCCCCCGACAGGGGTGCACCCGAGCAACGCAAGCGATGTGAAAACGTGCACCGCCCCTCACCCCAACCCTCTCCCGGGGGGAGAGGGAGCGGGAGAGGGCGCCCCGCTCGTCCCCCCTCCCTCCGGGAGGGGGCGAGGGGGAGGGAGGAGTCGGTTCCCCCGACAGGGGTGCACCCGAGCAACGCAAGCGATGTGAAAACGTGCACCGCCCCTCACCCCAACCCTCTCCCGGGGGGAGAGGGAGTGTGCGGTTGTTTCGTGCAACCGCGGGGCAAATCTGATATACAGAACGGACCGACGGATGCACGGCCCGCGGCGGGTCCGCCACCGCGGCCGTTGCGCGCACGACATGTGCCCACAGCGTGGAGGAGAAGCCCCATGTGGTTCCACGAACAGGGGCGCGTCATCGACGACGCGCGTCAGAAGGAGCTCATGCAGCGCACCCTGGACCAGGCCGCCGACCGCATCCAGGCCCGGCCCAAGCGGGTGCTGCTCTTGCCCCCGGACCTCACCCGCTACCACTCGGGCGCGGGGCAACTCACGAACTGGCTCTACCACATGCTCGGGCCCGACTGCGAGATCGACCTCATCCCCACCCTGGGCCAGCACGTGCCGCACACCCCGGAGGAGAACCGGTGGATGTTCGGCGACATCCCCGAGGAACGCATCCACGCCCACGACTGGAAGCGCTCCTGCGCCACGTACGGCGAGGTGAGCGCCGAGTTCGTGCGCTACGCCACCGACGGCCGGGTGGACTGGCCCATCCCCGTGCAGATCCACCGCGCGGTCAAGGAAGGCAACTACGACCTCGTCATCAACATCGGCCAGGTGGTCCCCCACGAGGTGCTCGGGTTCGCCAACCACAACAAGAACTACTTCATCGGCCTGGGCGGCAAGGACATGATCTGCGCAAGCCACATGATGGCCGCCACCTGCGGGATCGAGGACAACCTGGGCCAGATCATCACCCCGCTGCGCGGCTGCTACAACGTGGCCGAGCGCGACTACCTGGCCGAGGTGCCCGACCTGTACATCCTGATCGTGAAGACCCGCGACGAGGCCGGGGACCTGAACACCACCGGCCTGTACGTGGGCGAGGACGTGGACACCTACGTGGCCGCGGCCCGGTACGCGCGCGAGCACACGGTGTTCCTGTTCGACCGGTCGCTGCCCAAGGTCGTGTGCGCCATGGACGGGCGCGAGTTCAAGAGCACCTGGGTGGGCAACAAGGCCATCTACCGCACGCGCAAGGTGGTCGCCGACGGCGGCGAGCTCGTGGTCATCGCGCCGGGCGTGGAGCGGTTCGGCGAGCAGGACGAGGTCGACCGCATGATCCGCAAGTACGGGTACAAGGGCACGCCCCACACCCTGGCCGCGTACAAGGCCGACCCGGAGCTCCAGGACCTGGGGCACGCGGCCGCGCACCTGATCCACGGCTCGTCGGAGGGGCGGTTCACCATCACCTACGCGCCCGGCAAACTGGGCCGCGAGGACGTCGAGGGCGTGGGCCTGGGGTACCTGCCGCTCGAGGAGGCCCTGGCCGCCTACGATCCGGACGCGCTCAAGGACGGGTTCAATACCGTCGACGGCGAAGAGGTGTACTTCATCAGCAGCCCGAGCCTGGGTCTGTGGTCCGCGCGCGAGAAGTTCCTCGACAGCCTGCACACGAACCTCGCGTTCGCCGAGCGCATGGCCGCGCGCGAGCCGGACGAGCCGGTGTGGCAACAGCTGATCGGCTGGAACCGCGAGGACCTGGACCGCTACGCGCAGTGACCGCGCACGCGGCGCTCACAGCCCGTCGGGAAAGCGCACGCGCAGGTACAGTCCGCTGCGGTCGTTGGGCCCGTGCGTGGGCGCGGCCTGGTACACGACCGGGCCCGCGCCCGGATACCGGTTGCGCACGAGGTTGACGCCCCACTCGGTGCCCGCGGGCGGCGAGCCTTCGAGCCCGAAGAGCCGGTAGGGCACCACGAGCTCCACGTTGTACCGGTCCTCGCGCAGGTCCACGGCATGGGGCCAGTCCGGGTTCCAGGCCCGGCCCTCGCGGCTGGAGCTCTCCAGCCGCGTCCCGCGCGCGGACACGGCCAGGCGCCAGTAGTCACGGCCGCGGGCGGCCGGGCTCAGGTACACCTCCACCGATTCCTCGCGCCACACGTCCCCGTCCGCGCGCCGGCCCGTCGGCGCGGACAGCTCCCCGGGCCCGAGCGCACAGCGCATGCGCACCCGCAACCCCTCGGGCCCGGCCGCAAGCCACGCGCGCACCTCTTCTGCTTCCTTGCGCGCGCTGCCGACCACGTGGAACGGAGCCACAAGCGCGGCGTTCTGCCAGAACGCCTCGTCCGCACGGCCGTCCACGGTGCACGGGTCCTGCGTGGCGGGCAGGTCCACGGTCCGCCGCTCGGTGAGCACCAGGGCCTCGGCCGCGGACAGGCCCGCGTCCGACTCGGCCACGAACCGGGGGATGTCGCTGCCCTGGGGATTCGGATTCAGGGTGAACACGGACTTGCTGGCCCCGCCCGGTTCGAGCTCGAATCGAACGGAGGCCGGCTGCGCCGTGTACACCGGGTCCGCGCCCTTCCACGTGAGCACCCCTGCGAACCGCACGGGCGAGGGGTTCGTCACAAGCACGCGGACCTGGCCGCCGGAGGCGGGGTCGGCGACCGCCTGGCAGGCCTGGCGCACCACGCGCTCGAGCTCGGCGTGCTGTACGGTGCGCTGCCACGTGTCGCTCACGAGCGCCATGCGGTCCACGATCCGGTCCGCGGCCGCGCCCCGGACCAGGGCGAACGCGTCGCCCACCCGGCCGTCCAGCCCGACGAACGCGCCCTCCAGACGATCCTCCTGCGCGGACAGGCCCAGGTACCCCGGCCCCCCCGCGCGCGCGGCGCTGTGGGCTGCGGCGACCTCGGGCATGTCGCCCGGCGAGAAGTCCGGCAGCGCAACGTAGCGCACCGTGGCCGCCTGCGTGCCCACGGGCAGGGACCGGTGGTAGACCCCGGCGCCTGTCTGGACGACCAGATCCACGCCCAGGGCCTCGAAGACCGGGCCCGCGGCCGCGAGACGGCGGGCATGCACCCCTGCCGGGCCGTGCGCGATCACGGGTGTGGGGCTGACCACGAGGCGCCAGGGCGCCACGGACCCGCCGAAGGCGCGCTCGAGCTGCGCGGCGAGCTCCTGGCCGCGCTCGGGCGCGAGCAGCCCCGGCGCCAGGAACACCACGCGCACCGGCCCCACGTCCACCCCGTGGGTGCGCCCGAGCGGCTGGGCGGGAAAGAGTTCCTGCGCCCCGCCGCCGCCCGCGGCCGGAAGATCCGCGCCGTGCAGGACCACCGGCCCGGACAGAGCCTCGCCGTACGCGCCGAAGAGCCCGCCCGCCCAGTCCCCGGTCCGCCGGGCGCGCGGCACCTGCGCGCCGAGCAGGACCAGGGCGCTCGGGCCCCCGCCCGCAACCGCGCGCGCAAGCGCCCGGCCCAGGGCCTCGGGGGCCTCCGCGCCGCCCGTCACGAACGCGAGGGTACACGGCTGCGCGGGCGCGGGCAGGGTGCGGAACGAGAACCCGCCGAGCGTGCGCGCGCCCAGCAGGGCCTCGGCCCGGTAGGTCGTGTCCGCGGCCAGGCCGTCGAACCGGATGGCGTGCACGCGCCTGCGCCCGCCCTTGCGGCGCACGAGCGCCTTGTCCGGGCCGGCCAGGCGCGCGCCGCTCTGCACCGCCCGGTCGGTGACATAACACACGTACGCGGTCGCGGGCGTTGCCGCGGACACGTACGGGCCGGCGACCACCCGGGCGGGCTCGGTCTCGGGCGGCAGGTCGCCCTCGGCCAGGCGGGGCCGGTCGGCCACAATGGGAAGGTCCCGCCAGGCCCGGCATCCGGCCAGCGCGCACAGCGCGGCCAAAGCCAGCGCACAGGTGTGCGGCGCGCCCCTCATCGGCGGTCCCCGTCCTGGCGCAGCATGCTCTCCAGGGCCCGCGCCGCGCGGGCCGGGTCCTGTTGCATGCGCGACTCCACGGCCCGGCGCTCGGCGGACTTGCGCGGGGGCCGGTCCTCGGGCAGGCCGGACGCGGTCTCCTTGCGCTCGCGCTCCTTGGCAGCCCGCGCCTCAAGGACCGCACGCGCGCGTCGCCGCCGGGCCAGATGCGAGACGAGAAGCGCGAGCAGGAACGTCCCGCCGACCACGACCCCGGCCGCGGCAAAGAAAAACGGACTCCCGTGCCCCATACCCGGGCCTCCGGCTCGAACCGGCCTCCTTATACAACATATCCCCCGCAAGCGACAGGCCTTTCGCCTCGCGCCTGGATTCTCGGGCACGGAGCCCTATACTGGACGGCGGCCCCTAGCAGGAGAGACCCTCATGCCCGACCCTCAACCGCGCCAACGCGTGGGCATCTGCGGACTGGGCGCCATGGGTGCGGGACTGGCCCAGCGGTGCGTGCAAGAGGGCGCGCCCGCCACCGTGCGCTCGCGCCGCGCCGAGGCCCTGGACCCGGCGCGCGAGCGCATCGAGGCGGCGTGCCGGCTGGCCGTGCGGCGCAAGCGCGCGCAGGCGGAGGCCGTCGACGCAGGGCTCGACGAGCTGCGGCTGACGACCGAGCTCGCGGACCTCACCGACTGCGCGCTGGTGGTGGAGGCGATCGAGGAGGACTTCGCGGCCAAGACCGCGCTCCTGGCCGCGCTCGCCCGGGTTCTGCCCGCAGACACGACGCTCGCCACGAACACGAGCAGCCTGTCGGTGGCCCGCCTCGCGCAGGATTCGGGTGCGCAGGGGCGGCTCGTGGGCATGCACTTCATGAACCCGGTGCCCGAGAGCCGGCTCGTGGAGCTCGTGGCCCCGACCGGCGCCGAGGAGGCGCATGTTTCTCGCGCGCGCGTGCTGGCCGCGCAGCTCGGACTCCAGGCGATCACCGCGGCGGACGTCACGGGGTTCGTCGTGAACCGCGCGCTCATGCCCCTGATCGCCGAGGCCATCCGCGCCCTGGAGGCCCGGGTGGCCAGTGCCCGGGACATCGACACCGCCCTGCGCCTGGGGTGCGGGCACCCCCTGGGCCCGCTCGCCCTCGCGGACCTCATCGGCCTGGACGTGGTCCTGGCCGAGCTGCGCGCGCTCGAACAGGCCCACGGCCCCCGGTTCGCCCCGCCCGCCCTGCTCGAGGACCTGGTCGCACGCGGAGACCTCGGCCGCAAGACCGGGGCGGGACTCCACCGGTACGCGCGGCGGGCCTGAGCCCGAACCGGGCGCGCAGCCTTCGCACGCCGCTTCGGTTCGCCGCTGAAAAAGGGACGAACATCCGAAACTTCGCGAAAAAGACGTGAAGGATTTGACTTTGGCGTGCGCTATATGATACAAAGGATGCGTTGGCATACCGCCCCAGGGCGGTGCATAGTGTTGTGTGTGAGGGGAGACGCGAGCCCGTTGCCGGGCGCGACAACGACAGAGAATAGAGGAGGCAGAGGCCCTTCGGGGCTCATCTGACCGCCCCATGCGGTATCAAAACGCACCGATCCGTCGGTGCGATGATTTTTTCCCACACCGTAGCTTTCTGGTACTCGCTTTGCCGCCGGTCTTTGTTCGAGCGTACGCGCCCGGACCGTGCGCGGGAGAGACGCCGTGCCGGTGATGACGAGCCAGGGCTTTTACCGGGCCGCACAGATCGTCGCCCTGCTCATGGTGCCGGTGGGGTTGCTGGTGGTCTTGTTCTTCAAGATCGACGACAAGATCATCACCCACGGGCTGGTGGAGAGCCAGCGCCAGGCGGTGCTGCGCAGCAAGGTCAAGGACACCGTGGTCAAGGCCGTGCACAAGGAGAACGGCGACCCCGTGGCCAGGGGCGAGCTCGTGGTGGAGCTCGCGGACCTGCAGGGCTGGGCCAAGCGGATCGACGAGATCGAGCTCGAACGCCGCCGCCTGCGCGAGGAATACGCTCGCAAAGAGCACCAGGTCTCCCGAGACTGCGCACAGCTGCGCCAGGAGTACGCCCGCCAGGCCGAAGAGACCCAGGCCCGCATCCGGACCCTGGAGGACGAGCACGCCCAGGCCGAGCGGCAGGCGGAGCTGGACGAGCGCAGCCTGCGCGCCGAGTTCGAGCGGGCCAAGGAGCAGGCCGAGCTCAAGCGCGAGCGCCTGGAGAACGAGTACAAGCGCATGGAAGAGCTGTACAAGTCCGGCAGCTTCCCGGGCAACAAGCTCGAAGAGATCGCCTACGAGCTCAAGGACCTGGAGGTCTCGCTCAAGAAGCAGGAGGAGCAGACCGAGTACGAAATCCGGAAGATCGAGGCCAAGCTCGAACAGACCAAGCACCGCACGGACAACGCGATCCACGAGGCGCAGGTCGCGCTCGACAACCTCAAGGAACGCACCGAGGAGGAGGTCCGGAAGCTCGAGGACGACCTGGCCAAGCTCAAGGAGGCCACGGACCTGCGCGTGGATGAGATCGACGTGACCACCAGTCGGCTGGCCGAGCAGCTCAACTCTTTGACCGTGACCGCGCCCTTTGCCGGGCACGTGGTCAACGTGTTCGTGGAGCCTTCGGAGAGCGTGTCCATCGGCACGGACCTCGTGTCCATTACCGGCGAAGGCGAGAAGATCATCCGGTGTCTCATCCCGGAGCATCAGCGGGTGGAGATGGAGCCGGGCCTGCCGGTCATGATCAAGTCCGAGTACTACAACTACCTGCGCTTCGACGTGTACTCCGGCGAGGTGGCCTCCGTATCCCGGTACGGCAAGCACAAGCAGATGCTCAAGACCCCGATGGAGCTGCCCCCGCGCAGCGACATCCTGTACGAAGTGATCGTGCGCATCAACGAGGACGAGGACGAACAGCGCAAGCTCCAGGTCGGAAGCGAGGCCCAGTGCGAGATCATCGTACGCCAGGCCCCGATCATCATGGTCTTCCTGGAACGGCGGAGATAGGCTGATGCCCGAGCGGTCCACCGATTCCTTCTTCGAGAGCCTGCGCTTCTACGCCGGATTCTTCAGCCGGTACAAGATGCGCGTGGTCTGGATGCTGGTGTTCAACACGATCATGTCGGTGCCCATGCTGGCCACGCCGATCATGATCAAGATCATCGTGGACAACTACATCCCGTCCGCGAACAAGTCCGGCATCTGGATCATCGTGCTGCTCATCCTCGCCCTGGAGGTCACGCACGTCTTCTTCCGGGTGAGCGGCCTCGTGGCCCGGACCCGGGTGGTGCGAAGCGCCTCGCGCGACCTGCGCAACCTGATCGTGCAGCGGCTGCAGATGCTCTCGCTCACCTTCCACAACCGCAACGAGACCGGCCGGTACTACTCCAAGATCATGATGGACGTGGACCGCACCGAGCGGTTCGCGGACGTGTTCGTGAACACCATCTTCGAGTCCATCGTGCACCTGACCGTGCTCATCACGGTGCTCGCCTGGGTCAACGCCAGGATCCTGGCCACGTTCCTGCTCATCTTCCCGGTGTTCTGGCTGCTCATCCGCCTGTTCCGCGACGCGGTGCGCAGGAGCCGCTACTACGAGCGCCTGGCCCGCGAGGACCTGTCGGCCACGGTGAGCAACTTCCTGCAGTCGTCGCTGTTGGCCCGGCTGCACGGCCACGAGGGGTACGAGAGCCGCAAGGTGAACGAAACGAGCACCAAGGTCATCGCCAAGAGCACCGATGCCGAGGCGAACATCGCCCTGTTCACGGGGCTGAACCACTTCATCATGACCAGCTTCAACATCGTGGTCATCGCCGTGGCCGCCCTGAACGTGATCGAGGGGAACCTGACGCTCGGGGAGATGCTCCTCTTCGCCAACTACATCCGCAACCTGATGGGCCGGTTCATGTCCTTCCTGCACATGTTCCCGACCCTCACCCGGTTCGCCGAGGCGATCCACTCCATTCGCGAGGTGGTCGACGCCCCGGACATCGAGTACAACGTGGGCAAGCGCAAGCTCGAGGAGCTGCACGGCGACGTGAAGTTCGAGAACGTCACCTTCACCTACGAGACGAACGAGGAGCCCGCGATCAAGAACCTCAACCTGCACATCCCGCCCGGGACCACCGTGGGCCTGGCGGGCAAGTCGGGCTCGGGCAAATCCACGTTCATCAACCTGATGCTCGGGCTGTACCGCACCCAGCAGGGCGTGATCCGCATCGACGACATCTCCGTGGACGACCTGGACATGCGCACCGTGCGCCGCCAGGTGGGCGTGGTCAGCCAGGACCCGATCATCTTCTCCGGCACGGTGTACGAGAACATCACCCACGCCTACCGGGACGTGCCCATGGAGGTGGTCGTCGACGCGGCCAAGAAGGCCAACGCCCACGAGTTCATCAGCCAGATGCCCCAGGGGTACGACACCCAGGTCGGCGAGAGCGGGACGCTGGTCTCCGGCGGGCAGAAGCAGCGCATCGCGCTCGCGCGCACCATCCTGCGCAAGCCCGCGATCCTGATCCTGGACGAGGCCACGAGCTCGCTGGACAGCGAGAGCGAGCACGAGGTGCAGGCGGCCATCGACGCGATGAGCGAAGAGCTGACCACCTTCTCCATCGCGCATCGGCTGAGCACCATCCGCCACGCGGACCTGTTGCTCGTGTTCCGGGACGGCAAGCTGGTGCAGCAGGGCACCCACGAGGAGCTCGCCGCCCAGGAGGGCGAGTACGCGCGCCTGGTGGCCGCCCAGGACCTGGAGGCCAAGCAGGTCCAGGCCGACGCCTATGCCGCCGCCCGCGCGGCCGGGGATGTAGTCGCGGAGTGGAAGCCGCCCAAGACCGACGAGGACGAAGAGCGCTGGGAGCAGTTCGACCTGGAAGAGGAAGAGGACGACCCCTGGGCGGCCCTGGACGAAGAGGATGTGGAGGAGGCGCGCCTCATCCGCGAGAAGGGCGTGCCCGACCGCAAGACGCGCGAAGAGCTTCGGGAACGGCGCAAGCGCCGGCGTGCGGCCCGCCACTGAGCACGCGCGCGAGCGCGCACCGCCCGCCCTGTCCTGCACGCACCGGCCCCACACCGTTCGTGCGAGTCGTCAAGAAGTACGACCCGTGCGCTCACTCCTGCGCGGAGGCGCCCTGTTCCTGCACCTCGTGCCGGACGCTGACCTCGAACACCATGTCCGCGCCCAGACCCATGGTCGGGGGTGAGGCGGAGTGCCTGCCTGGCACCTTGGTGAAGTCGGTTACCATGCGGGTCCCGCCGTTGTCCTGGCCGTCGTCCCCCACGCTGTAGACCGCGTAGCCGCCCTGTGTGCGCACGTAGCGAAGCGGCTCGCCGCAAAAGGGATCCAGGGGCACGGCGTCCAGATACACGGGGACCAGGTCCTCGAGGCTCTCGGGCAGGGAGTTGTGCTTCATGCGATAGCGCTCCACCGCGACCGCCGTGCACGCAGCGCGCATTTGCGCAAGGGAGCACGCGTCGGCGACCACGGCCCTGCCATTGCCTTGCACCAACCAGGCCGCCAGGGAGCAGGACCTGGGGATGCGCTGCCTGGCCTGTTCTTGCGCAGCGTCGACGCGCCCGGCAACCGGCCCCTCGGCCAGGCGCACCCACTGCGCCATGTGCTCCAGGTACGTCCCTCGATCGGACAGGTTCAGCACTGAGATCAGGCCCTGACCTTCGAAACGGGGCAAACCAATGCAACGCTCGCCAGCGAACGCGCGCGCCAGTGCGCCCGGGTCGTCCTCTTGCTCGAGCGCCTGCTGTAGATCGGACAAGCCGGGCTCCGGACAGGCCGTACGGTTGAATACGCGTTCCAGGCACCGAAACGCAACATAGCGCATCGAGATGCGTGCAAGCAGAGAAGTCATCATGGGCTCATCGGCCATGCTGCCGGCAAGCGCGAGTTGGCTGCACACGCTGCGCACAGCGCGTGTGGCGCGTCCCGCCTCGGCATGCGCCAGGGCCTCCACGCCCAGCAGGTAGGCGCATTTCTGAACCCCGTGCAAATGCGAAGTCGAGGCCGCATTGCCCTTGCGCAGGTCCACCGGGTATCGGCATTGTTCCACCTCGGCCGCTTCGTGCAGGAGCTGGAGCGCCTCCTCGTGTTCGGCCAGGAACTCGGCCTTGAGCGCGCACGTCCGCTCCGAGATCGGCTCGGTCAGGGGCACTTCATAGAAGAGATCCGGTCGATCCGATCCGAGTAGCGGCAACGTTGCATAGCGGCCCTGGAGCGGATAAGGCTCTGCAAAACGCTCGAACGCCTTCTTGTACACGTCCGCGGCGTTGCGGCCCGCGGGCTGGGGGTACCAGGCGTTGAGCTCCTCCAGGGTGGCGGGGTACCCCTGGGCGCGGATGCGCGCGCGGGGGTCCCACGGTCTCTTCCACCACAGGAACGCCGCGACCGCCACCGCGGCGACCACCACGATCACGATGCCCAGGATCGCCAGGACCTTTTTCATCGGATGCCTCCCTGCCCTGCGGCTCACCCGTCCTCGCCGAAGAAGTCCTCGACCGCGTCCAGGAACTCCTGCCGGTCGCCGAAGATCTCGGCCTCGGCGGGCAGGCTGTCGAGGAACATGCGCCCGTAGCGCTTGACCGCCACCCGGCGGTCCGCGATGATCACGAGCCCGCGGTCCGTGCGCGAGCGGATGAGCCGGCCGAACCCCTGCTTGAACCGGATCACCGCGCTGGGCACCGAGTACGTGAGGAAGGCGTCGCGGCCCGCGGCCTCGACCTGCTCGCACCGGGCCTGCACAATGGGCTCGGTGTGCACGGCAAAGGGCAGGCGCGCGATCGTGAGGCACGAGAGCGCTTCGCCCACCACGTCCACGCCCTCCCAGAAGCTGTGCGTGCCCAACAGCACGCTGTGCACGTCGCGGGTGAACACCCCGGTGATGTGCTCGCGCGAGCCGCTCTCGCCCTGGGCCAGGAGCACGATGCCGTCGCCGGACATGGCCTCGGTGAGCCGGCGGTAGGTCTCGCGCAGCATGTGGTAGCTCGTAAACAAGGCCAGCCCTCGGCCCCGGGTGCGGCGGTACACCTGGGCCAGCAGGGCCGAGAGCCCCTGGATGTAGTCCTCGGACCCGCGCCGGTCGGGCTCGGACAGGAACGCGGGCACGGCCACCAGGCACTGGCGGTCGAAGTCGAAGGGGCTGGGCGCCTGGAGGGTGCGCAGCCGGTCGCGGCCGATTCGGTCGATGCCCAGGCGGCCGGCCAGGAAGTCGAACCGGTCGCGCACGGACAGCGTGGCCGAGGTGAAGATGCAGCTCATCTTCTTGGCGTAGACCTGGTCGTGCATGAGCTCGGCGATGGACAGGGGCGCCGCGTACGCCGCGGCCCCGCCCTGGCGGGCGGGCAGGCGGTCGACCCAGTACACGTAGTTCGCTTCGCTGCCCGCGAGCACGAACTCGATGTCGGCCACGTTCTCGCGCAGCCACTGGATGACGGCCTCGAGCTCGCGCTGGAAGTCGCGCCGGTACGCCAGCCCGCCGGCGGGCGTCTCGCGCAGGGCCTCGGCCACGGCCTCGGCCGCGCGCATAACCTCGGCGAGGGCGCTGACAAGCGTCTGCTTGGCCCGGTCCACGGGCGCCCAGGCGCGCGGGCGCTTGCGCGCCTCGGCGAACCGGTGCCGGTCGGAGACCGGGCCCCGGCGCGGGAGCGTGCCTGCGAGCGCGTCGAAGAAGGGCGCCACGTGCTCCTCGGCCGCCTGCACGGCGGCGAGCATGCGCTCGCAATGCTTGCGGCACAGGTCCGCCAGCTCGTCGGGCAGGCTCGCCTCGGGGCTCGAGAGGCCCGCCAGCACGCTCGGGCCCAGGCCCGTGCCGCCGCGGCGGCCCCGGCGGCGGCGGTAGAGCCGGCGCAGGACCTGGAACGCCCGGGACTGGCTCACCTCCACGGTCAGGTGCCCGGTGGCCGCGGCCTCCAGGTTGTGGGCCTCGTCGAACACCACGTGCCGGTACTCGGGCAGGACCGCGCTTTCCATGTTCAGCTCCGCGAACACGAGCGCGTGGTTGGCGACCACCAGGTCCGCGCGCAGGCTCAGGGCCCGGGCCCGGCGCAGGAAGCAGCGCCCGTACATGGGGCAGCCCCGGCCCAGGCACTCGTCGCCGATCGTGCGCAGCTTCGCCCACAGCGCGCCGAAGTCCGGCCGGCCCGTGAGCACGCACTCGGCCACGTCGCCGGTTTCGGTGCGCGCGGCCCAGCTCACGAGCACGCACAGGGGGATGCGCTCTTCGCGGGCGAGCTCGCGGTCCGCGGCGTCGAGCAAGTACAGGAGCTTGCGCAGGCACAGGTAGTTGCCCCGGCCCTTGATGAGCGCAGTGCGAAGCTCGGTGCCCAGGGCTTGCTCCACGAGGGGGATGTCCTTGTCGAAGAGCTGGGCCTGGAGGTTCTTCGTGTTCGTGGACAGGATGACCGGAAACTTTTCGCGCACGCTGAAAAGCGCCGCGGGCACCAGGTACGCCAGGCTCTTGCCGATGCCCGTGGGCGCCTCCACGAGCAGGTGCTCGTCGCCGCACAGGGCCTCGGCCACGGATCGGGCCATGGCCACCTGGCCCTCGCGCGCCTCGTACGAGGACAGCGACCCGTCCAGGGCCCCGCCCGGCTCGAACAGCGCGGCCACCTCGTCCGGGTCCGGGCCGCCGTGGGGCCGGTCGAGCTCGCGCGCGGGCGGCTTGGACTCAATGAGAGACCGGTGGCTCGCGAACAGGTCCGCGTACGCGCGCCGCTCGCGGCCGAACCGGCGGGGAAACCGCTCGCGGTCCACCCGCTGAAAGAACTCGCGGTACGGATGGCGGCGCAGGGGCGCGAGCAGGTCGTTGATCTCGCCGACCACGGCCTCGGGCAGGGCCAGGGCCGCGTCCCGGATGCGCCGCCACAGGGCGAGCGTGGTCTCGCAGTCCGCGAGCGCCCGATGCGCGCGGCTCGGGGCCAGGTCCAGAGCCTCGGCCAGGAACCCGAGCGCATGGCTCTGCAACGTGGGAAACAGGATGCGGCTCAGGCCCACGGTGTCCAGCATCCGGTGCGAGAACGCGTCGGCCGTGGCCGCCTGGAGGAACGCCCGCTCGAAGGACGCGTTGTGCGCGATGTAGACCGGGTCCTCGCGCTCCAGGAACCGGAGGAATCCGGCCGCCACCTCGTCCATGGGCCGGGCGTCCTGGAGCATGTCCGCGGTGATGCCGGTCAGGTTCACGATCGCCGGCGGGGGCATGCGCCCGGGTTTGACCAGGACCTCGAACCGGTCGGTGATGTTGTCGCCTTCCAGCACCGCGGCGCCCAGCTCCAGGATCTCGTCCCGGGCGGGGTCGATGCCCGTGGTCTCGATGTCGATGGCAACAACGGTCTTGTACATGGGCCAGGCCTGCGTCCGGGGCGCGTGCGGCCCCGGGGGCCGCGGGCGGCACAGCGGACTCACGCGCCCGATGGGGTCCCGCTGCGGTCGGACGGCTGGGCGGCTTGCCCGCCGAGCACGCTCTCTGCATCCTCGGCGATGGACCGGGCGGCCTGCATGGTCGCCTCCTCGCGGTCGCGCAACGACTGCTGGCGGTCCGCGCGGGCCCGGGCGCGCTCCTCGCGTTTGCGGCGGCGCTCCAGGAGCTTGGCCTGGAGCTCCTCCTCTCGGTTCACCAGCCGGATGAGGTAGAGCATCCACAGGAACGCGCCGACCGCGGCGAGCACCAGCATGCCCGCGGCCACCGCACCGGCCTTCCACACGATTCCCATGCAGGCTCTCCTGCGCCGGGCGTGCACAGCGGATACCGCGCTGTCCGACGATGTGCGCGACCTCTCTCTTATCACGCGCACACGCCCCGGTCAAGCCCCTGACGCGGCTGCGACCTTGACACCGGCCCAAGCCGTGGCAGAATAGCGTCGGTCCGCGACTGCGGCGCCGTGCTTCGCCAGGCATTCGGAGATCCTTCGCAGGTTCGGCGAAGCGGGCGGCGCCCTCCTGCCTTGAGGCCGAGGCGTATGCTCGCCGAGTTCCACGCGCGCAACTTCGTGATCCTCGAACAGGCCGCGCTGCGGTTCGGCGCCGGGTTCAACGCCATCTCCGGCGAGACCGGGGCGGGCAAGAGCCTGATCGCCGGGGCCCTGGGCGTGGTGCTGGGCCAGGATCGGTTCCACACCGACCAGGTGCGCGCCGGGGCGTCGTGCGCGTCGCTGACCGCGGTCTTTGAGCTCTCCGAGGACCGGGTCGCCGCGCTGGAGCAGGCCTGCGACCTGGCGCTTGCCGAGGCGCGCGACGAGGGCCTGGTGCTCGCGCGCGAGTGCCCGCGCGAGGGCCGCACCCGCAGCACGGTCAACGGCCGGCCCGTGCCCGCGGCCGTGCTGCGCGGCCTGGGCGAGCGGCTCATGGACCTCTCGGCCCAGGACGAGCACACCGCGCTTCGCACGAGCGCGCACCAGCGCGTGCTCCTGGACCGGTTCGGCGGGCTGGAAGACCGGGCCGGGCGCACGGCCGACGCGTACCGGCGGCTGCGCGAGCTCGTCGACCGTCTGGAGGGCGGGGCCGCGCTGCGCGAGGAGCGCCAGCGCGAACTCGAACGCGTGCGCCACGAGCGCGACACGCTCGCGGCCCTGGCCCCGGACCCGACCGCGGACGCCGCGCTGGAGGAGCGCCTCGCCTTCCTGGAGAACGCCGCGCGCGTGCGGGCCTTCTGCGGCCGGGCCGTGGATACGCTGTACGAGTCCGACGACGCGGTCGAAGGGCGCCTCGGCGCGCTCGCGCGCGAGGCCGAAGACCTCGGCGGCCTGGCCGCGGAGCTGCGCGAGGCGGCGGAGCACTTGCAGGCGGCCGGCGCCTCGGTGGAGGAAGCGGTGCGCGCCCTGCGCACCTGCGAGGCGGCCACGGACGTGGACCCCCGGGAGCTCGACGAGGCGCGCGAGCGGCGCGAGGCCCTGCGCGAGGAGGCCCGCCGCCACGACTGCGCGGTCGAGGACCTCGCCGACCGGCTGGCCGCGCTGGAGGACCGCGCCCGCACGCTGGAGGCCTGGACGAGCGACGAGCAGGACCTCGCGCCCGCGGCGCAACGGGCGGCCGCGGACTTGCGCAAGGCGGCCGCGGACCTGCGCGCCGCGCGCGAGCGCACGGGCCGCCGGCTCGCGCGCGCGGTCAAGGAGCGGCTCCAGCGCCTGGGTATGCGGAGCGCGGACTTCGCCGTGCGCCTGGAGCCCCTGGTCGGCGACGACGCCTCGCCCGCGGACCTGGCCCGCCAGGCCTCCGAGGCCGGGCTCGAAGAGGTCGTCTTCACCCTGCGGCCCAACCCCGGCGAGCCGTGGGGCACGCTCGCGCGCACGGCCTCGGGCGGCGAGACCACGCGCGCCATGCTCGCGGTGAAGTCCGCGCTCGCGGCCGCGCATCCGCAGCCCGTGCTCTTTTTCGACGAGATCGATGCGGGCGTGGGCGGGCGGCTGGCCGGGCCGATCGGCGAGGAGCTCGCCGCGCTCGCCCGGGGCAGGCAGGTCATCGCGATCACGCACCTGCCGCAGATCGCCGGGCTCGCCGACCACCACCTGGTCGTGCGCAAGCACACGCACGCGGGCCGCACCCGCGCCACGATCGAGACCCTGGCCGGCGACGACCGGGTGGCCGAGCTCGCGGCCATGATCCGCGGCCGCGCCGCCACGGCCACCACCCTGGCCCAGGCACGCGAGATGCTAAGGGAACGATAGACCGAGAACACGGGAGGGCCGACGCAGGCCCGTGCCGCAAGGAGAGCACTCGTGAGCGCCCATGCGACCACCATTCTCGCCGTGCATCGCCAGGGCCAGGCGGCCCTGGGCGGGGACGGCCAGGTGACCCTGCAGAACGAGATCGTCAAGCATTCGGCCTGCAAGATCCGCCGGCTCGCGGGCGGCCGGGTGCTCGTGGGCTTCGCGGGCTCGGCCGCGGACGCGTTCGCGCTCCTGGAGCGGTTCGACAAGCGCTTGGAGGAGTACAACGGCGCCCTGGTGCGCGCGGCCACGGAGCTGGCCAAGGACTGGCGCACCGACCGCGTGCTGCGCAGGCTGGAGAGCATGATGATCGCCATGGACAAGACCGCCGCGCTGTTGCTCGGCGGCGCCGGCGACGTGATCGAGTCCGACGACGAGGTTCTGGCCATCGGCTCGGGCGGCGGGTACGCCGCGGCCGCGGCGCGCGCCCTGGTGCGGCACACGGACATGGCGCCCGTCGAGGTCGTGCGCGAGGCGCTGGGCATCGCCGCGCGCATCTGCGTGTACACGAACAGCGAGATCACCGTAGAGGAACTCTGACCCGCAGCGAGGAGACGCATGAAGGTCGTGGACCAAGACGCCAAGCTCGACGCCCTGACCCCGCGCGGCATCGTGGCTGCGCTGGACCAGTACGTGATCGGCCAGGACGAGGCCAAGCGCGCGGTGGCGCTCGCGATCCGCAACCGGTGGCGCCGCCAGCAGCTTCCCGAGGAGGTCGCGCGCGAGATCACGCCCAAGAACATCATCATGATCGGGCCCACGGGCGTGGGCAAGACCGAGATCGCCCGGCGGCTGGCGGCCATGATCGATGCGCCGTTCATCAAGGTGGAGGCGAGCAAGTACACCGAGGTCGGGTACCAGGGCCGCGACGTGGAGAGCATGGTCCGCGACCTGGTGAAGCTCAGCGTCGGCCAGGTGCGCGCGGCCGAGACCGCCCGGGTGATGCCCGAGGCAGAGCGCCAGGCCGAGGAGCGGCTCCTGGACCTGCTGCTGCCCGCGCCCGAGCCGTCCGCGAGCGCCCAGCCCGAGGAGCGCGAGTCCGAACAGGCCCGCCACGCGCGCACCCGCGAGAAGCTGCGCGCCAAGCTGCGCGCCGGGGGGCTGGACGAGCGCATGGTCGAGCTGTCGGTGCGGCGCAGCCCGAACGTGGGCGGGATCATGGGCCTGGCCGGCAGCGAAGAGCTGGGCCTGGAGATGCAGGACATGCTCGAGAAGATGCTCCCCGAGCGGCGCACCCGCCGCCGAGTGCGCGTGGCGGACGCGCGGCGCATGTTGGCCCAGGAAGAGGCGGACAAGCTGGTGGACGAGGAAGCGGTCTCCCGCCGCGGGGTGGAGCGCGCCGAGCAGTCGGGCATCATCTTCCTGGACGAGATCGACAAGGTCATCGCCTCGGGCCGAAGCGAAGGCCCGGACGTGAGCCGCGAAGGGGTGCAGCGCGACCTGTTGCCCATCGTGGAGGGGTCGACCGTGAACACGCGCCAGGGCCTTGTGCAGACGCAGCACATCCTGTTCATCGCCGCGGGCGCGTTCCACGGCAAGAGCCCGAGCGACCTGATCCCGGAGCTCCAGGGGCGGTTCCCCATCCGGGTGAGCCTCGGGGCCCTCACCCGCGCCGACTTCGTGCGCATCCTCACCCACCCGAAGAACGCCCTGACCATGCAGGTCCAACAGCTCCTGGGCACCGAGGGCGTGGAGGTCCGGTTCCAGGACGAGGCCCTTGACGCCCTGGCCGAGCTCGCCGAGCGGGTGAACCGCATCAGCCAAGACATCGGCGCCCGGCGGCTGTACACGGTCATGGAGAAGCTCATGGAAGAGGTGAGCTTCCGCGGCCCGGACCTCGAGGGCGAGCGCGTGGACGTGACCGCGCAGATGGTCCGCGACCGCCTGGCGGACCTGGCCGAAGACGAGGACCTGAACAAGTACATTCTGTAGTGATCGTGCGCTCGCGCTTGCATCGGCGCAAGTTTGTGGTATAGTATAGAGTTCTGTCATACGCAGCGAACCGAAAGGACCGCGCATCCATGGCCAAGCGCAAGCGCATCCTGTACGCCGAGGACAACCCCAGCCACCAGCAGATCATGACCAAGTGGCTGTCCGACTACGAGGTTGTGGTCCTCGACAACCCGGACGACGCGTACGAGTTCGCCGCCAAGGCGGCCCACCTGGGCGAGCCGGTGGACCTGTTCCTGCTCGACATCACCCTGTACCAGAAGCACGACCCCGCCTCGCGGCGGGAGTGGGTGTACCACGACATGCCCATCGACCAGGGCATCGCCCTGGCCAAGCTCTTGCGCAAGATCCCGGACTACGAGGACACGCCGATCATCTTCCTGAGCGCCAAGCTCAAGCTCGAGGAGCACCGCGAAAAGCTCGCCAACCGCGTCCGGGCCATCTGCCTGCAGAAGCCCGTGCCCTACGCCCGGTTGCAGGAGCTGCTTACCGACCTCTTGGGCACGCCGGAGAAGGGCACCTGGCAGAAGCTGGCCTCCTGGATCGGGTGGGAGTAGGCCGGCGCCGTACCCTGGGGCGCGAAGGGGCGCGAACCGACCGCCACCAGGGTTGCCCCCGATCTTCCCTCCCCCTGCCCCCTCCCGGAGGGAGGGGGGGACGGCTGGGGCGTCCTGCGCACGCTCCCTCTGCCCTCGGGAGACTGCTCTGGTGAGCGGTCGTTCTTCCCCTCCGTACGGAATACAGGCATGGCGAGGGGCGCCTCTCTCTCCCCGCGGGAGAGGGCCGGGGAGAGGGACCCTTCTCCCTCTCCCCCCGGGAGAGGGCCGGGGAGAGGGCCGGGGTGAGGGACGTAGCGCGCGCTCTCGTTCGTGTCTCGCATCGCGCCCTTCTCTGCGGCGGCAACAACCGCTCCCTCCCCCTCACCCCCTCCCGGAGGGAGGGGGGGCACGCGTGCGCAAAGGCCTAGGCGGAAATGGTCTCCTCCAGGAGGGCGACCGTGCGGTCGGTGGCCCCTTGCAGGGACCGAGCCGCCTCGCGGGCGCGCGCTCCCTGGGCCCGGGAAGCGTGCGGGTCGGCCAGGAGCACGGCCACCGCGCCAGCGAGCACGTGCACGTCGGCCTCGGGCAGGCGCACCGCTCCGCGCGCCTGCTCCAGGGTGCGGGCTGCCCCGGCCCAGTTGTGCACCTCGGGCCCGTAGACCACGGGCCGGCCCAGGGCCGCGGGCTCGAGCATGCTGTGCCCGCCCACGGCCGCGTCGAAGGTTCCGCCCACGAACACCACCTCGGCCGCGCGGTAGAGCGCGGCGAGCTCGCCCATGGTGTCCACGAGCACAACCGGTGCCCCCGCAGGCGCGGGGCCGCGGCTGCGCCGCCACACCGACAGGTCCGCCGGCACGCGCCGCTCCACCGCGTCGCAGCGCTCCGGGTGGCGCGGCACGAGCACGAGGCGCAGGTCCGCGAACCGCGCGCGCAGCTCGGCGAACGCGGCGAGCACCGCCTCCTCCTCGCCGGGATGGGTGCTGCCGGCCACCCACAGCCGGCCGCCGCCCAGGTCCGCGCGCAGGCGGTCCGCCTCGGCGGGCCGCTCGTCGAAGTCCAGGCCGTCGGCCTTCAGGCTTCCCACCACCCGGATGCGCTCCTCGTCCACGCCCGCCGCGCGCAGCCGCGCCGCGCCGCCCTCGTCCTGCGCGGCCCAGGCGGCCACGCGCCCGAGCATCCGCCGGGCCAGAGGCCCGAACGCACGGAGCCGGCGCACGCTGCGCTCGGTGATGCGCACGTTGGCCACGACCACGGGCACGCCCCGGCGCGCGGCCTCCGACAGGAACGCGGGCCACACCTCCAGCTCCATGAGCACCACGGCCGCGGGGCGCACGGTGTCGAACGCCCGGCGCACGGCCCACGAGAAGTCGAGGGGATAGTAGAAGACCGACTCCGCGCCGAAGTGCTCGCAGGCGACCTGGCGGCCCGTGGCCGTGGTGGTGGACACGCGCACGGCCCAGTGCGGGTGCGCCCCTGCGAACGCGCCAACGAGCGGGCGCGCGGCCAGGGTCTCGCCCACGCTCACCCCGTGGACCCACAGGGCGGGCCGCCCGCCCGGACCGAGATGCGCGGGCAGGCGGCCCAGCTTTTCCGGGGCGTGGGGGCCGTACTTGCCGGTCACGGCCCGGTGGTACAGGTAGTGCGGCCCCAGGGTGAGCGCATAGGCCGCGTCAAGGGCCACCCCCATCGCCCCTCCTCGCACCGGGTCTAGAACTTGGCGGCCGGGATCTGCTGCTGGCGCATCTTCCCTTGGTAGCGGTCGGCCTGCACTTCCAGCTGCTCCACCCGGGCCGCGTTGAGCATTTGCAGCTGATGCCGGCGCTCGGTCGGGTACTCGATGGTGAACTCGAACTCGATGGTCTCGGTCTCGCCCTGTTCGAGCTCGAAGTCCCAGGTCAGCTCGCCCGGGAACTGGGCGCCGCGCAACGCCGCGCGCGCGGACCGGCCGTACTCGACCTCCACTTCCGGGTCGCGGCTGATAGGCAGCTGGTCGCGCACGGTCACGTTCGCCGGGCGCTCGCCGTAGTTGGTGACCTCGATCAGGAACTCGTTCGTGGTCGCGGTGCGGTTGCCCCAGTGCCTGCGCTCGACCTCGTCCTCCACCAGGCGCAGGGACACGCGCACGGACTCGTCCACCCCCAGGCCCAGCTCGATCTCTTCGCCGGGCGCGGTCATGTCCAGCCGCCCGCGGCCCACGAAGCTGCCGCCCACCACCACGTCCACGGGCCCCGCGAGCAGGGGGAACGGCGCTCGGTTCTCGCCCTTCGCGTGCAGGAACGCGTGCGGCAGCACCTTGGGCACGGCCACGTGGGTGAGGGCGACCGGGGTCTGGATCTCGGCCACGGCGATGCGGTGGGCCTGGTCGTCGGAGGGGATGTCCACCTCCGCGGACGCGCTGAACACGGTGGCCACGCCGCTCGCAGCCACGCCGGGCGGGGCCGGGGGCGCCGCGGGGGCCTCTGCCGGTCTTTCCGGCTCTGCCGCCAAACGGTCCATCGCCGCTCCTCGACCCGCCGCTTCAGCCTCGCGCTTTCGCCCCCTGGACGGAGCCGTGCGCAGGTACCAGGGCTTCAGCTCGGGCACGTCCGTGCCCAGGTCCGGCCGCGCGGTGGAGAGCTTCAGGTCCACGCCCATCCAGTCTTCGCCGGTCTGCTGGCGCACCGCGCCCAGGACCTCCAGGCGCACGTGCTTGCCCGCCACGTCCGCGGCGGCCCGGTACGCGGGCTGCCACGAGGCGCCGGGCACGTTGTAGCTGAGCCGCACCGCCGCGTCGCCGGGCTCCTGTGCGGAGACCGTGGCGTAGACCCGGGTCTCGTAGTCCGCGTCCGGGCTCTTGCGCCGGATGTCGCTCAGCTTGCGCCGCGCCTCGGCGAGGTCGTGCTCCAGGCCGCGCTTCTTCTTGGTGAGCTCGCGGATCTCCTGGCGCGCGGTCTCGGTGCGCTGCTGCGCCAGGTCGATCGCCTGGCCCCAGGCCTCGGGCTGGAGCCGGTTTTCGGCCTTCTCGGCCGCCGCGGCCTGGGCGGTGTGCCGACGCATCTGCTGGACGAACTCGACCGTCTCCGACCGGCTCTGGATCGACTCCTGCACGCCGCGCAGGGCGAGCTCCAGGTCGAAGACCGCCTCCTCCTGGGCGCGCAGCTCCTGGCGGTGCTCGGCGCGGCGGGTCTCGAGCATCTTCTCGTCGACGAGCGTACGCCGCGTCTCCACGCTCTCCAGCCGCGTGCCCGGCGCGTCCACGGTCACCTGCACGCTCGACGGGTCGGCCCTCGGCGGCAGGGGCGCCGAGCGCAGCGCCTGCGTGCCCCGGACCAGGTCCGCGCGCCCGGCGCGGGTGACCCGCGCCAGCCCGGCCGTGTACACGGTCACCGACTCGACGGTGCCCTGGACGTCCGTCTCGGCCGCGTCCACGGGCGCGGCAAGCGCCCCGGCCACGGCCAGTCCCGCAATCGCCATCCGCATTGCCCCGCGCATGGGCCTTCTCCTTGTTCCCGAGCGCCCGCGCACACCGCGGGCCACAGAGGTAGACGTCTTCGGCCGCCCCAGGGGTCTGGAGATTCGCGCGTCGCGCGCGGCGGCGCTACCGGCCGCAGCACTTCTTGTACTTGCGTCCCGACCCGCACGGGCAGGGGGCGTTGCGCGGGATCTTCTCTTCCGTGCGCACGATAGTGACGGGCTTGGCGCTCTCGTCGGTCGCGCCCGCGCCGGCGCCGGCGGTGCGCGAGGCCTCTTCGTACGCGCCGAAGGTGTCGTGGATGGTCTCGGAGATGTCCGCGGTCTCCTGGAGCTCCATCTCCTCCTCGGCCGGGGCCGGGCGGACCTTCATGGCCAGGCCCACCACCTCCTCGCGGTGGCTGTCCCACAGCTCCGCGAACATCTCGTACCCCTCGCGCTTGTAGATGAGCTTGGGGTCCTGGCCCGCGAAGCTGCGCAGGTGGATGCTCTCCTTGAGCAGGTCCATGGCGTACAGGTGGTCCATCCACTTGCGGTCCAGGGTCTGAAGCAAGAGGTACTTCTCGATCTGGCGCTGGTCCTTTTCCCCGAGCTCCTGCTCCTTGGCCGCGTAGGCCGCGTCGACGCGGCCCAACAGATCCGCGCGGATGTCGGCGTGCTCTTCGAGCATGCGGTCGATTTCCTCGGGCTCGACCTCGACAAGCAGCTCGTCGCGCAGCCACGCGGCGAACGCGGGCAGGTCGCGCTCGGCCGGACCCGCGTCGATGGCCGCCTGGGTGGAGAGGTGGTGCTCCAGGCTCTCCTCGAAGTAGTCGCGGATCGTGTCGCGCAGGCCGCGCTCGCGCAGCCAGGCCTGGCGGCGGTCGTACACGATCATGCGCTGCTCGTTCATCACGGAGTCGTACTCGAGCAGGTTCTTGCGGATCTCGAAGTTGCGCTCCTCCACCTTGCGCTGGGCCCGCTCGATCGACCGCGAGACCATGCCGTGCTCCAGGGGCATGCCGTCGGAGAGCCCGATCTTGCGCAGGATGGCCTTGACCCGGTCCGGGGCGAAGATGCGCATCAGGTCGTCGTCGAGGCTGAGGAAGAACCGGCTCGACCCGGGGTCGCCCTGGCGCGCGCATCGGCCGCGCAGCTGGTTGTCGATGCGCCGGGCCTCGTGGCGCTCGGTGCCCACCACGTGCAGGCCCCCGAGGTCGGCCACCCGGTCGGTGACGGACAAGGGGTGCAGGCCCAGCTCCTGCCACCGGGCCTCCAGGAGGCGGCGCCACTCCTCGGGCTCGCGGCTCTCGAAGGGCTCCTCGTCGTCGAGCCAGTGCTCGCACCAGGCCCGCAGGCACAGGTGCTCGAGGTGTTCGAGCGGCATGTCGGCGCTCGCCTCCTTGGGCGCGAGCCGCCACCGCTTCCATTGGTCGACCAGGGTCGCCCGGTCGACGGTGCTCAGCCGGATGTCCGTGCCGCGGCCGGCCATGTTCGTGGCGATGGTCACGTGCCCGAACTGGCCGGCCTGGGCCACGATCTGGGCCTCGCGCGCGTGGTGCTTGGCGTTGAGGACCTCGTGCTCGATGCCCCGGCGGGAGAGCAATTCGCTCAGGTACTCGGAGCGCTCGATGGACACCGTGCCGATGAGCAACGGCCGGCCCATGGCGTGGACCTGGGCCACGTGCTCCACGATGGCGGCGTACTTCTCCTTCTCGGTCCCGTAGATGAGGTCGGGCCAGTTCTTGCGCAAGAGCGGCCGGTTCGTGGGCACGCTCACGGGTTCGAGCTCGTAAATGCTCAGGAACTCCTTGGCCTCGGTCATGGCCGTGCCGGTCATGCCCGCGAGCTTGTCGTAGAGCTTGAAGAAGTTCTGGAACGTGATCGTGGCGATGGTCTGGCTCTCTTCCTTGATGCGCAGGTGCTCCTTGGCCTCCACGGCCTGGTGCAGGCCGTCCGACCACCGCCGGCCCTCCATCAGGCGGCCGGTGAACTCGTCCACGATAACGACCTGCCCGTTCTGCACCACGTAGTGGTGGTCGCGGCGGTACAGGCTGTTGGCGCTCAGGGCGTTGTTGATGTAGTGCAGCCAGTCCAGGTTCGCGCCCGTGTACAGGTCCTTGATGCCCAACAGTTGCAGCACCCGGTTCTGGCCCTGCTCGGTGAGCTTGACCGAGTGGTCGCGCTCGGAGTACACGTAGTCGGCGCCCTCCTCGCCCTGGACCCGGGCTTCCTCGCGCTCGGAGCCCTTGCGCATGAGCTCCTGGATGGCCTCGTCGACCTGGTTCTGATCGCGTCCCTTGAGCTTGCGGGCCACTCGGTCGGCCGCGTAGTACTTGTCCGTGGCCTGCTCGGCGGACCCGGAGATGATCAAGGGCGTGCGCGCCTCGTCGATGAGGATCGAGTCCACCTCGTCGATGATCGCGTACACGCGGTCGCGCTGGACCTGCTCGTCGGCGTGGACCTTCAGGTGGTCGCGCAGGTAGTCGAACCCGAACTCGTTGTTCGTGCCGTAGGTCACGTCGCACGCGTACTGAGGGATCCGCTCCGCCGAGCCCATGGACGCCTGGATCGCGCCCACGGTCAGGCCCAGGAACTCGTACAGGGGCCGGTTCCACTCGCACCCGCAGGTCACGAGGTAGTCGTTGGTGGTCACCACGTGCACGCCCCGGCCCACGGGCACGAGGTTCGTGAACCCCCGCGCGTAGTCCTCGGGCGCCAGCTCCTCGGCCAGGCGCCACGGGGACTCGGCATCCTCGCGCACGAACGGGCGGAAGGCCCACCGTTGCGGGTCCGGGCCCTGGACCTCGCGCGCAATGGCCGTCCACCGGTCGCTGGGGACCAGGCCATTGAGATACGCCGGGAGCGTGGCCACCAGGGTCTTGCCTTCGCCGGTGACCATCTCCGCGATGCGGCCCTGGTGGAGCACGATCCCGCCCAGGACCTGCACGTCGAAGTGGCCCATGAACCGGATGTCGTGGCCGACCCACTTGTCGTGGACCATCTTGCGCTCGCCCAGGGACCGGTGCGAGGCCTCGCGGCAGATGGCGAACGCTTCGAACAAGAGCTCGTCCAGGGGCTCGCCCTGCACGAACCGCCGGCGCAACTCGTCGGTCTTCTTGGGAAAGTCCTCGTCGGCCAGGGCCTGGGCCATGGGATAATGGCCCTTCACGCGCTCCACGAGCGGCCAGAGCTGGCGCAACCGCCGCTCGTTGGCCGACCCGAACACGCGCGAGAGGACCTTCGCCGCGCCGCCGAGAACCGTATCGCTGACTGTCACGCGCCCCTCCTTTGCGGCCGGTCCACCTGGGCGCAGAACACGCCTTGCCTCTGCATATGTCGGGAAACCGGGGCACCATCCCTCTGGACCCGGCCCCGCCCGGCGGGCATGCCGCTTCTGTACGTATAGCCGGGGTGCGAGGTAATGTCAATGCCGCGCGGGGCCGGGGATTTCCGGTGGCGCGCGGCGCGCGAGGCGGTATCATGGGCCCGGATCGGAGGGAGAACCATGGATCACCGGGTCGGGTTCGGTACGGACCTGCACAGACTGGCGCCCGGCCGTCCGCTCGTGCTCGGGGGCGTGCACCTGCCCGAGGCGGCGGCCGGGGCGGTGGGGCACTCGGACGGGGACGCGCTCCTGCATGCGGTCACCGACGCCCTGTTCGGGGCCCTGGCCGAGGGTGACATCGGCGAGCACTTCCCGGACACCGCAGAGGAGAACCGCGACCGCGACTCCACCGAGTTCCTGGCCGCGGCCATGGCGCGGGTGCGCGCGCGGGGGTGGCGCGTGGCCAACCTGGACGCGGTCGTGGATCTGGAACGTCCGCGGCTCGGGCCCCAAAAGCGGGCCATGCGCGCGCGCATCGCCGCGTTGTGCGGGTGCACCGAGGCCCAGGTGGGCGTCAAGGCCAAGACGGGCGAGGGCCTGGACGCGGTGGGCCGGGGCGAGGCCGTGGCCGCACAGGCGGTGGTGCTGCTCGAACGACAGGGTCGATGAACGATCAGGCGGCCGCGAGGTCGGCGGCCGCGGGCGCCTCGCGCCGGGGCGCGGTCTCGAGCGCGCGTGGCCAGACCATGGCCGCGAGCACCCTGCGGTCGCGGTCCGCGTCCAGGCACACGAGCACGAAGTCCACGCCCGCCTCGCCGCTCAGGCCCAGGCGCCGGCGCGCGCGGGACAGAAACCGGCGCGCCCAGTCGCCGTACCGCCCGTCGAGCACCGCGGAGAGCGCATACCCGTCCGATGGTCCGTCGAGCACGAGCGCCCAGTGGGGCAGGTGGTCCACGTGCTGGACGCGGCGCGCCGTGGCCCCGGGCAGGCACAGGTCGCGCACGCCGTAGGGAAGCGACGCGTGCAGCGTGCGCCACAGGGCCGTCTCCTGGGCCACGTCCGCCAACGCCGGGCCGGTGTAGAAGAGGTGCATGTACGCGGGCGGGCTCTCGGTCGCCGGCCGCAAGAGCCACTGCCCCCGGTAGAGCCAGTTGCGCAGGAACGCGCCCCAGCGCAGCCGTCCGAACACCGAACGGGGCAGGTGCAGGGCGAGGTAGGCCCGCTCGTCCTCCGACAGGCCCAGGGACCAGCGTAACAGCCCGTTGGCCGCGGCGAAGAGCGCCCCGGCCAGGCCCAGCGCCACGGGCACGGCCGCGGCCAGGAACAGGACCACGGCCTGGACCTGTACGCCGCCCGTGCCGACCACCAGAATCCATAGACCGGCCAGGGCGCCGAGCGCGACGAGGCCCGCCACGGGCCCGAGCACCGCCGGGCGCACGAGCCACACGGTCCACGCCGCGGCGCTCACCCGGCGCACCAGGGTGCGCAGCATGTGCTCGCCCTGGGCGCGCGCCGGGTCTGAATCAGCGAGTTCGGAGACTGCGGCCATCACGGTCCTCGCGCAGCGGGGGGCCGGTTCGCGGCCCGATCCGTGTATGGTTATCGGCCGCGGGCGGCGGGCCGCTTGAGCCAAGTTCCCGCGCGCAGGACGCGTCCGCCCAGGGCGCGCGGCTTGCAAACCGGCCGCCGTGGGCTACAATGCCTGGTTCTCGCGCACTTGACCGGACCAGAGCGAGGACGCCCGCATGGCGAAGGGACGCGGCACGCCGATCGGTCGCATCCGCAACATCGGCATCATCGCGCACATCGACGCGGGCAAGACCACCGTGACTGAACGGATCCTGTTCTACAGCGGCAAGGAGCACCGCATGGGCGAGGTCCATGACGGGACCACGGTCATGGACTACCTCCAGGACGAGCGCGAGCGGGGCATCACCATCACCGCGGCGGTGACCACGTTCCCCTGGCACGGGCACACCCTGAACCTGATCGACACCCCGGGGCACGTGGACTTCACCGCCGAGGTGGAGCGCAGCCTGCGCGTGCTCGACGGCGCGGTGGTGGTCTTCTGCGGAGTGGCCGGGGTGGAGGCCCAGAGCGAGACCGTGTGGCGCCAGGCCGACCGGTACCGCGTCCCGCGCATCGCGTTCGTGAACAAGCTCGACCGCGTGGGCGCGGACTTCGACCACGCGCTCGACAGCATGCGCGAACGCCTGCACGCGCGCGTGCTGCCTCTGCAATTGCCCGTGGGCAGCGAAGACGAGTTCCGCGGGGTGGTGGACCTGATCGGCGAGCGCCTGCTCACCTTCCCCGAGGAGGAGCGCGGCGCGCGGGTGCAGGCGCAGCCCATCCCCGCGAACCTGGCCGAACCGGCCGCCGCGGCGCGCGCGCGGCTCGTGGAGCTCGCGGCCGAGGCCGACGACGAGCTCACCGACAAGTACCTGCACGACGAGACTCTGACCGTGGACGAGCTGCGCCGGGGCATCCGGGAGCTCACCCTGTCCCTGCGCGCGACGCCGGTCCTGTGCGGCACGGCGCTCAAGCACAAGGGCATCCAGCCGCTGCTCGACGCGGTGACCGACTTCCTGCCCAGCCCCAAGGACGTGCCGCCCATCCGGGGCACGAACCCCCGCACGGGCCAGATCGAGGAGCGCCACCCCACCAGCCGCGAGCCCCTGTGCGCGTACGCGTTCAAGGTGCAGGGCGACCCGCACGGCGACCTCGTGTACACGCGGGTCTACTCCGGGCTCTTGCGCGAGGGCGCGCGGATCTTGACCGGCCGCAAGGAGCGCAAGGAGCGCGCCACCCGGCTGTGGCGCATGCACGCGGACCAGCGCACGCGGGTCGAGCAGGTGGGCCCGGGCGAGATGGTGGCCGTGGTCGGGCTTAAGTTCGCGCGCACCGGCGACGCGATCACGGACCTGGACCATCCCCTGGTGCTGGAGGAGCCCACGTTCCCGGACACGGTCATCAGCATGGCCATCGAACCGGCCACCAACGAAGACCGCGACCGGCTGATGGAGGTGCTCGGCCGGCTCGAACGGGAGGACCCCACGTTCAAGCACCGCACCGACCCGGAGACCGGGCAGCTGGTGATCAGCGGCATGGGCGAGCTGCACCTGGAGATCATCCGCGACCGGATCACCCGCGACTTCCGCGTGCGGGCGAACGTCGGCACGCCGCGGGTCACCTACCGCGAGGGCGTGGGCCGTAGCGCCGAGGCCGAGGGCGTCTTTGACCAGCAGATCGGCGGCCGGGGCCACTTCGCCGCGGTGCGTGCGGTGGTCGAGCCCGCGTCCGATCTGCCCCATCCGTTTGTGGACTCGGACCTCTCCGAGGAGGACCTGCCCGAGGTCCTGCGCGAAGCCGCGCTCGAGGGGGCGCACGAGAGCCTGGGAAGCGGGCCCCTGGGCGGGTACCCGGTCATGTACGCGCGGGTGCGGCTCGTGCACGCGCAGCTGCGCGAGAGCGACGCCTCGGCCCTGGCCTTTACCGCGGCGGCCGACCGCGCGGTGCGCGAGGCCCTACAGGCGGCCGGCCCGCAGCTCCTGGAGCCCATCATGAACCTGGAGGTGACCGTGCCCGAGGAGTTCGTGGGCGGGATCATCCACGACCTGAACGCCCGGCGGGCCGAGGTCGGCCGCGTGGAGCCCCGGGGCGCGCTCATGGTGCTCCACGCCCGGGTGCCGCTCTCCGAGATGTTCGGGTACGCCACGGTGGCGCGCAGCCAGTCCCAGGGCCGGGCGACCTACACGCTGGAGCCCTGCGCGTACGCGCCCGTGCCCCCGCAGCGCGCGCGCGAGATTCTCGGGTATTGAGTGTCAGCCGAACGGCTGTGTGAGTACACCTACCGCCCAGGGCGGCTTCGGCGCCACACAGAAGCGAAACCCGGGGGTCAGTCGCCCGCGCTGCGCGCGCAGGCGGGCATCGAATCGCTGTGGGCACCGGGCGGATGGCAGCCGATGCGCCCGCCCTTGCGGTCGACCTCCGCCAGGTACGCGCGCCACTCCTCGGCCCGCTGGCACACCACCGGGTGCAGGTCCTTGATCATGGCCATGGACGCCCCGTCCGTGGCGAACAGGCCGTAGCGCTCCACGATCTCCTTGAGCACGTCCGGGTGGTCGATGACCGGGCAGGGCCGGCGCAGGTCGTCGGTAAAGGGCTGCCGGCGGCGCGCCTCCTTGAAGGCCGGGCTCTGGAGGATCTCCACGAGGCTCTTCTCGCGGATGTTCTCCTTGGCGAAGTGCACGAACACGCACGGCTCCACGTAGCCCGAGGGGATGATGTGCACGTACTTGCGCCCCCAGGCCAGGCACCCCTGCACGCACTCGCCGTCGTTCCAGAAGTCGAAGACCAAGAGCGGCTTCTCGCGCCGGAACCGCCATACGGCCTCCAGGCGCTCGTAGCGCTGCTCGGCCGTCGGCACGAGCTCCGGGTTCGGGTCCTTGCCGTACATGATGTACTGGAAGAACCATCCGAACGCGGCGCCGTGCTCGACCATGTCGTCGAAAAACTCGCCCCCGCACACCGCGTCGTGGTTGTACCGGGTGTGGGTGACCGAGAACCCGTACAGGGCCCCGGCCTCGTGCAGCCGGCCCATGGCGTCGAGCACCTTTCGGTAGGCGCCCGGGCCGCGGCGCGCGTCGGTCTCGGGCTGGCCGCCCTCGATGCTGATCGCGGGGTACAGGTTCCCGAGCTCCGCGATGCGCCTTGCCGCCGCCTCGTCGATGTTGTGCCCGTGCGTGTACATCTGGAAGAACATGTCGTTGTGCTT
>CAZOBJ010000010.1:42727-55023 GCA_964577825.1 uncultured Planctomycetales bacterium
CGGCAGCTTGCGGCGGGCCATCTCGAAGAACCCGTTGGACGCCTCCAGCCGCTTCTGTAGGGTGTACTCGTCGCCGGTATGGTTCGAGGCCATGCGGCGCATGGCCGTGTCCTTGAGCGCCTCGATCACCCGCACCAGGGTCCCGGGGCTGTGGTCGCCCAGCAGGGGAAGCAGGCGGTGCATCCCCTTGGCCATCAGGTAGCTCTTCATGCGTTGTACGCTCGCCATTGCCGTTCTCCCCGCGCGCCTCTCGGCCGGGATATCCGGGGGCCGGACCGGCCCCCGCCGCCACGCGAAAGCGCCACACCCCCAAGGCGCAGGCGCGCATCCTACGTGGGATAAATCGCACCTAACCCTACGCTAATCCCGCGAGGAGTGTCAAGCGGTTTCGGGGCGTTTTTTTGGGTCGGGGCCCGCCCGGCAAAGGCGCCCCGCGCACCGCCCGCACGGGGGCGCGCACGGCCGCCCCCTTGACCCGGGCGCGCGGCCGGCTATGCTGGCGCGCATGCCTGCACCCCCCGAGCGCAGACCAACCCCGTCGCCCGCCTCCGCGGCCCCGCGCGAGCGGCCGACCTGGAACGAGTACTTCATGACCATCGCGCGCCAGGTGGCCACGCGCAGCACCTGCCTGCGCCGCCAGGTAGGCGCGGTGCTCGTGCGCGACAAGCGCCTGCTCGCCACCGGGTACAACGGCGCGCCCCGGGGCCTGAAGCACTGCGCCGAGGTCGGGTGCCTGCGCGAGCGCATGCAGGTGCCCTCGGGCGAGCGCCACGAGCTGTGCCGCGGCCTGCACGCGGAGATGAACGCCCTGTTGCAGGCCGCCGAGCACGGCATCCGCATCGAGGGCGCGGACCTGTACAGCACGGACCAGCCCTGCAGCCTGTGCGCCAAGATGCTCATCAATGTGGGCGTGCGCACGGTGTTCATCGGCGGCACGTACCCGGACGGCCTGGCCGCGGACCTGTTGGCCGAGGCCGGCGTCGAGGTCGTGCGCCTGCCGGCGCCGGGCCGGTGACCGGCCGCCTCAGTCCAGGTGGCGGCGCTTGAGGTCCGGGGTGGTCTCGGGCTTGGACGGGTCCCACACCTTGCTCTCGCCCTCGAGCGCGGTCACGTTCTCGTAGGTGCCGTCGCCGGTCTTCACGAGCTTGGCGAACCCCTTGTCGCGCAGGTCGCTGTCCGAGGTGGTGCGCCGGATCTGCGGGGGCGTGATGACGCGCTCCACGGGCGCGCCGCACTCCGGACAGCGCGTGAGCGCGGCCTCGCGCATGCCCTGGTCGACCAGGAACCGCTCGCCCAGGCCGCACCCCGTGCCCTGCGTGTGTTCGTATGCGTACGTGGGCATGGGACGTCTGTGCCTCCTCGACGTTTCTGTCCACTCGGACTTCGTGCACCCTCGCCGGGCAGCTTACTCGGCCAGGCCCAGCAGGCGCAGGGCGTTCTCGCCCAGGATCCGCGCCTGGAGCTCTTCGGGCACGCGCGCCCCGCGCAGCGCGGCGAGCCGGTAGTCCAGGCAGCTGGCCTCCAACCCGAACCCGTAGTCGGAGCCCCACACCAGCCGGTCCGGATCCGCCTGGGCGCAGAAGCGCTCGATGGCCCGCTGGTGCGGCCCGCACAGGCACACCCACACGTTGGGCCGCTCGGCCGCGGCGAGCGCGCTGCGCCAGTGCCACAACAGCCCGCCGTGCCCGAGCACGAACGTGGTCGCCGGGAACCGGCGCGCGAGCCCGCCCACCTGCTCGGGTAGCGCGTAACACGGGGTCCCGTCGTGGAACACCACGGGCACGCCCTTCTCGCCCGCGAGCGCGCAAAGCTCGCCGAACACCGCCTCCGCGGTGCTGAACCCCTGCATCCAGGGGTGGAACTTGAGCGCACGCGCGCCCAGCATCTCGATGGCGCGCCGGGCCTCGGCCAGGGCCTCTGTTCCGGCCTGGGGCCAGGCCGTGGCCGCGGGCAACAGCCTCCCGGCCGCGCGCCGGGCCACGCGGGCCACCCGGTCGTTGTCCGCCGCGCACCGGTCCAGGCGCCGGATCCCCTCGTGGGGCATCACAACCGCCCGGTCCACGCCCAGGCGGTCGAGCTCTGCCAGCCAGCGCGCGGGGTCCTCGCCGTCGCGCGCGGTCCAGGCCATGCCCCAATGCGTGTGGCAGTCCACGATCACGGCCGACCCTCGCCCAACAGGCCCGCAAGGGTGGGCCCGTACACCTGCGCGTACGCCTCGGGCGCGAGCACCTCGCGCATCCGGGCCCACTCGAACCCGAGGTCGTTGAGCGGGGCGAAGCTGCCCATCACCCCGCGGCCCGCGCCCAACTCGCGTAGATACCCCGCGAACAGGAAGGGCCGCGCCAGGGAGCTCTCCAGGTACAGGTTCTCTGCCGCGCGCGCGGCGGGCACCACGTCGTTCCACAGGTCCGTGGCCCCGCAGTGCCCGAGGATCAGGGCCGCCTCCGGGAACCGCCGGGCCAGGTCCACGACCATCCACGGCGTGGCGTGCCCGGGCGGGCCCGTGTGCACGTACACGGGCGCCCCGGCCCGGGCCGCCGCGGCCACCAGCGGCCACACGAGCTCGTCA
Organism: uncultured Planctomycetales bacterium; assembly: GCA_964577825.1. Taxonomy (GTDB): domain Bacteria; phylum Planctomycetota; class SZUA-567; order SZUA-567; family JAFGNG01; genus CAZOBJ01. Next base: position 45,297 of record CAZOBJ010000010.1, read on the forward strand.
TTGGCCTGCACGCCCTGCACGGCCGGGTGCAGAACGACCATGCGCGCTCCGGCGCCCAGGGCGCGGCGCACCTCGTCGACCGCCGCCTCGCCGCGCCAGGGATTGGCCGTGCAGCTGGGCACGAACCGGTCCGGCCGCCGCCCCGCGGCCGCGAGCATGGCGTCGTTGCCCTCGCGCTCGGCCACGGCGAGCTGCCGGTCCGGGGCGGCCACGACCGCGCGCGCCACGCCCGCCTGGTCCATGGCCCGCAGCAGCGCGTCTTCGGTGAGGTCGTACTCGCGGTCCACGCCCAGCACCACGTACGCGTCCAGGGTGTGCGCGCGCATCACAGGCTCCCGGTTCGGCAAGGCTAGGGACGCTGGAGCTCCGGGATGTTCGGCAGCTCGTCCAGGCTGCCGATGCCGAACTGCTCCAGGAACCGCTGGGTGGTCCCGTACAGGAGCGGGTGGCCGATCGTATCGGTCTGCTTGCCCACCACCTTCACGAGCCCGAGCTCGATGAGGTGGCGCAGCACCGGCCCGCAGGACACGCCGCGGATCGTCTCGATGTCCACGCGCAGCACGGGCTGCTTGTACGCGATGATGGCCAGGGTGTCGCGCGCCGCGGGGCTGAGCCTGCGCGGCTCGTCCCCCCGATCCACGAGGTAGCGCACGTACGCGCCGTACTCGGGCCGGGTCATGAACTGGTAGCGCTCGCCCAGGCACACGATCTCGAACGCGCGGCGGCTCTCCGCATAGGTGGCGTTCAGGTTGTCCACGGCCTCGGCCACGTCTCTGGACCGGACCCGCCGGCCCGCGGCGCGCGCGAGCTCGCGCGCGGTCTTGGGCTCGGGCGCGCTCATGAGCAGGGCCTCGACCACGTTCTCGAGCGGCAGGTCCAGCGCCTCGCGGTCGTCGACTTCCTCCCCCGCGGCCTCGGGCGGGGCCTCTTCCTCCCCCGCGGCCTCGGACGGGGACGGCTCCTCCCCGGCGGCCTCGGACGGGGACGGCTCCCCCCCGGCGGCCTCGGACGGGGACGGCTCCTCCCCGGCGGCCTCGGACGGGGACGGCTCCCCCCCGGCGGCCTCGGACGGGGACGGCTCCTCCCCGTCCGCCTCGGCAGGGGGGCGTTCCTCGCCGTCGGCCTCGAGCGCGGCCCGGGACTCGGGCGCGCGCGCCGCGCGGTCGTCGGGCTCGTTTGGGGTTGCCATCATGCGTTCCTCGTCAACGATGAAGACCAGCGGAGCGCGGCCGTTGCGCATCCGCCCGAACAATCTGTCATGCTCCTTCTCATGGGAGACTTGCCAACCTGTCGAAGCCCATCAGTCCGAATGGATTGGCGGAATATATCCCCCAGCTTGGCAACCTGAGCCTGTGTGCTTTGAATGCCTCTGCGAGCGGCAGTAGGTCCTCCTTCTCTTCGATGTCAAAGACTTGCTTGAGCTGCGCGAAACGCCTCGCGGACTGACCGCGAGCGAACGCTTCGAACGGGCCGTACTGTCGGCTTGCATACAGGAGTGTTACTGGCCACCAAGCCTGCGAACGCTCGGTGCGCAGGCAGTCAAGGCAGTCCCTGACGAAGAGTATCAAGTCCGCCTGCATCAGTTGATTGAAGGGTAGGGCTGGCGCGTAGGATCGCTGTTCCAGTAAGTCGGCATGAAGTGAAGCACGACGAAGCTGGAGCCTCTTGTTTCTGTGTTCTAGCGAGTCCGGCCCCCTCCAGAACTCTGAGAATGCTACCATTGCATCAGGCCCACGTCTGACATCCGCATCAACGTAGTAGTGCTGGCGTAGAAGGTGCGCGACACCTGAGAAGCATTGCCTACGAACCAATGCAGCGACGGCATAAAGGAACAACTCATGCACGATGAACCTGTAGTTATCGAAATCCAGGCTCAGACAACTGCTGACGTTTGCAGGGCAATCGAGATAGGGGATCAGTTGCTCAAAGAAGCGGTGCACGGTTTCCCACGACTCTTGCGTTGCACGGTATCGTGCAAGAGCCATGAACACGTCTATGGCTTGGTTCCTATATGGAAGAAACCTCTCAATGTTTTCGACGACTTTGTTATCAAACTCTCCATCGTCTCTCTCGATACGGAAGCGTTCCAGCTGTTCAGCATACGTGTCGAAGTACTCCTCAAGCGCACCTTCGCAATAAGGCATATTCTCGCGAACGGCGTTCATCGCTCGACGAAAGCGCGCAGCCGTCCCCAGTGAGATACCCTCATCATCTGTTAGGAATGCGGGGGCCTTGCCCAGATCCGGCCTCTTGTGGAGGGGCTTGTCATAGATCCAGCGCAGAAGCTGCTCAAAGTTCGGGCTGTACAGTTCGGGGCGGCTGAGATCGATGTAGACGCGGGACTTGTAGTATGCTGGCAGGAAAGGGTTGCCCTGGTCGTCGCGCTCCGGCAACACCGCTACGAACTTGGTCTGGTTCCCTTTCCTGTAGATCTCTGCGGACAGGATCTGAGTCTCCGTACCCACACCACCCCTTCGTCCATTAGCCTTCTCCGCGTAGAGACGGTCACAAACCATCATGACCTTCTTGATCCCCGGATCAGTGACCATCTTCTCCATGAAGGCGTGTGCATCATGGCCTTCCTTCAGGTCCCATTTGTCAAGAATCACGTCGACACCATTATCGCGAAGGTCAGTTGCAAGCGAGAGCACCCACTCTTCGTGGGAGGGTGACGTCCAGCTATAGGAGATGAACAGTTTTGGTGCTGATGACGTCATGTGACAGTGCCACTTCCACTCTCTTGAAGCCAACTCCTTGTTCTGCGGCAACGGCCCTTCCCGCCCGCGGCCCGCCCAGGCCGCCCGGCGCCCGTGCCGCACTGCGCGCTGTGTGATCCGGCCCGCGCGCCTAGCGGCGCAGCCCGCCGCGCGAGCGCGCGGTCTTGAACAGGGGGCTCTCGATGAACTCGCGGTAGCAGGCCTCGCACAGGTCGAACCGGAACGACCCGCCGCCCGCGTCCTGCCAGGCCTCGCGGTCCAGCCGCTCCATCATCTCGGTGAGCGACTCCTCGCCGCCGAAGTCCACGTTCGCCAACAGGTCCTCGCCCTCCTCGTAGGCCGGCCCGGCCTCGATGGACGCCTCGTACCGCGGTTCGCGTTCGTGGATCTCCTTGCCGCACTTGTCGCACGTGTAGCGGATCATGGCTCCTCCTGGACCGAGGTCCCCCCAGGCGTGTCCGCGGTCCGCCGCGCCCGCCCCCACGCGGCCGCAGCGACCGTTGTCGACTTTGCCTTACTCTACTTTTTTTTCTTCCCCTTTGCAAGCAGGGACGGATCAATGTCGAACCGATCCGCGATCGCGGCCTGGATGGCCCGCGGGTCGCCGCGGCCCTGGAGCCCGCGCATCACCTGGCCGATGAAGTACCCGGCGCTCTTCAGGCGTCCGTTCTCCAGGTCCTTGGCCGCTTTCGGGTTGCGGGCCACGGCCTCGTCCAGCAGGGCCGCGATGCGGTCGGCGTCCGCGACCTGGCCCAGGCCCTCGGCCTGCACGAGCGCCGCCGCCGACCCCCCGCCCTGTTCGACAAGACGGCCGAACAATTCGCGCGCGGTGGGCATGTTCACCGTGCCGCCGTCCACGAGACCCATGAGCTCGGCCAGCATCGCCGCGGTCACCGGGAACGCCTCGATCGTGAGCCCGCGTTCGTTGAGCGCGCGCAGCACATCGTTTTGCACCCAGTTCGCCGAGGCCTTGGGGTCGCCCGTGGCGCGCGTCAGGTCCTCGTAATAGTCGGCCATGCCCCGCTCGGCGGTGAGCACCTCTGCGTCGTACTCGGAGAGCCCGTACTCGCGCACGAACCGCTCGCGCCGCGGCGCGGGAAGCTCGGGCAGGCCCTCGCGCGCGGACGCGATCCACGCCTCGCTCACGCGCACGGGCGGCAGGTCCGGGTCCGGGAAGTACCGGTAGTCGTTGGCGTACTCCTTGGTGCGCATGCGGAACACGCGCCCCGCGTCCACCGAGTACCCCCAGGTGACCTGGCGCAGGGGCTCGTCGCGCTCCACGGCCGCCACGAGCTCGTCGCGCACGAGCGAGAGGCCGTGCTCCACGCCCTTGAACGAGTTCATGTTCTTGATCTCGTTCTTCACGCCCAGGGCCCCGTCGCCCACGGGGCGCACGCTGACGTTCGCGTCGCAGCGAAGCGACCCCTCCTGCATGTTGCAGTCCGAGACCCCGATGTAGCGCAGGGTCTGGCGCAGGAGCAACAGGTACGCGCGCGCCTGCTCGGGGCTGCGCAGGTCCGGCCGGGATACGATCTCCAAGAGCGGCGTGCCGGTGCGGTTCAGGTCCACGAGGCTGCGGCCCGGCTCGTGCAACAGCTTGCCCGCGTCCTCCTCCAGGTGCACCCGCTCGATGCCCACGCGCTTGGTCGCCTCGCCGCATACCACGTCCAGGTGCCCGTCGCGGCCCAGGGGCAGGTCGTACTGGCTGATCTGGTAGTTCTTGGGCAAGTCCGGGTAATAGTAGTGCTTGCGGTCGAACTTGGTGAAGGGCGCCACCGTGCACCCGAGCGCCAACGCCGCGGTCACGGCCTTGGCAAAGGCCTCGCGGTTGAGCACGGGCAGCACGCCCGGCTGGCCCAGGCACACCGGGCACACGTGGCGGTTCATGTCCAGGGTAAAGCGGTTCGGGCACCCGCAGAAGAGCTTGGTCTCGGTCAGGAGCTGCACATGGACCTCAAGTCCGATAACGGTCTCGAACTGCATCCAGAGCGGCCTCCGCGCAGGTTATCGGACAGGCAGGGCCCGGCACGCGGGCGAGCGCCCGCCGCGCACGGTCCGGATCGGGCCCGGTTGCGCGGCGGACCCGCGCATTATAGGTCCGCGGCGCGCGGCTGCAACCTGTTTCAGGGCGTTCCGGCGGGAATTGCCTCCTGCCCGTCCGCGGGCGGGACCCTCCCCGCGCGGGCCGGGGCCGGCGCACAGAATCGCCCGAAAAAGGGGCTAAAGTCCCGGCCCGCGCGTCCGTACACACGCATGGCGCCGTCGTTGTGGGGCGGGCGTGCGCGCAGCGTGTCTGCGCCCGACGCCCGATGCGCGATGGAGCGTCCGGGATGCGCACAATGCGCCGGGGAGCCAATGGGGTCGTCGGATCATAAGGAGGCGCCTGTGGACTGACCGGGTGGATGGAGCCGCCCACCCGAACGCGCGGCTCTACGGGCCCGGACCGCGCCCGCACGGATGCGAAGCGGTCCCGGTGGCACGGATGTCACCGGTGCGGGTACGTTTTCACGGAGGAAAACGAGATGGGTATGGTGGTCAACCACAACATCTCCGCGCTGAACACCCTGCGCAACCTCAACGGGTCGAACCGGATGCTGTCGAAGTCGTTGGAGAAGCTCTCCAGCGGCTACCGCATCAACGTCGGCGCGGACGGTCCTGCGGATCTGATCATCTCCGAGCAGCTGCGCGCCCAGACCGTGGGCCTGGAGCGCGCGGTGCGCAACACCCAGGAAGCGATGAACGTGATCGGCATCGCCGAGGGTGCGCTCAACGAGATGAACTCGATCCTCAAGACCATGCGTCAGCTCGCCCTGCATGCGGCCAACAACGGCATCACCAGCCCGCAGCAGGTCGCGGCCGACCAGTCGGAGGTGGACAGCTCGATCCAGACGATCGATCGGATCGCGAACACCACGAAGTACTCGGACCAGTTCCTGCTCAACGGCTCCAAGGCCTTCAGCCTCAACCGAACCACGAACATCGACAAGACCACGGACCATCAGCTGTTGAACCTGGGCCTGGCGCAGTTCGAGCAGATCTTCAAGCGCGAGGACTACTCGGTCAGCGTCAGCTTCGCCGGAGCGGCGGACACGTCCGAGACCTACACCAACGGCACCCAGCAGGCCCGCAAGGCCATGTTCGAGGCCTACGGGTCCGTGTCGGGCACGGACATCGACACCACGAACAAGACCACGCTCTCCACCCGGCAGCGGTTCATCCTCACGGGTGAGCAGGGCAGCCGCGCGTTCGAGTTCGCGGCCGGCACGCACCTGGGCGAGGTCACCACCGCCATCAACAACGTGACCGATTCCACGGGCGTTCAGGCGCAGCTGATCTTCGACGACACGGTAACGGGCGTCGCCCAGACCGGCACGACCGCGGGCCTGACCTTCGGCACCGCGCGCGCGACGGGCAACATCGCCACGTACCACATGGACAGCCTGTTCCAGCAGGACGGCAACCACGCCAGCGAGACCGTGACCGTGACCGTGGGCGCGGCGACCGACCTGGACGCCGTGGCCGCGGGCAAGAACACCGACGGCGACGGGCGCGTGTGGCTGCAGTGGAAGACCGGCGGCGCGGCCGGCACGTACGACATCTACAAAGACCGCGCCATGACCATGAAGATCGGCGAGGGCACCAGCGGCGTCGCCGGCCAGAGCTTCATCCGCGACGGCGACCTGGGCTCCACGAACGGCCTGACCCTCACCGCGAACGCGGCGGTGGCGGCCGGCGACGTGACCATGGTCCAGCTCGCCAATGCGCACGAGGTCGACACCGGCACCGCGGCCAACGCCATCGACGACAGCCAGCTGAGCGGGCTGTACCTCGACGACCTGACCAACGGGTCGAACACGATCAGCGGTGTGCGGCTCGGGTACAACACGGACGCCAACGGCCAGCTGTACGTCAAGGTGGTCGCCGGCGCCGCGGCTGGCAACACCAGCACCGTGTCCATCTACAAGGACAGCCGCATGCGCGACCAGGACCTGGTGGCTCAGGCCACGGACGTGCAGCTCGCCAACGGCGACGCGGCCGACGACCAGGTCAGCGTGGCGGTGACCGCGGTGAACATGAACGGCGGCAATGGCCCGAACTCCGAGCTGTACGCCACGCTCGTGTTCAACGACAACGGCACCGGCACGGAGCTGGCGAACACCACGCTCACCGGGCAGCTCGCCTTCGAGAGCCTGGGCGTGCGCATCAGCTCCAAGAACTACGGGGACGACGCGTTCGTGACCGTCGACGCCAAGGAAGGGGCGCTGTGGAGCGAGTACACCGACCCCAACGACAACACCACCGCCACCCTGCTCGATGCGGGCACCAGCGGCGTGAAGGCCACCGCTTACGGCCAGAACGCCGAGGTGACCGTGGGCGGGCGCGCGCTCCAGCTCGACGGGATCACCGGCAACGTGGCGACCCAGGACCTGACCGCGGAGCTCGTGTTCAACGAAGGCGAGCTCGGGCTGGTCACCGTGGCGCAGTCCGGGTACGACCAGGGTGCGCTCTACTCGCGCGCCGCGGAGGTCAACAACCTGGGCGACGCGGCCACCGCGGGCAACTACGCCACGAACGCGATCCACAACACGACCGAGACCCTCAGCGACTTCACGGGCGGGATGCAGTTCCAGCTCGGCGAGGGTCAGGGCGACCAGGAGCGGACCGTGTACGCGATCCGGTCCATGGCCGTGGCCAACATCGGGCTCGTGGAGTTCTACGATGACTTCGAGGGCCAGGGGCTGAAGGAAACCAAGCTCCTCAACCTCGGCGACATCCTGGGCGGCGGATACGCCAGCCTGTCCACGGACCCGGTCAAGGCCCTCACGCTCATCGACGAGGCGATCGACGACGTGTCCAACCTGCGCGCGCGTCTGGGCGCGTTCCAGAAGAACATGCTCCAGACGAACGCGAACTCGTTGAACGTCGCGATCGAGAACATCACGTCGACCGAGTCGAACATCCGCGATGCGGACATGGCTGCCGAGACCACGCAGTTCACCAAGAACCAGATCTTGGTGCAGTCCGGCACCGCGATGCTCGCGCAGGCCAACCTGGTCTCGCAGAACGTGCTTCAGCTGCTCGGCTGAGGCGCAACGTGAACGAAGCGGACCCGCGCGGGCGGGGCGTAGGCCCCGCCCGCCGGGGCCGTCTTTGCGCGGTCACCCGGGCCGCGTGAGGAACCCCGAGGGAGGAACCGGGAGGAAGCGATATGGCCGAGCAGGTGTCGTTCCCTGACATGCAGTCCGTGGCCCCCCGGGCCACCACGGACACGGCGGCGCGCCCGGAGCGCAATCCGAACGCGCCGGCCGCGTCTCCGCAGGAGGCGGTGCTTCCCGACCGGACCCAGCAAGTGGGCCCGGCCGCGGAGGCCGAACAGCAGCAGCCCCTGCACGAGGACCTTCTGAGCGAGCGGCAGCGCGACGCGCTCAAGGACGCGTTCCGCGACCTCAACGGCATCATGCACCACTTCGCCAAGTCCGTTCGGTTCGCCATCTTCGAGCAGTCCGGTGAGCTGTACGCGCAGGTGATCAACACCCGCACCAACGAAGTGGTCAAGACGATCCCCTCCGAGGAGGCGCTGGAGATGATGAACCGCGTCCACGAGGTGATCGGCATGCTGCTGGACGCCAGGGGCTGAGAGCGAGCGAACTGAGCGAGTCCGCGTGCGCCCCGGCCGGCGTCGAGGCCCCTTTGCGGGCGGACACGCCGACCGGGCGAGCGCGCGCAGATACTCCTGGACTGGACCGGCCCCCGATCCGATAATGGGATTGTGGGGCGCGGCCGACCGGTGCGCCGCCGATACGCGGAGACCCGCCCGATGGGCAACCCGGGCCACAGACAGTACCTCGAGACCCAGGTGCTGACCGCCAGCCGCGAGCGCCTGGTGCTCATGCTCTACGACGGGCTGTTGCGCTTCTGCCGCGAGGCCAAGGCCGCGTGGGAGCAGAACGACCTCGAGTCCGCGCACAACGCGCTCCTGCGCGCGCAGAACATCGTGCTCGAGCTCACCTACGCCCTGGACCGCGAGCACGGCGGCGAGTTCGCCCAGCGCCTGGCCCAGCTCTACGGCTACTGCTACACGCGGCTCGTGCGCGCGAACATCGACCGCAACCCCCTGCTCGTGGACGAGGTGGCCGGCCTGTTGGGCGACCTGCGCGAGGCCTGGGCCGAGGCGCTCGCGGCCAAGGACGCCCCGTCCGAGGACGCCGAGAAGTCCGCCCCCGCCGAGCCCGCCGAGCCCCGGGCCGACGAGGCCCGCCCGCGCGTGTCGTTCCAGGGCTGAGGGCCGCGGCCCGGTTTTCTTTGCACTCCCCCGACGTATCCGGTACAAGAAGAGGCGTACGCGCCCGCCCCGGCATCGGCGCATGGCGGGCCCATCCCGTGTACCCGATGGCAGGCGGAGGCAGACCATGGCCGACCCGGCGAACCCGAACGACCGCGCGCAGGACGCGTCCGCGCACAGCGACGAGCCCCCCCAGGACCGGCCCGAGGACAAGTTCGGCAAGTTCCTGTCCGGGCTCGCGGCCCAGGTGCTCGTGGACCTGGGGCTCATGACGAATCCGCTGACCAACAAGACCGAGGCGGACCTCGGCCGCGCCGACTACACGATCGACCTGCTGGGCGTGCTCCAGGACAAGACCAAGGGCAACCTCACCCCGGAGGAGGACCGGTACCTCAAGGGGATGCTCGCCCAGCTGCGCATGAGCTACGTGGACGCGCGCGAGCGCGCGGACAAGGGGGCCCCGGCCCCCGAAGACAAGCCCGAGGCCGCGGGCCGGGATCAGGCTTCCGGTGCGGGCAAGGGCGCGTCGGACCAGAGCTCCGAACAGGAACCCGGCGCCGCGCGCGGGGACGAGTCCCCCGGCAAACAGACCCCGGGCGAACCGGGCCAGGGCGGGGAACAGAAGCCCGGCGCCGCGGGCGGGGACGAGGCCCCCGAGGCGGGGTAGAGGGCGCGGCCGACAAGTCAGACAAACCGGATGACCCGACCCCCCCCCCCCCCCCCCCCC
>CAZOBJ010000011.1:0-53021 GCA_964577825.1 uncultured Planctomycetales bacterium
GGGTGCTCGCCGCCGCGCTCATGGTCGCGGCCATCGCGCTCTTCAGCCTGGGCGGTGTGCCCGGGTAAGGCTTTCGCTTGCGGGCCCGCACCCGGGCCGTAGAATCGGGGGCGCGCGGCCCGCCTTGACACGCGAGCCTGCGCACCGCCGCGCGGAGGGGCAGATGCTCGCCAAGCTCCAAAGCTGTGCGATCACCGGCATCGACGCCGAGCTCGTGGAGGTGGAGCTCGACCTGACCCGCGGCCTGCCGGGCCTGGTGATGGTGGGCCTGCCCGACAAGGCGGTGCAGGAGTCGCGCGACCGGGTCAAGTCCGCGGTGCTCAACTGCGGGTACCAGTTCCCCAACCGCAAGATCGTGGTCAACCTCGCCCCCGCGGAGCTCAAAAAGGAAGGCGGGCTCTACGACCTGCCCATCGCCCTCGCGGCCCTGTTGGCGAGCGAACAGGTCAGCGCCCCGCGCGCGCAGGAGTACCTGGTCCTGGGCGAGCTCGCGCTCGACGGCGCGGTGCGGCCCGTGCGCGGGGTCCTGGCCGCGGCCATCACCGCGCGCCAGCACGGGCTGCGCGGGGTGCTGGTGCCGCACGAGAACGCGCGCGAGGCCATGGTGCTCGGCGACGGGCTGGAGGTCGTGCCCCTGGAGCGGCTCGAACAGGCCGTGGGGTTCCTGTCCGGCGACCGGGCCGCGCCCCCGCCCCCGCCCCCGCCCGAGACCTCCGACCGGGGCGACGCGGCGGACTTCTGCGACGTGCGCGGCCACGAGCACCTCAAGCGCGCCCTGACCGTGGCCGCCGCGGGCGCGCACAACGTGATCCTGCTCGGGCCCCCGGGCTCGGGCAAGACCATGGCCGCCAAGCGCCTGCCCACCATCCTGCCGGAGCTCAGCTACGAGGAGAGCCTGGAGACGACCAAGATCTTCTCCGTGGCCGGGGCCCTGGGCCCGGGCGCGGGGCTGTTGCGCACGCGACCCTTCCGCCATCCGCACCACAGCGTGTCCGCGGCGGGCCTGGTGGGCGGCGGCGCAGTGCCCCGTCCGGGCGAGGTGAGCCTGGCGCACAACGGGGTCCTGTTCCTGGACGAGGCCCCGGAGTTCCCGCGCAACATCCTGGAGGCCCTGCGCCAGCCCCTGGAGGACGGGCTCATCTCCATCAGCCGCGCGGCCGCCAGCGTGGCGTACCCCGCGCGGCTCATGCTGGTGCTCAGCCAGAACCTGTGCCCGTGCGGCCGGCGGGGCGACCCGCGCAAGACCTGCAAGTGCACCCCGCGCCAGGTGACCGCGTACCTGGACAGGCTGAGCGGCCCGCTCCTGGACCGCATCGACATCCACGTGGAGGTGCCCGCCCTCCCGTACGACGACCTGCGCGGCGCGCGCACCGGGCCGGACAGCGCCACCCTGCGCGCCGAGGTGGTGCGCGCCCGGGGCGTGCAGGCCGCGCGCTTCCCGGGCCGCACGAGCCCGGTGAACGCCCTCTTGTCCGAACGCGAGATCGAGACCCACTGCGCCCTGGACCGCGAGAGCGAGACCCTGCTTCGCACGGCCATGGACGAGCTGGGGCTGTCCGCGCGCGGGCACGCGCGGGTCCTGAAGGTCGCGCGCACGATCGCCGACCTCGCCGGCGCACAGGCCATCGGCCCTGAGCACCTGTCCGAGGCCATCCAGTACCGCGCCCTGGACCGCCACCGCGCGTATTGAGGGCAGCATCCTCTTGCGGAGAGCCAATACTCTATCCCGTCGCGCCCCCCCTTGCGCGCCGCGCGCGTGCGGGTAGAATGCCCTGTTCCGGTCCCGGCGGGTCCGGGGCCGAGAGCGAGGAGAACGCATGCAGGCGCTCGCCATCTGCGGAAGTCCCCGGCGCGGGGGCAACACGGAGATCCTGTTGCGGCGCATCCTGCGCGGGCTCGACGCGCGCGGCGCAGAGACGCAGTTCCTGCACCTGCGCGAGCTCGACATCCGCCCGTGCGTGGCGTGCGGCGCGTGCCGCCGCGCCCGGGAGCCCGCCTGCCAACAGCAGGGCGACGACTTCGCCGAGGTGTTCGAGGCCATGCGCGCGGCCGACATCCTGGTGGTGGGGTCGCCCGTGTACTTCGGGTCGGCCACGCCCGAGCTCATGGCCCTCCTGGACCGCGCCGGGTTCGTGGCCCGCGGCCACGGGGACCTGTTCGCGCGCAAGGTGGGCGGGCCCTTTGTGGTGGCCCGCCGCGCGGGGCAGAACTTCACCCTGGCGCAGCTCGTCTTCTGGTTCCTGGGCGTGCAGATGGTGGTGCCCGGGTCCTCGTACTGGGCCATGGCCTTCGGCGGCAAGCCGGGGTCCGTGGAGGAGGACGACGAGGGCCTGCGCACCGCGGACCGGTACGCCGAGAACCTGCACTGGCTGGCCACGCGCGTGGCCGGCGGATAGCCGCCCGCGCGCCTGCACACGCAGAAGAAGCTCACGGAGAAAAAGCCATGGACGCGAAGGAACGCAAGATCGACGAGCTCCTGGGCGCGCTGACCCTGGAGGAGAAGGTGGGCCAGATGTTCGTGTTCGGGTTCAACAGCCCGTTCGCCGACCCGGTGGTCGAGGACCTGGTGGACCGGTACAACGTGGCCGGACTTCGCACCTCGCCGTACCTGCGCCGGTTCAAGCGGTACCTGCCCGAGGGCAGCCCCGGCATCGACAACGTGAAGCGCCCTCCGCAGCTCGGCGAGAAGCTCTGGGACGAAGACACGCCCACCTACCACGTGCGCGCCTCGGAGTACGCGCGCACCCTGGCCGGGCTTCGCGCGCGCAGCCGGTCGCGCAAGCACGGGATCCCCATCCACTTCGTGGTCGACTACGAGGCCGGGTCCGGATCGAACTACGAGCCCGCGGGCATGCTCGAGCTCCCGTGCCAGATGGGCTTCGGGTGGCTGGGCGACACCGAGCTCTTGCAGCGGGCCACCGAGGCGGTGGGCCGCCAGCTCCGCGCGATCGGGTTCGACCAGTCCAACTGCCCGGTGCTGGGCGTGAACCAAAACCCCATGAACACGGGCATCAGCATCCGCAGCTACTCGCCCGACCCGCAGGTCGTCACCGACTGTGCGCGCGCCGCGCTCGCGGGGTACGACCGCGCGGGGTTCATCGCCGCGGCCAAGCACTTCCCCGGCGGCGGGGTCTCGGAAGTGGACGCGCACTACGGGGTCTCCACCGTGCCCCTGAGCCGCGAGGAGCTCGACGACGTGCTCCTGCACCCCTACCGCACGCTCATCAAGGAGGGCCGCATCCGCGCGATCATGCTCGCGCACAAGGTCTATCCCGCGCTCGACCCGTCCGAGGAGATCAGCACGGTCAGCCGGCCCATCGTGACCGGGGTGCTGCGCGAGGAGCTCGGCTACCAGGGGGTCATCACCACGGACAGCATGACCATGGGCGGGCTCATGGCCCGCCACTCCGTGCAGGAGGCATGCGTGTTGGCCATTCAGGCCGGGGTGGACGTGCTGCTGCTCAAGGACGACAACGTGCTACGGTTCGAGGCCCTGGACGCGCTCACGAGCGCGGTGCGCGACGGGCGCATCCCCGAGGCGCGCCTGGACGAGAGCCTGCGCCGGGTGTGGTCGCTCAAGTGGGACTACGGCCTGTTCGAAGGCGACGGGGCCGTGGACCCGGACGAGGTGGAGGCCTTCCTGGGCCGCGACGAGTTCCGGGCCGTGAACACCGAGTGCGCACAGCGCATCCTGCACGTGGTGCGGCGGGCCGAGGGCGTGGTGCCCCTGGACCCGGAGCAACAGGTGCTCGTGCTCGACCAGCGCACGCCCCAGCAGCTGCGCGTCAACGACGCGCGCAACCACCCGGGCATGTTCTGGCAGGAGATGCTTCGCCACTCGCGCAACGTCACGTACGTGGACTACTCGTCCAAGGATCCCCACGCGGTCGACGACCTCGTCGAGGCCCTGGCCCCGCAGGTGGACGCGGTGGTGGTGACCGCAAACTTCGACCGCGCGGGCTCGGAGGACACGCTCTCCTGGCTGGCGGGACTGAAGCGCTTCGGCAAGCCGGTCATCGAGATCACCAACAACCCCTATCCCCTGCTCGTGCCCGAGGAGATGGAGACTGTGCTGTGCACCTACGCGCTCATGCGCGCGAACCTGGCCGCGGCCGCCGACTGGCTCTACGGCCAGGCCGGCTGAGCGCGCCCGGCGGAGGCATGTCCATGGCCCGCGACATCCACGAGCCCACGGTCGAGGCCCTGGCCCCGGCGTTCGCCCGGGCGCGCACGCACCCGGTGGCCCTGGCCCTCGACTTCGACGGGGTGTGCAAGAAGTACACCGACCACAAGCACCAGATCATGTTCACGAACCTGTTCCTGTACCTGCGCGAGTTCCAGCGCGTGCCCTTTGACGCGTACCGCGCCGCGTACATCTACATCAACTTCCGCAGCCCGGACTACGCGGGCAAGGAGCGGTTCCGGTGCATGGAGGCCCTGAGCCGCTACCTCGCCGACCGGGGCCACGACTGCGCCCTGCCCGGGGTCAGCCGCGCGGTCGCCGCCCTGCGCGAACAGGGCCGCAAGCTCGCCGAGGAGAACCTGCTCCCCTACGCCGAGGCCGACGACGTGCGCCGGCTCGTGGACTGGAGCCGCGAGGTGAACCGCCGCGTGGGCGAGCTCACGGAAATCGGCCTGTGCCCGGGCATCCGCGAGCACGTGTTCGACCCCTTCCGCGAGCGCACCGACATGTTCGTGGTCTCCACGGCCAGCGAACAGGCCCTGCGCGAGAGCCTGGCCCGCGACGGCGTGGACTGGATCCGCCGGTACCTCGGGCAGGAGACGGCCACCAAGGCCGAGAGCCTGGCGGCCTTGTCTCGCGCGGGGTATGCGGCCGTGCTCATGTTCGGCGACTCGGTGGAGGACGCGCGCGCCTCGGCCGCGGCCCAGCAGGCGAAGGGCGACGCGCCCGTGCTGTTCGTGCCCATCATCCCGGGCGAGGAGCGCGCCTCGTTCGCGGCCGCGCAGCCGGTCGTGGACGCGGCGCTCGCGGGCGACCTCGACCGCGCGGCCAAGCTGTGCGACGCCCAGGCCGCCAAGTTCGAGGGCCGCGAGGCGGGCACCGGGCGCGGCGCGCCTTTGGACATCCGCGCGGCCGAGTAACCGCACCCCGCACGCCCGGCAGCGCTCAGGAGCAGGGCCATGGACCGCACCCGGCCCGCACAGGGCGTGCGCCTGCACAGGCTTACCGGGCCCGCGGGCATCCACTGCAACCTGTATTGCGAGGTCCCGTACACGGACCCGACCGGCCGGTACGTGTTCTATACGCAGTACGAGGCGCCCCGGACCGACTCATTCCAGGTCCTCCGCTACGACCTAGCCGGCGGCGCGCCTGAGCCCCTGTTCGACCGGCCGGTGCGATTCCCCGGCGTGCTCGCCGGCGCCGCGATGAGCGCGGACAACCGGTATTTCTTCTGCACGCCCCTGACCGGGCCGGACACGTTCGAGATCCTGCGCATCGACACGACCACGCTCGCGCGCGAGGCGTTCCGATTCCGCGGCGCGCCCTTGGTGCGGACTCTCGGGTCGGTGGGCCCGGACCCGGACGTATACGTGGGCGGCGTGTGCCTGGGGAGCACGCGCCGGTGCAACGCGGCGGTGCGCTTCGACCTCGCCCGCGGCCGATGGCGGGTGCTCGTGCACGATGAGCTCATGTACAATCCGCACCCGCAAATCGAACCCGGCCGCGGCCGGCGCCTCATGCTCCAGCACAACGGGTTCCGGTTCCTGTTCACCGTGGACCTGGACGGATGCGGCTTCACCTCGCTCTGCGTGGGCCCCGCCGAGCCAACCGGCCCGCCCCAGGGCCACCAGTGCTGGATCGGCGCTACGGGCCGGGTGCTCGCCACGACCTCGGCCGGGACCCTGCCGCGCATGGAGCGGCCCGGCATGCTGTGGACCTGCGTCCCCGGACGGGCCCAGGCCTGCGCGCTGGCCGGGGGCTTCAACTTCGCCCATCCGAACGTGTCCCGGGACGGACGGTTTTTCGTCGCGGACGGCAGCCACTTCGTGCCCGAGGACGTACGCTACCCGGGCGGGGCCATCGTGGTGGGCTCGGTGCGCACGGGCCTGTACCGCATGCTGTGCGCGCGCGAGCCCGCATCGTGCCGGGACCGGGACATGCAGGCCTTCGCGCACGCGCATCCGTACTTCACTCCGGACTGCGCACACGTCATCTACAACGTGCCGGCCGGACCCCGCACCGTGAACGTATATGCGGCGACCGTGCCCGACGGCCTGCTCGCGGCGTTGGACAGAGACGAACGCTGACCCTGGAACAGAAAGGTGGATCATGCCCGACCGGCCGAACCTGCTTGTCATCATGAGCGACCAGCACCAGCCCGAGGCCCTCTCGGGCCTGGGCCACGCGGGGGTGCGCACCCCGGCGCTCGACCGGCTCATGGACCGGGGGCTCACCTGCACGAGCGCGTACTGCAACGCCCCGATCTGCACCCCGGCGCGCGCGAGCTTCCTCACCGGGCTCCTCACGCCGCAGCACGGGGTCTGGGGCTTGTCCACCCCGGTGCGCACCGCGGAGGTCACGTTCGCGCACGTGTTGCGCCGCGCCGGGTACCGGACCGTGTACGTGGGCCGGCACCACTTCATCGGACCGGACGTGGTGCACGGGTTCGCGCGCCTGGTGCCGCGGCGCAAGGGGTACAACGCCCCGAGCACGCACTACAACGAGACCCGGGCGGGCGTGATGATCGATCCCGTGCGCGCATCCGGACCCACCGACGCGCCCGAGGGGCACGAGGCGGGCGACCTCGTGCGCACCGAGTGCGCGGTGCGCGAGCTCGAACGGCTCGCGGCCGAGGACACCGACGACCCCTGGGCCATGATGCTCGGCTTCTACCTGCCCCACTTCCCCTACCGGGTCAGCCGCCCGTGGTTCGACGCGGTGCCCGAGGCCGCGGTGCCCATGCCGCGCACGCCCCCGGACGAGCGGTCCTTTGAAGCGGCCCTGCCCGCGCAGCTCGCGAGCTCGCGCCGGTTCTTGGGGCTCACCTCCGACGGGCTCGACGAGGCGGACGTTCGCCGCGCGCGGCGGGCGTACTGCGGCATGATCGGGTGCCTGGACGCGCAGATCGGCCGGGTGCTCGACGCCCTGGAGGCCACCGGCCAACACGAGAACACCTGGATCCTGTACCTCTCCGACCACGGCGACACCATGGGCGAGCACGGGCTGTGGAGCAAGTGCACCTTCTACGAGGACAGCGTGCGCGTCCCCTGGATCCTGGTGCCGCCGGGCGGGCGGTCCCCGGCCCGGTGCGCGCACCCGGTCAGCCAGGTCGACTGGATGCCCACCGTGCTCGCGCTCGCGGGCGAGTCCGGGTGGGGCGAGGCCCTGCCCGGCCGGTCGCTTCTCTCGCTCGTGGACGACCCCCGGGCGCCCTGGCCCGAGCGCGCGGTGCTCGCCGACTACGGGTACTGGGGCGCGCCCGTGCCCGTGCGCATGGTGCGCCGCGGGCGATGGAAGGCGACCTTCGCCCTGCACACCCGGCCGGTCCTCTTCGACCTGGAGGCCGACCCGTACGAGTGGCATGACCTGGGCGCGGAGCCGAACCGGCGTACACTCATCCAGTCCCTGTACGAGGAGGCGTGCACGTTCGGCTGGCGCCCCGACGAGGCCGCGCGCGCCGTGGCCGCCCATCGGCGGCGCATGCACTACCTGCGCGAGGCCTACGCGCACACGGAGCTCGGCCCGACCCGGTACGGCGCGTTCGTGGAAGGGGCCGACGCCTGAGCCGTTACGGGCCCGGCGCGGGCAGGGGTTCGGCCGGATGCTCGGCCTCGCGTGCCTTGCGGTAGGCGTCCAGGTCGGCCTGGTCGCGCGCGCGCTGGGCCTCCCAGTCCTCCAGGGGCGCGGGCGTTACGGACACGTTGTCGAACCAGTACACCCCGGGCGGCCAGTACGCGAAGAGCATCACCCGCATCTCTGTGACCTTGGGCGTGCGCCGCGTGGGGTGGAAGACCTGGTCGAAGTGTGTCCACGCCGCGCCGTCCACAAAGCAGTTCACGTACGTGTCGTACAGGTGGCGCCGCTCGCGCGAAGGCGCCAGGGCCGCGGGCCAGGCCGCCTCCAACAGGTACCGGTTCAGCCGCAGGATTTGGGGCCGTCTGAGCTTGCCCTGCGCGTGGTCGGCGAGAAGCGCCCGCGTGTCCGCGTCCAGGCGCACGCCCTGCCACGCGTCCCGCGCGTACAGGTCGGGCTCCAGCAGCACGCTCGTGAGCGCGCGCGCGAGCGCGGGCCTCTCCTCGGCCGCGGGCGCGGCGCCGGGCGGGGTCTTTTGAACGAGCGCGCGCATGGGCTCGGACAGATACGCCCACACCCGGCCCGCCGGGCTGGCGGCCGCACGCGCCCCGGCGCGCAGCTCGTCGGCGAGCCCGGCCCAGTCGCGCACGTCGCGCTCGCGCACCCGGGCGCTCGCGCGCACCACCCCGTACCCGCGCACCCACACCATGGCGCCCTTGGCCCCGCCCTCGGCCAGATGGTCAAAGGCGATCCGGTACGCCTGCCCCGGCGTCACGCGCACGGCCTCGGAGTAGAAGGACAGGCCGTAGGTCGCGGCGATCGGGTTCTTCTTCGGGTCGTCGAATACCCACGCGTCAAGTCCCTGCGCGCGCCAGCGCGCGACCATGTCGTGCTCGGGCACGCGCGTGTCCAGGCGTACGGCCCGGCCGCGAACAGTGCCCTTCGGCTGCGCAGGCGCCTCGGTCCACTGCGCGCCCAGGCCGTCGGGCTGCTGCCAGTGCGCGGGCCGCTGCGGGTCGGCCGGATCGGGAGCCTCGAACCCGCCGTTTGCCACCACGGACGCCCCGCGCGCGGCCGCGCACGAGACCGCGCACACAGCCGCGAGCCACAGGAACCTGCCAGACCAGCGCATGCGTACGCCTTTCGCGGTCACTTGGCGCCGGTCAGGTCCGGCTGCTCGGCCAGGGCGCGGAAGTAGGCGCTGACCATTTCCTCGTACCCCGCGGGCACGCGCTCGGACCGGCCGGACAACAGATCCCGGCGCACCGACTCGGGCAGGCGGGTGCGTTCGCGCTGGAGCCCGCGCGCGCCGTCCAGCTGGCGGCGGGCGCCCTCCAGCGCGTCCACGGCCCGGTGGTAGTTCTGGCGCACGGCCAACCCCTGGCCCGCGCGCGCGCTCGCCTCCACGCGCTCCATGGCCCGGGCCGAGCTTTCCAGGTCGCCGGAGGGCAGGTGGTGGCGGCGCAACAGGAGCGCCACCTCGGTCGCCTGCTGGCGGATCTGGGCCTGGGCCTGGGCCAGGCGCGCGAGCTTCTGCGCCAGGGGCGCGGGCACGGGGCCCTCCAGGCCCTCTTCGGCGAACCCGGAGAGCTTCCCCCCGCCCGTGGCCCCGCCCGGGTCCTGGGTGGAGGCGTCCTCCACGGTGCCGGTCTCGAAGGGGCTGGGGGTCAGGCGCGTGGGCGTGCTGCGCCCGCCCTTGCCCTGGGCCGTGGCCTCGACCATCTGGCCGTGGCTGCGGCCCGTGCGGCCCTCGCCGGACCGGCCGGCGATTTCGTTCTCGTTGGGCAGGCGGTTGCCGGTCACGCCCTTGGCGCTCATGTTGCTGATGGGCCCGTCGGCCGCGCCCCAGCCCGCGCCCTTGTCCAGGGAGTCGATCCAGGAACTCGTCACGTCCTCCACGTCCTCGGCGAGCGCGGACTCCGCGTCGAGCAGGTCGCCGACGATGTCCTCGAGCTCCTCGGGGAGTTCGGCCAGCGGCACGTCCGGGGGCACGGCCGGCTCTTCCATCTCCCACTTCTGGTAGTCGGGGGTGTCGGGCAGCCACTTCTCCAGGTTGTGCACAAGCTCCTCGGCGCCCTCCAGGCCCGCCTGCTCGGCCGGGACCGCCAGGTTGTGGGGCTTCTCGTAGAGCTCCTTGGCCGCGAGCTTCACCTCCATGTACAGCTCGTTGAACTCCTCGATCACGGTCCCGTCCGCGAAATCCTGGAAGGGCAGCTTGCTGAAATCGGTGAGCTTCTCCTCGAAGTAGCTGGCCCACGCGGCCTCCTCGCGCGCGAGCTCGCCCAGTACGAGCTCCTCTTCCTCGGTGAGCGCCTGCGGGCCCTCTTCGAGCAGGGAGCGGCTGCGCTCCAGGATCCGCCGCTGGTCGCGCGTGAAGTCCTTGAGGTCCTCGGACAGTTCGCGCGCCGCGTCCTCGGCGCTCACCAGCGGCGCGGGCGCGTCGGGCGCGCCGTGCCCGGCGGACGCACTCGCCTCGCGGCCCTCGGCGGACACCTCGCCGAGCAGGGCCACGAGCATGGCCAGGATGTACTCCTGGCGCTCGCGCACCGGCCCGAGCACCTTGGCGGGCGCATCGGCCTTGTCGCCGCGCAAGGCCTCGAGGTCCGCGAGCACGCGCGGCATCTCGCCCTCCACCACGGGCCGCAGCCGCGCGGCCAGGCGGTACCCCTCGCCCTCGCGGTCGCGGGCAAAGGCCTCCAGGGCCCGGCCGGCCGCGTCGCGCGCAGCGGTCTGGCGCTTTTCAAGCAGCCGCCGGTGACGCGCGAGCGTCCCCTTGCCGAGCACCTCCTCCAGGTGGGTGGCGAGCGTCTGACAGGTCGCGTTCGCCTGGCGCTGCTCGGCCACGGCCGTGCGCAGGTGTTCGAACGCGGCCGCCAATCCCGCGTCCCGGGGCGGGTCCAGGGACGCCCAGTCCTTGACCCGCAGGACCACGGGCCGCGAGCGAGCCGGCGCGCCCTCGGGGCGCCAGTCCCGGGCCACGGCCTCCACCAGATACGCCTGGCCGGGCGTGAACCGGCGTGGGTCCACGCGAAAGACCGCGCGCTCGGACACCGGGCCCGTGGGGCCGGGCGGGCCGACGTACTCCCAGGCCGACAGGTCCGCCGCGTCCTGCGCGCCCACGCGCCGGGCGGTCACGCCCAGGGACCGCAGGCCCAGGTCGTCCCCGGCCTCGATGGGCAGGGCGACCTCGGTGCCGGGCACCACGTAGCGGTTGAGGTCCTCGGTGACGAACCGCACCTCGGGCGGACGGTCCACCGCGAGCTCGACGCTCCCCTCCGCGGTGGGCCGCGCGGCGGTCATGCCCGGTGCGCGCACGCGCAGGGCGTACGGCCCGGCGGGCGGCACGTCGGCGGCCGCGGACCAGGCTTGCGTCTGTTCCGCGCGCGCGAGCGGGACATCCGTGCCGTTCACGCGCCAGACCGCCTCGGCCACCGGGCGGTCGAAGGCCACCTGCACCGAGACGCGCGCGCCCGGCAAGGCGCTTACGCACACCGGTCCGGCCGACGACGGCCCCGGCTCGGTCTGCAGCTCGCGGCCCGTGTACGCGGGCCCCGCCACGCGGAAGAGCCCCTCGCGCACCCGGGGGATCGGCCGCACGGTCACCCGGACGCTGGGGCTGTAGGTGTCCGCCGCGAACACCCGGAACGCAAAGGACCCACGCACCGCGGGGAAGGTGTACAGATACGCGTCCGCCCCGTGTGCGCGCGGGGTCATGACCGCCTCCTCGGCCGCGGGGCGCACCGCCTCCAGGTACCCCGCCTCCGGCTGCCAGGCGATGACCGGCGCGCGGTCCGCATCCTGCGACTCGGCGCTCGCACCGCCCACCCGGGCGCGCACGGTCAGATCCTCGCCCTCGGCCACCACCAAGTCTTCGACCGGGTCTACGGTCAGGACCACGCGCCCGGCCGGCGGCACGTCCGCGAGAGGACGCGCGAACCGGGTCCACGCGTTGTGCGCGTATCGAGGCAAGAATCCTACGTAGGCGAGCCACAACAGGAGCGCCACCCCGCCCGCCGCGGCCCAGCGCTTCACGGGACGCCGGTCCCACAGTACGCCGGAGCGCAGCCGGCCGCAGCGCGCACGCGCGCGGCGCAGGGTGCGGGCCACGAAGGGCGTCTCCGCCGGGTCGGGCTGTCCGCCCTCGAACTGGCAGGCGTTGATGAGCAGGTTCTCGCGCACGCCCAGGCGCCGCTCCAGGGCGAGCGCCGTGCGCTGCGGCGTCTGGCGCCGCACGAGCGGCCGCAGCACCCGGGTCACGAACCCCAGGCCCGCGAGCCCGGCCACGGCCACCGCGCTCGCGAGCCGCAGCCCGGCGGGCAGGCGCACCAGGTTGTCCACGGCGAACAGGACGAGCGCCGCGCCCAGCGTGCCCGTCAGCCACACGGCCAGGCCCCTGCCGACCGTGCCCGCCTTGAGCACGCGCCCGGCCCACACAAGACGCGGTGCAATGGTGCGCGACGCAGTCATCTCACTCCTCCCCGCCCACCACGAGCCCGTCGCCCTCTTGAGCCACGCGCGCGAGCGCGGGCGCGATGCGCACGCGCGGCGGCGCGGCGTGGGCGGCCACAAGCCCGCGGAACCAGACCCCCCGCCCGGCCAAAAGCAGCTTGTCCGCCTGCGGGTCGGCCTGGAACCGCCACGCGCCCAGGCGCCAGGGGTGGTTCTTCTCGGCCCGCAAGGTCACTTGCTCGGTGCGGTGCAGGAGCACCAGCGCGTACACCGCCTCGCCCTCCTCGCCCACGTGCACGCCCAGCACGCGGCGCGTGTCGAAAAAGTCCTTGGCCATGCCGACCGCCGCTTCCACGCGCGCGCGCAGGTCCTCGGTCCCGTTCTCGGGCCAGCCCACGAGGAGCGCCTCTTCGGTGCGCGCGGCGAACACAAGCCGTGCGCCCAGGGGCGCGGGCATGCGGTACGTGCCCGGCGCCGCATCCGCGCGCGCGGGCAGGCGCACGAGGTCCGGCAGGCCCAGGGCCGCAAGCTCGGGCGCCGCGTCCGCGTGCGGGCCCACGAGCCGCACCCGCACCTCCCCGGACGCGGCCTCGGCCGGCGCCTGGGCAAAGCGCACGTGCGTGGGGTAGGTGAGGTCCGCGAGCGCGGTGTCCGGGTCGCCGCGCTGCTTGGCCTTCACGATCACCTTGTCCACGTCCTGGCCGTCGTCCACGTACAGCACCGTGGTGAAAAGGTGGCCCTGCACCACCGTGCCGTCCGCGAGCACGACCTGGGCCTCCAGGTGACGCACCGGGTACGGCGCGCCCGAGCGCTGTTTGCGGGTCTGACCCGCGGTCACGAAGCGCCAGGCCTGGTGCATCTCCTCGCGGACCGGGTGGAACCGGATCTCGGCCACCTGGTCGAGCGCGATCTCGCGCACGCGCGCCCCCGAATGCACGCGCAGGGGGTGGCCCGGACTCGTACAGATGCGCCCGGCCAGCACCGTGCCGTCCGAGAACGCGATCTCGCCCGCGCGCTCGCCCGCCTCGGCGGCCGCGGCCAGCGCGACCACTGACAGGAACGCAGCGATTCGCAGCGCCGGACACATGGCGTGTGCGCCTCCCGGACCTCAGAACCAGTTCATCCGCCGCCGCAGGGTCCACTCCGCGGCCAACAGCCCCACGAACAGGCCGATGTACCCCAGCCCGCCGCGCACCAGGTCCTGCTCGCGCTCGACCTCGCGCACGGCCACCTTGTCCACGAGCTCGGCGAGGAAGGCCTGGGCCTCTGCCTCCGGAGCATAGCCGCCCCCGCCGGACTCGGCAAGGGCGCGCAGAAAGTCGTGGTCCACCTCCAGGCGCGCGCCCTCGGGCACGCGCGGGCCCACCTCCAGCGGTTTCTCGTACGCGCCGAGCTCTCGGCCGGCCCGGTACGCGGTCAGCCGGAACCGGTACGCGCCCCGCTCGGGGAACCTCATGCGCACCGCGTACAGGCGCGACGCGCCCTGCACGGGCTCCACGGCGAGTGCGCGAGACTCCTCTCCGCGCGACAGGCTGGCGGCCAGGCGCGCCGCACCCTCGCCGCCCGGGTCGATGAGCCGCACCTCGGCGCGGGCCTCCTCGCCCGGACGGTAGAAGGCCCGGTCCCACTCCACGGCCAGGGCCTCGCCCGCCTCGCTTCGGCCCGTGAGGTAGCGGACCGCCTGGCGCCAGAACAGCCCGTAGGCCTCGCGATGGGCCTCGGTCGCCCGGGCCCAGCGCCAGAACGTGTTCGTGGCCAGGCCCAGGGTGCGCCCGGACCCGAACGGCTGCACGGCCGCCAGGGCCACCGGGCCGCGCGGCCCGGCCGCCTGCAAGAGCGTCGCGGCCGCGGGCCGGGGCGGGCCGGGTTGGTTGAGGCTCTCGACCACCGGGGATTGCATCGCGGCGAACCGCGCTTCGAGCCCGGCAACCACCGGGTGTCCGGCCGCGGACAGGGGCAGCTGCACCGGGTACTGCCCGCGGGCCAGGGGCGGCTCTGCGTCGTGCACGCGCCAGGGCAAGAGCGGGCCCACGGGCGAGGCGGCCCATCCGCCCGCGCCGAACGCGCCTTCTCCGCCCAGGAACACCACCGCCCCGCCGTCTGCCACATAGTCGACGAGCGCGTGCGCGCACGCCTCCGGAAAGTCGCCCGCCCCGAACGCGCCCAGGACCACGCAGTCGTACGCGGCCAGAGCCTCGGGGTCGGTGGGAAAGCCGCCGGCCAGAGACCCGGGCGCCTCGGGCCGGTCGCCCTGCACGGTGAACCGCTCGCCCGCGGTGCGCACGAGCGCGGTGAACGTGACGCTCGGGTCGCGCGCGAGTTCCTGGCGCAGCATCTTGAAGGAGAGCCCCAGCTCCCGCGTGAAGTACAACACATGCAACGCCCGCGCGCGCACGTCCACGGTGAAGGGCCGCGCGTTGTTGAGGTCCGTGAGCTCCCCGTCGCGCGCGTCCATGCGCACCCGGTACCGGTGCAGGCCCTCCGCCTCGGGCGTGGCCGCGAACGTGACCCGCGCGCGTCCGTGCGCGAGGGAGACCGTGTCCCGGTCGCGTTCCCGCCAGTCGCCGTCCACCTCTTCTTCGAGCATCACGTCCACGCCGTCGAGCGCGCGCGCGAAGCCCGGGTCCCCGCCCGTGCGGCCCACCACGTCCGCGCGCACGGGGAACTGCACGCCCTTCTCGGCCGTGGGCGGGACGTCGACCTCGTGCACGGCCAGGTCGCGCCAGGCCCGCGGCTCTGCGCCTACGCCCACGACATGCACGGACCCCGCGGCCGGGGCCTGCACGCGCACCGCCTCGTCCCCGCCGTCGGTGAAGACGACAAGCTGCGCAGGCCGGGCGCCCTGGGCCTGTTCGCCCAGACGCGCAAGGCAGGCACCCAGGTCCGTGTCGCCCGCAGGCGCCAGGGGCTGCGCCTCGTCCAGGGGCGCGAGCGCGGTGTCGAACGCGAAGGTGTCGACCTCCATGCCGCGGGGCAGCCGGTCCTGGAGTCCACCGAGGAGCGCCTGTGCGCGCGCCAGGCGCGTCTTGCCCTGCGCGTCGCGCACGGCCATGGACCCGGACCGGTCCACGGCCACGAGCATGCGCCCGCGCGCCTCTTCGCGCTCCACCGTGCGAAGCCGCGGCCCGAAGAGCGCGAGCACCAACAGCCCCGCGGCCAGCGCCTTGGGCGCGAGCACCAACAGCGCGCGCCCCCGGTCCGCCCGGCCGCGCACCCGCTGCCACAGCATCCATCCCGCGGCCAGAACCGCGAGCACGGCGAGCGCGGAGGAGAGCGCCCCCAGGTGCGGGCGCCACAACAGGTCCCCGGACCAGCCGACCCAGCCCATCCCGGCCAGCGCCCCCGTCCTCGCCGCGCGGGCCGGCGCGGTCCGTGCCCGCGCGCGCCGCGCATGCGGGTTGACCAGAAATCCCTCGGCCGCGAGCACGGCGAGCGCGGCCAAGAGAAGCGGCACAAAGAGATCCGTGCCCCGCCGCGCGCCCGCGACCCGGCGCGCCAGGGCCCGGGCGTCGTCCACCCGCTCGACCTCGTGCGGCCAGCCGCCGAGCGCCGGCGCCTCGGTCCCGGACACGTACGAGGCCGCGCCCTCGTCCGGCGCGCTGTGCACTCCCACGTAGCGCGTGCGCTCGCCCGCCTGCAGGGCATACACCCCCGCACGCGGGAACGCGGGCAGGGCGTGGGCCGGGCCCGTCCAGTCGAGGGGGCTGCCCGCGAGCGCGTGCACGCGCGTGGCCTCAGCATTGGAGGCCGGTGCGGGCAACCGGTCCCCGGCCGCGAGCGAGGACGCGTCCTCGTCCGCGCGCCCGGTGCGGGCCAGGGCCATGCGCTGGGCCACGGGCAGGAACATCGGCTTGAACGGGAAGTTCGACCACTTGCCCCCGAACGCGAGGCCGCTGGCAAGGACCTGTCCGGCGCCGAGGTTCGTCTGAGCGAGGAGCGCCCGGCCGTCCGCCAACCCGAACAGGACCGAGGTCTCGGCGCCCGGCTCGAGCGCGTGGAACCTGCGCGCGCGCACATTCGCGAGCGGCACCCTGCCCTGGCCGTCGCGCAGCCCGTCGAACAGGGGCGCGCCCGCGTCGAACACAAGCACGGGCTCCCCGGCCTCGCCCGCGTCGACCGGGGCCTGCACGTTCGCGCCCACCCAGGCGGGCGCTTGCACCGCGCCCGGCCGGGCTTCGGGGTCGGGCACGACGAGGAGGCGCCCGCCGCCTTCCACCCAGTCGCGAAGCGGCGCCTCCCAGCCCTCGGCCGCGGCGCGTGCGAGCGCGCGCCAGGTGACCGCGACGAGCGCCGGCTGCTCGCGGCCGATCGCCTGGGGCAGGGACGCGGCGGGCACGCCCACGGGCCGCAGTCCGCTCGCCGAGCCCGCGCCTCTGGGGGCCAGGGCCAGGGGGAGCATGCCGTAGTCGCCGACCTCGCCCGCGAACAGGACCATTGCCGGGCCCGCGGCTCGAAAGGCCACGAATGCCTGGTTGTCCGCGGCGAACGCGTCGCCCTCCACCCACACGCGCACCCAGTGCGCGCCCGGGGCCTGGGGGACCACGGACAGGGTGACCTCGGTCTGTGCCCCGGCGGCCAGAGCCACGCGCCGCGTGGTGCGCGCGCCGCTGTCGTCCTCCTGCCCGAGGTGCACGGCCGTGTCCGGGCCCTCGGGATTGGCCAGGCGCACGCGCACCAAGGCGGGCCGGCCGGCGAGAACCCGCTCGCGCGCAAACGCGGCGCCCAGCATCGCGACGTTGGCGCCCTCGCGCGGGGCCGAGGGGACCGCGTGCACGTACACCCGCGCGTCCGGGCGCAACCGGGGCGTGCGCGCCGGGGCTCGCTCCCACTCGCCGGCCTGGAGGTCGGTGAAGACGTGCACCTCCGGGTGCGCGGCCGCGGTGGACGAAAGAAGCGCCGCGGCGCGCGCGAGCGCCGCGGACGGGCTGCCCCGCGCCTGGGTGGGGCCCACGCCGCCGAGGGCCGCGCGCACCGCGGTCTTGTCCGCGGTGAGCGTCCGGCTTTCCGCGGCCAGGGGATCGTCCACGAGCAACACGAGCCCGGCGAGGTCGTCCTCGGCCAGGTCCGCGAGCAGGGCCTGGGCCCCGGCGCGGGCCACGGCGCGCTTCTCGCGACCGTCCGGGGCGAGCGCACTCATGGACGCGGAGTTGTCCAGCGCCACCACTAGCGCCACCCGGCCCCCGCCGCCCGCGCCGCGCCATGTGGGGTTGTACAGGGCCAGGAGCACGAGCGCGATGCACGCGCAGCGCAGCAGGAGCGCCAGCCACTCCCGGATGCGCCGCCGCGCGGTCAGCCGCGGGTCCATGCGCTCGAAGAACATGAGCGTGGACACGGCCACCGGCCGCCGGCGCACCCGCAGGAACAGGTGCCAGACCACCGGCAGCGCCGCCGCGGGCATCAGATACAGGAACACCGTCGGGCTCATGGCCGCACCGCCCGCCGCGCCAGGACCTGCTCCACGCCCGCGGTGGTCTGGGCGAGGTGATAGTCCGCCCCGCTCGCGTGGCAGCCCTGGCGCAGCTCTTCGAGAAACCGCTGGACCTCGCGCGCGTACGCCTCGCGCAGCTCATCCAGGTCCACGGCCATGCGCCGGCCCGTCTCGAGCTCGCGCAGCTCGGCCACCGTGCCCGAGGGCAGGCGCAGCTCCCGGGGGTCCAGGACCTGGAACACGGTGACCTCGTGCCCGTCGTGGCGCAGGCGCTGGATGCCGCGCAACACGCGCGTCGGGGCCTCCAGCAAGTCGCTGATCACAACGACCAGGCTGCGGCCGGTCAGGCGCTCGGCCGCCTCGCCCAGCGCCCCTTCCACGTCCGTGCCGCCCCGGGCCCGGGCCGCGTCCAGCGCCCGGAGCATGGGCCGCAGCCCCTCGAAGCTGCCCGTGGGCGCAAGCCACCTGCGCTCGCCCGCGCGAAAGAGCACAAGCCCCCCGCTGTCCCCTTGCCGCAGGAGCACGTACAGGACCGCGGCGGCCAGGCGCGTGGCGTACGCGAGCTTGGGGCCCGGGCCCGCGCCCCGGAAGGCCAGGCTCTCGGACACGTCCACGAGCACGAACGCGCGCAGGTTCGTCTCCTCCACGAACCGGCGCACCACGTACCGGTCGCTGCGCGCGTACACGGCCCAGTCCACCAGGCCCACCGGGTCGCCGGGCGTGTAGGCGCGGTACTCGGCGAACTCCACGGACGCGCCGAAGTGCGGGCTGCGGTGCAGGCCCTGTAGCGGTCCCTCCACCGGGCGGCGCACCGTGATGCCGTACGCGGCCAGCCGGTCGGCGAGCTCGGGCGGCAGGCATCGGTACGTGGCAGGGGCGGGCATGGGACCTCCCCCGGCCGGGAGGGGGTCAGTAGGTCGGCTCGGGGACCGCCTCGACCAGGCGGGTGACGATCTGGTCGGTGGACACCCCCTCGCTCGCGGCCGCGAAGTTGCAGAAGATGCGGTGGCGCAGCACGGGCAGCGCGTAGGTGCGCACGTCCTCGCACCCCACGGAGAACCGGCCCGCCAGGATGACGTGCGCCTTGGCCGCCAGGAGCAGGTACTGCCCGGCGCGCGGGCCCGCGCCCCAGCGCACCCACTGGTTGACGAACTCCGGCGCGCCCGGGTCTCCGGGCCGGGACGCGCGCACCAGCCGCGCCGCGTACAGGGCCACGTGGTCGCTGACCGGCACCTGGCGCACCAGGTGCTGGCACTGGATCACGCTCGCCGCGTCGAGCACCCGGTCGACCTCCCAGCGCAGGTCGCGGGTGGTCTCGCGCAGGATGCGCTGCTCCTCCTCCTCCGAGGGATAGGCCACGTGGATGGAGAACATGAACCGGTCCAGCTGCGCCTCGGGCAGGGGGTAGGTGCCC
This sequence comes from uncultured Planctomycetales bacterium, assembly GCA_964577825.1. Lineage (GTDB taxonomy): Bacteria > Planctomycetota > SZUA-567 > SZUA-567 > JAFGNG01 > CAZOBJ01. Next base: position 19,048 of record CAZOBJ010000011.1, read on the forward strand.
TCCTGCTCGATCGGGTTCTGCGTGGCCAGGACCAGGAACGGCTGCGGCAGGTCGTGGGTGTGGCCCGAGGCGGTCACCCGCCGCTCCTGCATGGCCTCCAGCAGGGCGGCCTGGGTCTTGGGCGGGGTGCGGTTGATCTCGTCGGCGAGCAGGATGTTCGTGAACACCGGCCCGCGCGCGAACCGGAACCCCCGCCGGCGCGTGGCGGCGTCCTCCTCCAGGATGTCCGTGCCCGTGACGTCCGCGGGCATGAGGTCCGGGGTGAACTGCACGCGCCGGAAGTCGAGGTCCAGCGTCCCGGCGAGCGTGCGCACGAGCAGGGTCTTGGCCAGTCCCGGCACGCCCACCAGGATGCAGTGCCCGCGCGCGAACAGAGCCACGAGCACCTGGTCGAGCACCTCGGCCTGGCCCACGATCACCCGGCCGATCTGCGCGGCCACGCGCGCGCGGGCGTGGGCCAGGCGCTCGACGGCCTTTTCCGGGTCCTTGAAGCTGCGTCCGGACAGGGGCTGCGCGTCGATGAGCGCCCGGGCGGTCATGAACCGAAGCTCCGCCTCGCCGAGCGAAAAGGTGGCCCCGTGCTCCAGGCGCATCTCCTGCACCAGGCGCCCGGCCGCGGCGATGGGCCGGCCCGTGTCGAGCGCGCGCAGGGTCCAGGTCCCGTTGCGCCGTTCGAGCACCGCGTGGCGCCCCAGCACCCCGTCGTCGGCGAGCACCACCGCGCACCCGGGGTCGCTTCCCACGAGCACGCGCTCCTCGCGCAGCTCGTGCTCCGCGCCCCGCCCGCGCCCGCCCACGATCCGAAGCTTGTCGGCCATCGGCCCGCTCCCTACGCTGCGCTCAGTGGGTGACCGCGTACAGGACGACGTTCACGCCCAGCTCCATGGCCGACTCGGGCGCGACCCCCCGGCACAGGGGGTGCTCGGTGCCCTGCCACCCGGCCTCCAGGTCAAAGGGGCTGTAGATGACCCGCAGCTCCCCGCCCAGGGCGATGCCCTCCAGCAGCGGGGCCTGTAGGTCCGGGTGGGCCTTGACCACGGCCGGGGTGTAGCGCACCGTGCGCACCGGGAACACCGTGCTGTACACCGGGTGGTCCACGGGCACGGGCGCAAGCTCGGCCTCGGGCAGCACGCGCTTCAGCTCCCGGCGCACCGCGCCGTCGAACGTGGACAGCCCCAGCCCGTTGTTGACCAACAGCGTCCCCGCCCCGTCCAGGAACCGGCGAAGCGCGGCCACGTCCGCGTCCGAGAATTGGAACGTATCGAGTCCGGTGAGATACAGGAACGGGAACCCGGACAGGTCGTCCTCGCCCGGATCCACGGGCACGCGCCGCAGGGACACCCGCAGGCTGGTGCCCGCGCGCAGCCGGCGCAAGAGCGCGGCCGCGCCCCCGGGATGCACGTTCCACGCGCCCTCGTGGCGGATCTGGGCGAACACGAACTCGTCGGTGGGCCGCTTCTCGTCGAGCGTGCCGAAGAGCTCGGGCTTGGCCTCGGCGCGGCCGACGTTGCCGTACCCCACCGCGTACGCGACCAGGTTCACGCCGATCTTGTTCGCGCTCTCCACGTCGTAGAAGACCGCCTCTCGGATGAGCGGCACCTCGTGCCCGTCCCAGCCGCAGCCCAGGCCGTACGGGCTGATGAGCGCGCCGATGCGGCAGCCCACGTACACGCCCTCCAGGCGCGGGCGGTCCGCGTCCAGGTTGCGCGGATAGGCGACCGTGTCCACGTCCGCGAGCATGTGGTACACGGGGTGGTCGGCCGGGACGGTGCGCAGGGCCAGCTCCGGGAACGCCTCGCGCACGGCCGCCTTGGCCGCCTCGTAGAAGTACGGGCTGCCGGCGATCGAGTCGAACACCACCATCCCGCCCGCGAGCACGTACTCGCGCACGAGCTCGATCTCGTGCGGGGTGAGCTTCAACGTGCGCCCGCCGGAGAAGAACAGGACCGGCGTGCGCGCCGGGTCGCCGTGGAACTCGGCCAGGCGCACGGCCTCGGCCCCGTAGGGCGCGGCCAGCGCGCGGCCGGCGGTGCGCAGGAGATTGCGCACGTCGCCCGGGCACATGTTCCAGTCCGCCACGCGCGTCTCGTGCCCGGACTCGTAGGTGAAGTTCGACACCTCGCCCCACACCACCTTGCCCACGAGCTTGGGCGGGGCGGGCTCGCGCTTGCGCTCCGAGCGGCGCAACGGCGTCACGGGCAAGGGCAGGGGCGCGAATCCCTCGCCCGCGCCGATGCGCCGGGGCTTGGCCGGCGGCGGGGGCCCGAGCGGCCGCAGCCACGCGTCCTCGCCGGCGCGCGCGGCGCCGACCGTCATGCACACGAGAACCAAGAGCCCGAAGGCCCGTGACACCTTGTCCGACATGACACGCCCTCCAGGGTCCCGCGCCCGGGCGCGGACCCGCTCCGGGAGAGAACGCCGCGCGGGCGACGCGTATTGCATCCGCGGCCCCGGCCGCGGCGGGCCCGCTCTCCACACCCTATTAATTATATCCCGCGCTTGGGCCGGCGCGCGGGCGATTTCGCCGGGGGGGGCGGAAAATTCCCGATCGGGTCTGCACACGGGCCTGCCCCGCGGGGAAGGGGGCGCAGGACGCGGCCTGACCACGCTGCGCGGGCCCGGCCGGCGGCCGGCGCGCGCATGCAGGGCCTCACGCGCGCCTTGCCCGCAAGGCACCCACCGCGCGGCGCCGCAGGCGCAAGGGCCAACATGCGTGCGGGCTTGCGTTTGCATGCCGCTTGCGCGTTGTGAAAATCCGGAGAAAAATGGTTGACAGACGCGCGCGTGCGGGCCAGAATGCCTGTGTGGTCCCCGAGGTTACGCAGCACGGAGGAAAACGGCGCAGGATTTCAGTTGACAAAGGCCGAACAGGGGGCTATGTTACCGGACGTCAAGGACACGGGTCGACGGGTGCAAGGAGGGTGCCTACAATCCGGGTGCGCGAGACAGCGCTGCGCGGCCTCGGGGGCCGCGAGGCGAGGACCTGATAAGGTCATAGCCTGAGGGTGCGACAAGGACAGGGCAGGAACGAAGGAGGGGACACATGCGCGCGCGAGGAAAGGGGTTCACGCTGGTGGAGCTGCTGGTGGTGATTGCGATCATCGCCATCCTGGCGTCGATCTTGCTGCCTGCGCTGGATCGGGCCAGGGACGCGGCGAACACCGCCAGGTGCCAGAGCAACTTGAAGCAGATCTCGCAGGCGATCCTTCTTTACCTGGAGGACAACGACGGGACCTTCGGGGGGATGTACTGGTACCACCCATCAAGCAACCGGGGCACGTACTTCCTCCATTACCTGGGCGGTCCGCCGCCGGGCGTCGACCGCACGAACTTTGCCATGGAGAGGTTCCCGGTCATGGAATGCCCGACGATGAAGAACAGCCGCGAGCTCGGGCCCTCCCCGCCCTATGGATGCAACTATGAGATGTTCGGCGAGAAGGTCCGGTTTGCCAACGCCCTGGCCAACCACGCCTCGGAGATCGGCTGCTTCGTGGACACCGACGGTCTGGACTACCAGACCTACAAGGTCGAAGAGAACGGCGGCAACATCAGGCTGAGCGACCCGACGCGCTCGGTCATGCGCCCGCCCCAGGACATGAACCACGGCATCGGCAAGCTGATCTACGAAGGCGGCACGCTCGCCATCGGCGGGGTGAACGTCGGGTTCATGGACACGCACGTGGAGTTCCGCAACGGGTACGGCATCGTGGACATGGACCTGCGCTGGGACTACTACTTCGGCCGCGAGGTCGGGTATTACCACGACAACCCCACCGCCAGGCCGGACTACGGCTCGTTCGTGGGGTACTACGGCACCTACGATCCGTTCGGCCACCCGTACCCGGGGGATCTGTAAACCGACAACCGGCGCGTCAACACAACGGGCTGAACTGCGCACGAGCGGGCCCCGGCCGAACGGCCGGGGCCCGTTTTCATGTCTCCATGTCGCGCGGTGAACCGGGGCGCACCAAGACCCGGCGATGCCCGCCGGGGACTTCCAAGGCCGAGGCGACCCCGCCGGCGCGCGTGCGAACCGCGCGCCGGTCGGGGCATCCGGGGGGGGGTGCGCCTCGCTACTCGGCCTCCGCGGCCTCGAGCATCTCGCGCTTCGTCCACCACCGGCCCTCGCGGTCCTGGAACCGCTCGTCGGGGCCGGCCTTCTTGAACTTGAGCACCGCGTTCTGCCGGGCCACCTGGTCGGTGGTCGTGCCCTCCTGGCGCGCGAGGTGCGCGTAGAGGGTCTTGCGGTCCGCGTTCTCCTCGGCGAGGAGCTTCTGGACCTCCTCCCGGCGCTCGCGCGCCCGGGGGCCGGCGAGTTCCTCCTCGCCCCGGGGCGTGAGGGCCGCGTATCCGCGCCACGTCTCGCCCACGAGCCCCTGTTGCTTGAGCGTCATCATCCGTTCGTGGCGCGCCTGGAACCGGGCCTTGAGCGCGTCCAGGTCCACCTCGTCGGCGGCCCGCGCCCAGCCCAGCATGCACACCATCGCCCAGGCCGCCACGACGAGCGCCCCGACGCGCGGGGCGCGCATGATTCTGTTCATGGCCTCTCCTCCTCGGTCGGCGGGACCGCGTCCTCGGGGCTGCGGTCCTCCTCGTAGTCGAAGAACTCCTGGAGCCGCTTCTGCACGCGGATGTTCACGTCCACGGTCACGTAGATCGGCTCCACCTCGTGTTTGACCGTCACCGGCGCGCAGCCCGCCAGGACCGCGGCCAGGGCGACGGCCTGCCATCGGCCGCTCACCTGGCTCCTCCTTGTTCGCCCGTTCAGGGCCCAAAGAACCGCTCCACGGCGCGGTCCTCCGCCGTCTTCTGTGTATCGGGCTCATCGGCCCGTTCCCGCGCGGGCGCGGGCGCCGGCTGCGCGGGGGGCGCGGGCGCGGCCTCCTCGCGCCCGCCGGCCAGGCGCTCGAGCTTGCGGTTGAGGCGCACCTCCAGCCCGCGCTTCCACGCCCGGCTGTGCAACAGCATCGGCCGCAGCAGGTCGTCCAGGTCGCGGATGTTGAAGGTCACGCCGCCGAACTCCATGGGCTCCTCGCCGCGCGGGCCGTGGCCGCGGGTCTGGATGCGGGTCAGGTACCCGCCGTCCGGCTCGCGGCTGAACTCCACCTCCAGCGCGTCGAAGGCGAAGTCCCCGAGCGCCTGCTTGGTCTTCTGCAAAATCTCCCCGCGCGCGCCTTCGGCCTCGGGCAGAGACAGCGCCGCGCCCAGGGCCGCCGGGTCGCGCACCCCGAACCACCCCTGCGCGGGCCGGGCGGCCAGCCGCCCCGGGCCGAAGTCGATGTCCGCCTCCGGCGCCCAGGCGAAGGTGAGCGTCCACCAGCCCGACAGCCGCCCCTCGCCCTGCACGCGGCCGCCGCTGAGGAGCTCGAGCACTTGCCCCAGGCGCACGTCGTCCACCTGCACGCGCACGCGCACGCCGCCCGCGCGCGCGGGCACGGCCACGTCCTCCACGCGCAGCCGGCCGTCGGCCCAGTCGAACGCGGCCTCGCGCACGTGCACCGCGCCGTCGGCCGCGCGGGTGAAGGCCGCCTCGCCCGGGCCCAGGACCACGTCCCCGATGTAGAGCGCACCCGCCGTCAGGTCCACGCGCCCGTCGGTCGTCGGCGGCGCGAGCGTCCGGAAGGGCACCGTGGTGCGCACCTCCCGCAGGGCGAGGTCCCACTCCCTGTGCAGGATGTCCATGCCGTGCGCCTCCACCGTGGCGTTCGCCTCCAGGGCGTCCAGGGGCCCGGTGACGTGCGCGCGCGCCTCGCCGGGGCCGTCGAACTCCCACGCCGCGAGCCCGGGCACCAGGCCCTTGAGCGCCCCGCCTTTCGACAGGCGCGCCGGGCCCGTGGTCGCGCGCAGGTCCAGGACGGGCGCGCCGCCCGCCTCGCCCGGGCGCAGGTCGCCCTCGGCCTCGAGGCGAAGCCCGGCCTGCACGGGCCACCACGCGGCGAACGCCAGCCGGCCGCCCGCGGTCCAGCACCGGGCCCACAGGGTGCCCGGCTCGCGCGCAACTTGGGCACCGCTCTCATCGGGCGGGGCGGCGTGTTCGTCCGCGGCGTCGGACCCTCGGCGTTGCGGCCCCCATGCGCGCAGCGCGCCGAGCGCGCCCGTGCACACCGCGCTCGCCTCCAGGTTCGCGGGCGAGCCGGCCACCGTGCCCTGCACGCGCACCTGCGCGCCCAGGGCCCGCGCGCGCGCGTCGAACAGGAGCGCGCCTTCTTCCTCTTCGGCAAGAAGCGTTCCCGCCGCCTCGGCGCGCACCTCGCGGCCTGCGATGGGCAGGGTCACGGTCGCGTCCGTGACGGCCACCCGCTGCGCGGGCACGGCGCTTCGAAGCGCGGCCAGGTCCACCTCCGGCCAGGCGGCGAGGGCCGCCGGCTCGTCCAGGTCCACGGACAGGCCCCGGACCTCGATCGCGTCCACCTGTCCGCGCGCGGCCCGGTGGGGCAGGAAGGTGACAATCACCCGCTCGGCGCGAAGCTGCGCGCCCCGGCGCGCGAGCACCGGGCCCAGCTCCACGCGCCAGGGTGTGGCCCGCCGCACGGTCACGAACACGTCCGTGCACCCGGCCTGGGTGAGCGCCCGCGTCGCGGCCTCGTGCGCGAGGCCGGGCAGGGCCCGCCACCCGAGCACCCCCGCGCCCGCGAGCGCGACGAGGACCAGCACCACGAACGCGAGGCACCCGCGCCGCGCGCGGCTCATGGCCCGGCCTCCTGCGCGGCGAGCTGCGCGGCCCACCGGTCCTTGGCCCGGGCCGCGGCCTCGCTGTACGGATACGCGTCCAACAGCCGCCCCAGCGCCTCGGCCGCGGCGTCCCGCGCCCCGAGCGCGAACTCGGCCTCGGCCAGGCGGAACAGGATCTCGGCCCGGTCGCGGTCGGTCTGCGCGGCCTGCAACAGGCGCCGGCAGTGCGCGCGCGCGAACCGGTGCTCCTCTCGGCCCAGGTGCACGCGGACCATGATGCGCCCGGTCTCCGTGCCCAGGCGCTCGAGCGGGGTCTCCCACTCCACGGCGCGGATGATCTCCTCGGCCTTGTCATAGGCGCCTGTGTCCACGTAGTGCTTGGCCGCCTCCAGCCGGGCGCGCCGCTTGGCCGCGTACTCCAGGTCCTCGCGCGCGACCACGGTCCCGGCCTGCGTGTACAGGCGCCGGGCCGCGTCCACCTCGCCCCGGGTGAGCCGCGCGTCGGCCTCGTAGATGTGGCGCAGCCGCCGGTCCGCGTCCGACAGGCGCTCGGGGTCCACGCGCTCCAGAAGCTCCAGGCCCGCGGCCGCGTCCGTCCAGCAGTGGATGTAGAGCCCGGCCAGGTGCAGCCGCGCGCGGTGCGCGGGCGGGCTGTCCTCGGGCAGGTTCGCGAGCGCCGCGCGGAAGGCCGCCTCGGCCCGGCCGTAGGCGCGCACCTCGGGGTCCTGGTAGTGGAAAGCCAGCAGCAGGAAGACCTGCGCCGCCTCGCCCGAGAAGTCTTGCGCGCGCGCCAGGCACGCCGCGCCCGCATGGTCCAGGATCGCGTGGTCCTCCGCGGCGTGGGCGAACCGCACGAGGTACGCGAGGTCGGCCACGGGCGCCTTGCCCAGGTCGCGCGCCCGGAGCGCCTCGCGCTCCTGCGCGAGCGCGTCCTCGTCCAGGTCCACGCGCTGGGGCCACACGGGGTGCACGTGCACGGCGCAGGTGAGTTCCTCGGCCTCTCGGTCGGCCCGCGCGCGCGTGAGCGTGACCGTGCGAAGCCCCGGCCGCAGAAAGAGATGCGCGCACGCACGCCCCCGCGCCTGCGCGCCGTCGTCGAACCGCCAGATCCACGCCCCGCCGTCGCCGGCCCCATCCTGGGCGGCCAGGAACCGCGCGCGCACCAGGGCGTGGCCGTCCGCGCGCACGTGGCGCGCGAGCTTCCACCCGAAGTAAGGGCCGCCCGCGGCGTCCCGGACCTGGAACCGGGCCACGGGCACGAACGCCTCGGCCGGGATGACCTCCAGGTTCTTCTCGCCGGGCACGCGCCACGCGGCCACCGCGCAGAAGTTCTGGTCGCGCTGGACGTTGACGTACTCGATCACGTGCACGCCCTCGGCGAGGTGCTTCTTGCCGCGGTGCTCGCCGCGCCGGCCCCGCCACACCGAGTGCCAGCCCGGCCACGCGGCCACGAGCTCGCCGTCCACCCGCAGAAAGCTCGCGTCGTCGCTCACCGCGGCGAACAGATACGTGCCCGTCTTGGGCGCCACGAACGCGCCCTGGTATCCGGCGATCAGCGCCTCGGTGGGCCCGTGCGGGTGGATGCCGTGCCAGATCTTGTCCACCAGGCTTCGGCCCAGGGGACGCGCGGCCTGCTGCCACAGGGCCAGGGCCTCGTCCCAGTTCCTGGCCGTGCCGCCGGGGTAGGCGCGGGTCTCGAGCACCAGGCCCGCGCGCGGCCGCCATCCGGACGAGGCCGGGGGTGTGCCTTCGGACAGGAGCACCTCGTACGCCTCCGCGCCCGAGGAGGTGTCGAACTGGACCTTGAGCGGCTCGCCCGTGGCGCGCCACAGCACGCGGTGGCGCACCGGCGCGCCGTCGGCTGTGCGCACCTGCACCACGCACCGCGCGGCCGGAATCCCGCCCGGAAAGACCTCGGCCGCCCCCACATGCGCGGGCTCGCGCGCCTCGTCCCCCTCCGCGCCCACGAGGCGCACCCGGTAGCGCACCTGAGGGCCCTCGCCCGCGCGCGGCGCGCCTGCGAGCGCCGCCACCAAGAGCGCGGCCCCTGCGCAGCTCACCGGCAGGCTGTGCATGGCGGATCGGGTGTGGCGCATGCTGGATCTCTCCCGGCGGACGCGCCCGCGGCGCAAGCAGACTGTACCACCTCCGCGGGCCGGTGCAAGACCCGTTCCCGCATCCGCATACCGCGTGCGCGCGGGGCGCCATTGCGCATGCGCCTCGGCGCACGCGTCCGCTGCGGCCCTGGTTGGCTAAAGCGACGCGGCGGACCGGTCGATACGCATGTACGCGGCTGTCGGGAATGTGCGTGTCGGCCGCGCCGGTCTTGTGCGCAAGGAGCGACCGTGAACCAGTCCGACGCCAGGCGCCTGTGCGAACAGCTGCGCGAGATCCGCGCCACGCTCCAGGGCGCGGCCGACGACGCCGCGCTCGCGCACCTGACCGCACAGCTCGCGCTCGAGAACCCGGAGGTCCGCGCGCAGCTCGGCGACGAGGCCCTGGACCTGCTCGTGCGCCTGGAGCTCGCCCTGGAGGCGCTCGGCCGCCAGCGCGAGCGGCTGCGCAAGACCCAGCACCACCACCTCGAACTCGCGAACTAAGCGGGTCACCCGTCCCCCAACATGTCGAGAAGCCGCTCGCGCGACGCGCGCGCGTCCGTGTGCCGGAACGCGCGCATACCCGCGCGCCGCGCGCCCCGAACGTTCGCGTCCAGGTCGTCCACGAACACGCAACGCTCGGGCGCCGCGCCCAGGGCCCGAACGACCGCGGCGTATGTGGCCGGGTCGGGCTTGCACGCGCCGATCCGGTAGGAGAGGCCCACCGCGTCGGGCGCGGCCAGGGGCGGGGCGAGCGCCTGGATCGCGCGCCAGTGCAGCGGGTTCGTGTCGGACAGGATGGCCACGGCCGCCCGCGCGCGCACTTCGGCGAACAACGCCTCCATGTCCGGCCATCGGGTGAAGATCCCGGTCCACACCCGCGCGAAGTCCTCGGGCCCGAGGTCCAGGCCCAGGGCGGAGATCATGTCCCGGCAAAACGCGTCCGTCTCGGTGCGCCCCGTCTCGTACGCTTCGGCGAGCGCGCGCGCCTCGGGCGTCCGGAGCATGTCTTGCGCAGAGCGCGTGGTGTGCGCGGCCAGGCGCGCGGCCAGGGCCCCGGTGTCCACGCCGATGAGCACCCGGCCCAGGTCGAACACGACCGCGTCGACTCGCCCGGCCATGACGGTTCCTACAGCCTGATGCCGCGCGCGCCCGCGGCCGCGCGGCACACGTGCACGGCCGGGGCGATGCGCGTGCGCGCCCGGTAGGCCCGGGCCAGGGCCGGGGCGAACGCCTCGGCGGCCCGGGCGCCCACCAGGTTCACCGTGGACCCGCCGAACCCGCCGCCCGACAGGCGCGCGCCGTAACAGCCGGGCAGGTCGCGCGCGGAGCGCACCATGGCGTCGAGCTCCGGCGAGGAGTTGCCGAAGAGCTCGCGGCTCGAGGCATGGCTCTCGCGCATGAGCGCGCCCGGGGCCGCGGGCTTTCGCGCGCGCAGGGCCTGCGCGCCGCGCAGCACACGGTCGTTTTCCAGCAGCACGTGCCGGGCGCGGCGGGCCTGGTCCGCAGAAAGCTCGTGTTCGTGGGCCTCCAGCACGGACAGCGGAATGTCGCGCAGGTGCGTAGCCCCGGCCACGTGCGCGGCGAGGGCCTGTGCCGCGGCCAGGCAGTCCGCGCGCAGCCGCTCGTACCCGCCGTCGGCCAGGCGCCGGGGCGCGTGCGTGTCCGCGATGACGAGCGCCGCGCCCCCGAGCGGGATGGCCTCGTGCGCGAGCTCGCGGCAGTCGAGCAAGAGCGCCGCGTCCGCGACGCCGTGCACGCAGGTCCACTGGTCCAGGATCCCGCAGGGCACGCCCACGAATTCGTTCTCCGCGCGCTGGCACAGCCGCGCCAGGTCGCCCGGGGCCAGGTCGAAGGGGAAAAGCTCCAACAGGAACCGCGCCGCGGCCACCTCCAGCGCCGCGGAGCTCGACAGCCCGGCGTCGCGGGGCAGGTCGCCCGAGATCACGGCCTCGAACCCACTGACCGGTGCGCCCGCGCGGCCGAGCTCGTGGGCCACGCCGGCCACATAGTCGAGCCAGGGCGCCCGGGGCGTGCGCGCGGGCGCGTTCACGTCGAAGCCCGCCTGCGCGTCGAACGCGGCCGAGTACACGCGCGCCGCACCGTCCGCTCGCGGCCGTCCGGCCACGACCACGTGCCGGTCGATGGCCGCGGCGAGCACGTACCCGTCGTTGTAGTCGGTGTGGTTGCCCAGGACCTCGACCCGGCCCGGCGCCACGCCCGCAGCCGTGGGCGGCCCGCCCAAGCGGTCGGACGAGAGTTCGCGCGCAGCGTCGAGCAACGTGTCGATGGGCATGGCGTCCCTATGGACCGGGTGCGGACGGTGGACGCGCGGCGCAGCGCGGGACTCAGCCCAGGGCCTCGACCACGAGGTCCCCGACCTGCGCGGTGGAAAACCCCATGCGCCCGGCCGACAGGCTCTTGAGCTTGGTGGCGGTCACCGTGCGCACCGCGTCCTCCACCGCGCGGGCGGCGGCCACCTCGCCCTGGGCCTCCAGGAGCATGGCGCCCGCGCACACGGCGGCCAGCGGATTGATGACCCCCTGGCCCGTGTACTTGGGCGCGGACCCGCCGATGGGCTCGAACATGCTAACGCCCTCGGGGTTGATGTTCCCGCCCGCGGCGATGCCCATGCCGCCCTGGGTGATGGCCCCGAGGTCGGTGATGATGTCGCCGAACATGTTGCCCGTCACCAGCACGTCGAACCACTCGGGGTTCTTGACCATCCACATGCAGCACGCGTCCACGTGAAAGTACTCGCGGGCCACGTCCGGGAACTCGGCCTCGCCGATCTCGTGGAACGCCCGCTCCCACAGGTCGTACACGTAGGTGAGCACGTTCGTCTTGCCCACCAGGGCCAGGGTGTTCGCCTCGCCGCGGCCGCGCGCCTTCTTGCCGAACCGCTGCGCATAGGCGAACGCGTAGCGCAGGCAGCGCTCCACCTGGTGGCGGGTGTAGACCATGCTCTGCACGGCCACCTCGTGCGGGGTGCCCTGCATGGACAGGCCGCCCGTGCCGGTGTACAGGCCGCCCGTGTTCTCGCGCACGACCACGTAGTCGACCTCGTCGGGCCCCTTGTCCTTGAGCGGGCAGTCCACCCCCGGGTACAGGCGCACGGGCCGCAGGTTGATGTACTGGTCCAGGGCGAAGCGCAGGCGCAAGAGCAGCCCCTTTTCCAGGATGCCGGGCTTCACGTCCGGGTGGCCGATCGCGCCCAGGAAGATGGCGTCGAACCCGCGCACCTCCTCCAGAAAGCCGTCCGGGCAGATCTCGCCCGTGCGCTTGTACCGCTCGCCGCCGAAGTCGAACTCGGTCGTCTCCAGGCCGAACCCGTGCCGCTCGGCCGCGGCGCAGAGCACCTTCACCGCCTCGGCCGTGACCTCCGGGCCGGTGCCGTCTCCGGGGATGACCGCGATGCGATGGGTCTTGCGCTCGCTCATGCGTCTCTCTCCTTTCGGTGCCAGCGTGGCGCAGGGGGCGCGGCCTGTCAGTACGCACCTGTGCGCAACGGGTATTGGGGCTCCACGTCGAACCATCGGCGGACGAGCTCCGTGCGCATGGCGTGCAGGAGCGCCTCGCGCCCGGTGTCGCCCGCCACGTCATACAGCTCGTGCGGGTCCGCGGCCAGGTCGTACAGGAGCTCGCGCAGGTCCTCCCCCTCGCGCCAGGCCGCGTACAGGGCCTCGCGCGTGCGCACCGCCTTGTACGAGGATCCGAAGGGGATTCGCATCATCATGAACGCGCTCTGCCGCGGCGTGTACTCGCCGCCCGCCAGGAGCGGCGCCACGCTGCGGCCCTGCACGAACCCCGGCGCCTGCACCCCGCACCAGTCCAGGATCGTGGGCGCCAGGTCCACGGCCTCCACGAGCTCGCTGCGCGCGGTCCCGGCCTCGACCGCCCGCGGGTAGCGCACGACCAGGGGCACGCGCGAGGAGCTGTCCAGCGGGCTGCCCTTGGACACGAGCCCGTGGTCGCCCAGGTGCTCGCCGTGGTCGGAGGTGAAGACAACGATCGTGTTTTCCGACAGACCGCAGGCGTCCAGGGTCTGGAGGATGCGGCCCACCTGGTCGTCGATGTGGCTCACCTGCGCGTAGTAGAAGGCCTTGATCCGCCGCCACTGTTCGTCCGTGACGTCGCGGTAGTTCTCGTGCTCGGCGCGCACGGGCAGGGGCAGGCTCGCCGTGTCGTACATGTCCACGAACCGGCGCGGAGGATTCAGCGGCGGGTGCGGCGCGTAGAACCCGGCCACGCAGAAGAACCGGTCCGCGCGGCGGCGCTCCAGGAACGCGCAGGTCTCGTCGGCCACGAACGCGGTGTGGGTGAGCGCCTCCGGGCCCTCGAACGCGTACGGCCGCAGCAGCCCCCGGCCCCGGCCGCGCCGCGGCGCGCCCTGCCACGCGTCGGGGGTGTCCGTGCGGCAGGCCTCCACGATGCCGGGGTCGCGCGCGCGCACCCAGGCGACGTACGCGTCGTCGTAACAGCCCGGCTCGTCCGAGAGAATCAGCGTGTCGAACCCGTACGCGGGATGCGGGTCCTGGTGCCTGCGCGTCGAGTGGCACCGGAAATGGAGCTTGCCGATGTTCGCGGTGTGGTAGCCGTAGGGCGCGAGCAGGTGCTGGAGGCACGGGACGTCCTCGGGCATCTCGATGCCGTTGACGGTCACGCCGGTGCCCGGCGGATACCGGCCCGAAAGCAGGCTCGCGCGGCTGGGCATGCAGGTGGGCGCGTTGCAAAACGCGTGGTCGAAGCACGCGCCCTCGGCGGCCAGGGCGTCCAGGTTCGGGGTGCGCACGTGGGCGTTGCCCGCGCACCCGAGCGCGTCCCATCGCTGTTGGTCCGTGTACAGGAGCAGGACGTTGGGACGGTCCATGGCCTCGAGCCTCCGCGCGGTCAGTCGGCTGCGGCGGCCTCGGTGGGCGGCGCGTCGTCGGCCTCCACGAAGTAGTACCCGCAGGGCAGCTCGGGCAGGAGGCGGTCGCGGTCGGCGAGGTCGTTCTCGTCCATGGGGAACACGCGGCAGTTGCCCGGCCGGTTGCCGTGGATGCGGCAGGCCGTGCTCCCGTCCGGACGCTCGACGAGCAGCGGGCACTTGAACAGCAGCTTGCAGCACGCGCCGCAGCGCACGCATTCGCCCCGCCGGCGCCGAAGCCGACGGTCTACGTGGTCGGGTCGCGTGGTGTGGTTGAACCAACGGCGCACCTTGCCCGCGCCGTGGACCGCGCAGGTGCGGGCCTTGTTCACGAGACGAACCATGGAGTCCCCTTGTCCGATGTTGATCGCTCGGGTCAGCGGCGCTGGATGCGCGCCGCGATGCGGTCGAGGATCACCTGTCCGCGTTCGTAGGTCTCGGGCGCGAGCACCCCGATGACCCACGTCTCCACCTGGGTGCACACCACCCGGCCCTGGCCCGGGTCGCGCGCCCGCCACACCAGCCGCCGCCCGCGCACGTGCGGGTCGCGGACCATCTGAAGCTCGTAGTCGAGGCCGTTCAGTTCGAGCCAGGTGCGGTAGTCCTCGGCGGTCCGCTCGGCCTCGTCTTCTTCGTAATGGCCGATCAGGAACACCCGCGCCACCTCGCCCGCGCCCGGGGCCTCGCACATGATGGCCGGCGGCAGGAAGTCGTAGTCGAACGTATTGCCCGGGGTGACGTAGCTCTTGGCGGGGTTGACGCCCTCCACGTCCAGGTGCTCGAACCCGCGCGGCGGACGCCGGGCCCCGGGCAGCGGGCGGGCGACGGCCCGCCCCAGGGTCACGAGGTCGGGCTGGTCCGCCTCGGGTCCGGCGTAGATGACCTTGAAGAAGTACCTGTGCTTGTAGAAGTACAAGAACCGCTCGGCCGCCAACCCCTCCACGCCCACGTCCACGGGCCGGTATTCGATGCGCCGGCGCAGGAGCCGCCCGCGATGGTCGTGGAACAGGCCGCTGGCGATCAGGGGCGAGTTCATCTCGTAGCTTTCCACGGTGAGCGTCGGGTTCTCGTCACCGGGGCGCCGGTAGTCGGCGGTGTACAGCATCTCGAACCCGTAGCTTCGGATGCGCGTGGCCTGCCGGCCCAGGTACTCCTCCAGCGACTTGCCGGTGTAGCGCTCCACGTCGCTCACGCGCCGCCATCCGGGCACAAACCCGTCCTCGGGCAGGTGGCCGGTGCCGCCGATCTCCGGCATGAGGGGAATGTTCGGCTGCCAGCACCCGGCCGCGAGGGCCAGGGCCGAGAGCAAGGCGCACGCGCGCAGGAGACCGGTGCGGGGCATGGGCGCTGCCTCTCTCACTCGTTCTTGCCGTGGATCAAGGCCAACGCCTCGCTGCGGGTGGCCGGGTTGCCCCGGAACAGGCCCCGCACCGCGCTCGTGACCGTAATCGACCCGGGCGCGCGCACCCCGCGCATGGTCATGCACAGGTGCTCGGCCTCGATGACCACCATCACGCCCTGGGGCTTGAGCGTGCGGACCAGGCAGTCGGCGATCTGGGTGGTCAGCCGCTCCTGGACCTGGGGACGCTTGGCGAACAGGTCCACCACCCGGGCGATCTTGCTCAGCCCGGTGACCGCGCCGCTGGGCAGGTACGCCACATGCGCCCGGCCGTGGAAGGGCAGCAGATGGTGTTCGCACACCGAGTAGAAGGGGATGTCGCGCAGGAGCACAAGCTCGTCGTGCTCCTCTCCGGGCATGACCTGGATCACCTCGCCCGGGTCTTTGCCCGTGCCCGCGTAGATTTCCTCGGCGAGCCGGGCGACCCGGCCGGGCGTGTCGCGCAACCCGGGGCGGTCCGGATCCTCTCCGATCCCTTCCAGCAGCTCGCGCGTCGCGCGGCGGACCTTCTCCACGTCCATGGCGCCCTCCGCCGCCCCGGGCCGGGACGGGCTACTCGGTGGTCTCCTGCGGTTCCGGCAGCAGCGCCTTGCGGCTGAGCTTGATCCGCCCCTGCGCGTCGATGGCGATGATCTTCACGTCCATCCGGTCGCCGACCTTCACCTCGTCGGAGATGGTCTTCACGTACCCGTGGGTGAGCTCCGAGATGTGCACCAGCCCCTCCACGCCGGGGCTGATCTCCACGAAGCAGCCGAAGTCGCGCACGGCCTTGACCACCGCGTCCTTGTACTCCTCGCCCATCTCGGGCTCCTTGACCAGGGCCTCCACGCGCTGGATGGCCCCGGCCAGGCTCTCCTGGTCCGGGCTGGCGATCATGATCTCGCCGGTGTCGTCGATGTCGATCTTGGCGCCGGTCTCCTCCTGGATGGCGCGCACGGTCTTGCCGCCCGGGCCGATCAGCTTGCCGATAAGCTCCGGGTTGATGACCAGGGTGTGCAGCCGCGGGGCCAGCTGGCTGATCTCGGGCCGCGGGCGCTGGAGGGCCTTGAGCATCTCGCGCAGGATGTGGATGCGCCCCTGGCGGGCCTGCTCCAGGGCCGCGCGCAGGATCTCGGTGGACAGGCCCGTGCACTTGATGTCCATCTGCAGGGCGGTCACCCCGGTCTGGGTGCCCGCGACCTTGAAGTCCATGTCGCCGTAGTGGTCCTCGTCGCCCAGGATGTCCGAGAGCACCACCACCTTGTCATCTTCCTTCATCAGGCCCATGGCGATGCCGGCCGCGGGCCGGCGGATGGGCACGCCCGCGTCCATGAGCGAGAGCGTCCCGCCGCACACCGAGGCCATGGAGCTGGAGCCGTTCGACTCCATGACGTCGCTGACCACGCGGATCGTGTACGGGAACCCGTCCTCGTGGGGCAGGATCGGTTCGAGCGCGCGCTGCGCCAGGGCCCCGTGGCCGATCTCGCGGCGGCCGGGACCGCGGGGCACCTTGGCCTCGCCCACGCAGAAGCCGGGGAAGTTGTAGTGCAGGTAAAACTTCTGGCCGCGGCGCTCGTACAGGCCCTCCACGGTCTGCTCGTCGCTCTTGGTGCCCAGCGTGGCGGTCGCGAGCGCCTGGGTCTCGCCCCGGGTGAAGAGCGCCGACCCGTGCGCGCAGGGGAGCATGGCCACGCGCGCGTCGATCTCGCGCACCTCGTCGGGCTTGCGGCCGTCCACGCGCGCGCCCTGTTCGAGGACCAGGGCTCGCACCACCCGGCCGGTCACCTCCTCCCACAGGCCCTTGAGCAGGGCCTCGTCGGGGCCGCCCTCCTCCTCGGGCTTGGCGAGCTTGGCGATCACCTCGTCACGCACCTGCTTGCTGGCGTCCCGGCGGCCGAACTTCGTGGGCGTGAGGAGCGCCTCGCGCAGCCGGTCGCCCGCCGCGTCGAGCATGGCCTCCACGAGGTCGGTGTGCTCGGGCGGCTGGAAGTTCATCTTGGGCTTGCCGGCCTTCTCCTGCAGCTCGGCGAGCATCTCGCAGATCTCGCGGATGGCCTGGTGGCCGAACTCCATGGCCGCGAGCATGGTGTCCTCGTCGATCTCCTCGGCGCCGGCCTCGACCATGGTCACGCCTTCCGCGGTGCCGGCGATCACCAGGTCCAGGTCCGAGGACTCGCGCTGCTGCTGGGTGGGGTTGAGCACGAACTCGCCGTCCACCCGGCCCACTCGCGCGCCTGCCATCGGGCCGCCGAACGGGATGACGCTCAGGCCCACCGCGCCCGCGGCGCTGGTCATGGACACGACGTCGGGCTCGTTCTCGCCGTCGGCGGACAGGACCAGGGAGTAGATGATCACCTCGTTGCGGAACCCCTTGGGGAACAGCGGGCGCATGGGCCGGTCGGTCAGGCGCATGACCAGGGTTTCCTTCTCCGTGGGCCGCGCCTCGCGCTTGAAGAACCCGCCCGGGAACTTGCCCGCCGCGTACATCTTCTCCCGGTAGTCCACGAACAGGGGGAAGAAGTCCATGTCCGCGCGCGGGTCGCCGAGGCTGACCGCGCTGAACACCGAGGTGCTCCCGTAGGTCGCCTGCACCGCGCCCGCGGCCTGCTTGCCCATCAGCCCGGTGCTCAGCCGCAATTGCCGTCCGCCGATCGTGCGTTCCACCGCCACTTCGTTCATGTCCATGGTCTTCTCGCTTTCCGGACG
Source organism: uncultured Planctomycetales bacterium (assembly GCA_964577825.1). Classification (GTDB taxonomy): domain Bacteria; phylum Planctomycetota; class SZUA-567; order SZUA-567; family JAFGNG01; genus CAZOBJ01. Next base: position 36,809 of record CAZOBJ010000011.1, read on the forward strand.
GTCTGCCCGTCCTCTCTTCTGTTCCTATGCGTCCTCGTTTGCGATCTGCCTCGTGTCCGTGTCCCCGTCCGCGCGCGGCCCTGCGCACAAACGGCCGCGGGCCCCCTTTGACACGGCGCGGCGCGCACGTGCCGGGGCGCGCGGCTACTTGCGCAGCTGCAGCCGCTGCACGATGGAGCGGTAGCGCTCCACGTCCTTTTTGCGCAGGTAGTTGAGCAGCTTGGTGCGGCGGTTGACCATCTGGATGAGGCCGCGCCGCGAGTGGTTGTCCTTCTTGTGCGTACGCAGGTGCTCGGTGAGGTCGCGAATCCGCTCGGAGAGGATCGCCACCTGGACCTCCGGGCTTCCGGTGTCGCCCTGCTCGGCGGCGAAGGTCTGGATCAGCTCCTGCTTGCGCTCTTTGGTCATGACCATCTGACGTTCCGTCCTTTCCTCAACTCGCGCTCGTGCGCCTCGGGCCGATGCTCCGGACCTCGTCCGGTCCCGCTCCCCCGCGAACCGCCCCTCGCTCTGCGGCGGGCCGGTCGGCCGCCGCACTCGAACGGACAGGGCTGTCGGGCGAAAGACGAGAAGTACGCCGGTGGGCCGGGGCCCATGCAGGGCGGGCGTCCGGGATGTTCGGCCTTCGCTCTCGGGCCGCATGGCTCCGGGCGGCCCTCTCGGTCCTGTCGTGTCTTCGTCCTATCGTGCCGCATTCTAGGCGGTTACCGCAACCCGTCAAGCAAAAAAGGGTCCGTACGGGCCGGAACCGCGCGGTCGAAGGCCCCTGGCCGGGAACCGCCGCCTTCGTGGGAGCCGCAGGATCCGCACGCCCCTTTTGACAGGTGCGCGAACGCGGCGGTATACTCTGGGGCCTTGCGCATACCCGTGGAGGAGGTCGGAAAGCATGTCGGAAGCCCGCACGCCGCTCTTGGGGCTGTGCCCCATCGGAAAGTTCGTATTCAGCAACGAGGACGCGGTCCGGTACAAGGAGGCCCTGCAGGCCCGCCTGACCGAGTGGGGGGTCCGGTACGTGGACCTGGAGGGCGTGCTCGAACACGGCCTCATACGCGACCAGGCGCACGTGGACATCGCGGTCGCGCACCTGCGCGAGGCCGGGGTCTCGTGCCTGTTCGTGCCGCACTGCAACTTCGGCACCGAGGGCGCGGTGGGCATGATCGGCCGCAAGCTGGGCGTGCCCGTGCTCCTGTGGGGCCCGCGCGACGAGGCGCCCCTGCCCGACGGGACCCGGTACCGCGACACCCTGTGCGGCATGTTCGCGTCGAGCAAGGTGCTGCACAAGCTGGACGTGCCCTTCTCGTACATCGAGAACTGCCGGCTCGACGACCCGCCCCTGCGCCAAGGCGTGGAGCGGTTCCTGGGGGCGGTCAACGCCGCCGAGCCCCTGCGCACGGGCATGCGCATCGGGCACATCGGCCAGCGCATCGACTTTTTCTGGACGACGATCATCAACGAGAGCGAGCTGTTGGAGCGCTTTCACGTGGAGGTGCTGCCCCTGGACATGGTCCGGTTCATCGACGCGGTGCTCGACCGCGCCAAGCAGGGGTGGAACCAGTACGAGAAAGAGGCCGCCGAGTGCCGCGCCAAATTCGACATTCAGAACTGGGACGATGACGACACGCCCTTGATCAACAACCTGGCCCTGCGCGACCAGATGCTGGCCATGCGCGAGGAGCACGGGCTCGACGCGTTCGCCTTGGAGAGCTTCCCCTCCCTGCCCGCCGCGCTCGGGGGCATCCAATCCCTGGGCACGTCCATGGTCGGCGACGAGTGCCCGGTCGGCGCGGAGTCCGACATCTGCGGCGCGATCAGCAATGTGTTGATCGAACGAGCCAGCCTCGGGCGCGGCCCGGCGTGGCTCGCGGACCTCACCGTGCGCCACCCGGAGGACGACAACGGGATCCTGCTGTGGCATGGCGCCGCGCCCCTGTCCATGCGCGCGCCCGAGGCCACGGTGCGCCTGGCCAAGCACTGGATCCTGCCCAGCCCGCTGTCGGGCATGGGGCACTTCGCCCTGAAGCAGGGCCCGATCACCGTGGCCCGGTTCGACGGCGACCGCGGCGAGTACCGCCTGGCCGTGGGCCAGGGCCGGAGCATGAACGGACCCGACACCCTGAACAACTACGTGTGGATGAAGGTCGACGACTGGCCCCGGTGGGAGCGGACCCTGATGCAGGGGCCGTTTATCCACCACGCGGCCATGCTGTACGCACACTGCGCGGACGCGCTCGTCGAGGCCTGCCGGTTCGTGCCCGGCCTGGAGCCCGTGCGCCTGGACCGCGCCTCGGACTGAAAGGACCCGACCCATGCCCCTGCAAGCCGGAACCGGAGTGCGCGAAATCACTCCGCAGAAGCCCCTGCAACTGTGCGGCTACCCGCACGTGAAGCGCATCAGCACCGGGGTGCACGATCCGCTGCTGGCCACCGCGCTGTGCCTGCGCACCGACGCCGAGGCGGTGCTGCTCGTGGCCCTGGACATCGTGGGCCTGCACACCACCATGGCGCTGGAGCTGCGCAAGACCCTGGCCGAGGCCGCCGGACTGGACGAGGCGCAGGTCTTCGTCTCCTGCACGCACACCCATTCCGGGCCGATCACCTATGACGCGGTGGGCCGCGAGGACGACCCCGCGCGCAACGGTCCGGACCCCGAGTTCCTGGACCGGTTGACCGCCCAGGTGCGTGAAGCCGCCGAAGAGGCCGCGGGTTCGCTGCGCCCGGCCGAGCTCGCCTGGACCGCGGCCTCGGGCAAGGGCGTGGGCGGCAACCGCCACGACCCCGAGGGCCCGGCCGACCCGGAGGTGGGGCTGCTCGTCGTGCGCGACCCGGAGAGCCGCAGGCCCCGGGCCGTGTCCATGACGTATTCGATGCACCCCACGGTGCTGCACGAGGACTCGACCCTGGTCACCAGCGACTTTCCCCATTACGCGCGGGCGCGGGTGCGCGAGGGGCTGGACGCGGCGGACCTGCCCGTGCTCTACCACATGGGTCCCAGCGGCAACCAGAGCCCGCGCTGGTTCGTGCAGGGCCAGACCTTTGCCGAGGCCGAGCGCCTGGGCGGGAAGCTCGGCCAGGCCGCGGTGGACGGACTGCGGGCGCTGGCCGACGACGCGTTCCAGGCCGGCCCCGTGCTGGGCGGGGCCGTCGTCCCGGTGGAGCTCGTGCCCCGGCGCATGCCCCCGGTGGCCGAGGCCGAAAAGAACCTGCGCGAGGTGGTCGCCGAGTACGAGCGGCTCAAGGCCGAGGGCGCGGGCCACGGCCCGGTGCGCACCGCGGAGTGCGCCACCTTCGGCGCGGAGAGGACGCTGTCCCTGGCCCGGGCCCAAGAGGACGGCCGCCTAGCCGAGGCGATCCGGGTCCACAACCCGGCGCAGGTGCAGGGCCTTCGCGTGGGCGAGGCGTGCCTGGTGGGCCTGCCCTGCGAGATCTTCGTGGAGTATGGGCTGGCCATCAAGGAGCGCGCGGCCGGGCGCGCCTTTGTGGTGAGCTTAGTGAACGGCGAGTCCCAAGGCTACATCGTCACGCCCGACGCCCAGGGGTACGAGGCCATGACCTGCCTGTTCGACGCGGCCAGCGGCCCGCGGCTCGTGGACGCGGCGGTCCGGGCCGTGGACAGGCTCGCAGCCGCCGACTGACTTCGCACGCCCCGGAGAACCGATGGCCGAGCCGCTTATCCTCGCCGCGGACCTGGGCAGCACGTCGCTGAAGGTCGCGGTCTTCGACGCGCACCTGCGCCGCCTGGGCGCGGCCGACCTAGACGTGCGGTACCTGTCCACGCCGCCGCCCGCCGTGGAGCTGGACGCGGCCGAGGCGCGCGAGGACCTGGCGCGCGCGCTCGGCGAGGCGCTTCGCGCGGCCGGGGTGGCGGGCGCGTCGCTTGCGTCCGTGGCCCTGTCGAGCCAAGCGCAGACCTTCGCGGTCTTCGGCCCCGACGGACGGGCGCGTACGCCCTTCCTCTCGTGGCTCGACCGCCGCGGAGAACAGGGCGCGCGTCCCTTGCGCGAGGCCCTCGACGCGCGGGAGTTCGCCCGGCACACGGGCATGGGCTTCGTGTCCGGCGGGCTTCAGGTCTCGCTCGTGCGCTATCTGCGCGACGCGCGGCCCGAGCTCTTCGTCCCGGAGAACGCGTTCCTCCAGCTTCCGAGCTTCGTGGTCCGCGAGCTCACCGGCGCCCCCTGGATCGACGAGAACCTCGCGGCCATGAGCGGGCTCTACAGCCTGCCCGGCCGGGACTGGTGGCCCGCGGCCCTCGACGCGGCGAGCCTCACGCCCGCGCAGCTTCCGCGCCTGGCGGCCATGGGCGCGGCGCCCGCGCGCACGGGCGCCGGGGCGGCCGCCTTCGGCCTGCCCGCGGGCCTGCCCGTGGTCCTGGCCGGCAACGACCAGACCGCGTGCGCGTACGGCGCGGCGATCCACGAACACGGCGCAATCCTCTTGACCCTGGGCACGGCCCAGGTGGCCTACGTGTGCTCGGACGAACGCCTGCCGACCGCACCGGGCGCCATGACCGGCCCGTACCCGGGCGGACGGTTCTACAAGCTCCTGTGCAGCGCGGGCGGCAGCGTGCTCAGCGACGCCTGCGCGCACATCGAGGGCTGCGAGACCGTGGCCGACCTCTTGCGCCTGGCCGCGGACAGCCCGCCCGGCGCGCGGGGCATACGGTTTGCATTCGACCGCACGGGCGCGACCGACCCCTGGCGGGATCTGCGCGGCGCGCCCGCGGACCGCGCCCGCGCCGTGCTCGAGGCCCTGGTCGACGAGCTGGCCGGATACGTGCACGCGCTCGCCGAGGACTGGCGCGCGCGCCCTCTGTTCGTGACGGGGGGCGGAACCCGCAGCGAGCTGTGGCCCCGGCTGGTGGGCGAGCGCCTGGGCACGACGCTGCGGCCCGTGGACGCGGACCCCCTGCTGGGCGCGGCGCGGCTCGCGCTTGAGCTCGCCGGCCCGGCCGACTGACGCACGCAGACAACGAGACAAGGAGACACCCGATGCGCAACTGGTTCCCCATCGCCGCGGGCCTGGTGCTGGCCGTGGCCGCCATCCTCTTGGCTCTGACCCTGGTGGCGCCGTCCCCGCCGCAGACCGCCGCGCCCGCCGAGGAGACGACCCCCGCGCCGCAGCCGGGGGCGCCCACCGCTCTGGCGCCGCCTGCGGCCGGCGAGCCCGGGGCCGCGCAGGCCCCGCCCCAGGGCCAGGCCCAGGAGCGCGCGTACGCAGTCGGGTACAGCACCGGCGTGTCCCTGCGGCAACAGGGCGCGTCCATCGAGCTCGGCCCGCAGTTCCTGGCCGGGGTCCGGGACGCGTACGCGGGCCGCGAGCCGCAGATCGGCGAGGAGAAGACCCGGCAGGTGCTGCAAACCTTCGGCGAAGAGCTCGCACAGAAGCGCGCGCAGGAGCTCGAGGTCCTGGCCGAACGCAACCTGGAGCAGACCCAGGCCTTCCTGAAAGAGAACGCGCAGCGCGAGGACGTTGAGGTGCTCGAGAACGGCGTGCAGGTCCAGGTGCTCGAGGCCGGCACGGGACAGAGGCCCGACGCGGAGGACGCCGTGCGCGTGCACGTGCGCGGCACCCTGTTCGACGGCAGCCCGTTCCGCGACACGCGCGACCCGCGCGTCAACCCGGACGGGGTCCCGGTCAGCCTCCGGATCCGGGACGCCATCCCCGGGCTGCGCCAGGGCCTCGTGCGCATGCGGGAAGGCGCCAAGTGGCGGGTGTTCGTGCCCCCGGACCTTGCCTACGGCGCCCAGGGGCAAGGGCGCCTCATCCCGCCCAATGCCGGGCTCACCTACGAGGTCGAGCTCGTGGAGATCGCGCCCCCGCAGGCGCAGGCCGCGCCCAGCGAGGACGCGCCCACCGCGGCGCCCGATCAGGGCGACGCAGCACCGACTCCGCAAGGCCAGGGCCAGGAGTAACGCCCCTCTTCCCGGCCCTCTCCCGGGGGGAGAGGGAAAGCCGTCCCCCCTCCCTGCGCGAGCCGTCCCCCCTCCCTCCGGGAGGGGGTGAGGGCGAGGGAGAGGCGGAGGCGGCGAGCGGTGACGCCGGGCGAGCGACGAATGAGAGCGCGCGCACCGCCCCTCACCCCGGCCCTCTCCCGGGGGGAGAGGGAGTGTGCGGCAGGCGCGCGAGCCGTCCCCCCTCCCGCCGGGAGGGGGTGAGGGGGAGGGAGAGGTGCAAGGAGAACCGGATGCCTGCGAGCCGAAAGCCTCCGCTCGATCCGCGGCTCCTGGCGCTGGCGCGCGACCTCAGGCGCAACCTCACCGACGCCGAAGCGTTCCTGTGGCGGCTCTTGCGCAGAGGGCAGCTTGCCGGCCTCAAGTTCCGGCGCCAGCACGCGGCGGACCCGTATGTGCTGGACTTCTACTGCCACGCGGCGCGGCTGGGCGTGGAATTGGACGGCGGCCAGCACAATGAGGACGAGCCGCGATCCAGGGACGCGCGCAGGACGGCCGCACTGGAGGCGCAAGGCATCCGCGTGCTGCGGTTCTGGAACCACGAGGTGTTGCAGGACACGGAGACCGTGCTCCAGGTGATCCTGGACACCGCGCTGGCGCGCGTGGGTGGAAGCCATGCGAGAGACGGATGAGAGCGCGCGCCGCGTCCCTCACCCTAGCCCTCTCCCGAGGGGAGAGGGGATGTGCGGTGGGCGCGCGAGATGCAACGCGCGCGAGTCGTCCCCCTCCGCGAGCCGTCCCCCTCCGCGAGCCGTCCCCCCTCCCTCTGGGCGGGGGTGAGGGGGAGGGAGAGGTTGGTGGGCCGAAGCGCAGCGCTGGGCGAGCGACGAATGAGAGCCCGCACCGGCGCATGCGCCGCGGTTGACGGGCCCTTCGACACGCAGGATCGCAGGATTCGACTTGACGTACCTTGGACCCTAATGTATATGGAAACTGGCGATTTTCTTCGGGTCGCCGCCCATGGGACCCTGGCGCGAGGAGAACCGGATATGCATACGCGCAGGTGGTTGACGTGGACTGCGGTGGCGGTGCTTGGGGTGGCAGCGATCGTGCTGGCCCTGGCCCTGGGCAGGCCCGCCCCGCCGCAGCCCGCCGCGCCCACCGAAGGGACGACCGGCGAGCCGCAGCCAGAGCCGCTCCCCAGTCCAGCCTCTGCCGCGCGCGGCGAGGCGGCAGAGCCCGCGGGCGGACAGGTGACCGTCGCCCCGCCCACGCCGCCAGCGCCCGGCGAGACCGCGCAGGCCGGGGGCGAGGACGTCGTCGCCGCACCGCCGACGCCTCCGGCGCCGCCCGCGTCGGAGAAGGCCGAGGCCCTGCGCCGCGAGCACGAGCGCGTGCGCGCCGACCTGGTGGCCGCAGCGGCCGAGGGCCCCCGGCCCCCGCAGCCCGAGGCCCGGGACGCGGCCGCGGCCCTTGCCGAAGCCACATACACGCGCACACCCCTGCCCGAGGCGCAGAACGCCTGGACCCTGTGGCGGGACGCGCTCGCGGACCTGGAGCGCCCGCAGGACGAGTTTGTCCGAGAAGACCTGCGCGCGGCCAGTGACCTGGACGAGCCCATGGACCCGACCTGGGACTGGTCCGAGCTCAGGGACTGGATCGATTCCAAAAAGGCGGCGCTCCACGCCATCTCTCGGGGGATCGAACGCGGCAAGCTCCAGTTCCCGGAGTTCCACATCGGCTCGGACCTCGGGTACCTGAGCGGGCTGCGCAATGCGGCGCGCCTCAAGACGGTGCGCATGCGGCTCCACCTACAGGACGATGAGCCGCAGCGGGCGGCCGACGAGGCCCTGGAGATCGTGTGCATGGGCGAACTCGTCGCTCGCGGCGAGGGAGCGATCATCCACTACTTGGTGGGCGTGGCCGTGCAGCAGATGGGGCTTCGGGCCGTGCGCCACGTGGCCGACGCGGACGGTCTGCCCGAGGACGCGCTCGCCGGCCTGGTCGCCCGCCTGCCCGCCGCGCCCGCGGGCGACGCCGCGCTCGCGCAGACCTACCGGGTCGAGTTCACCTGCTTCACGCTGTCCGGCCTGGAGAATATCCGCCGGGGCGCGGTCGCCGGGCTCAACAACACGGGACCCGGTCCGCTACAGGGCGAGTTCGCGCAATTCTTCGACGTCGCAGACACCGGCGACGAGCACGGGCAAGGGGCCAAGGCATTCGACTATCAGGCCACCAAGGAGCTCTTTGCCCTGTACTTCGCCCAGGCCATCGGCCAGGCCCGCGGCCCCTGGCCCCAGCGCCAGGCCGTGCCCGGCCCGGACCTGAAGGCCATCCGACAAGACAGCCAGCAGGCGTCCGCGCAGGCGGCCGCCCTCCTGAAGGCCACGGAGCTCGACCCGGACGACGCCCAGGCCATGCAGGCGCGCAAGAACGAGCTCCAAGAGATCGTGGACGCGCATCCCAACTTCATGGGCAAGCAACTGGTGGCCCTGCTCGCGCCGGCGACCGAGCGCACGCTCATGCACTCCGTGAAGCGGCGCACGCTCGTGGACCTCACCCGGGCCTACCTTGCCCTCAGGCTGTACGAGCGCCGCCGGGGCGAGCTGCCCGCGTCCCTCGCCGACCTCACGGACGCCGGGATCCTGGACCGGGCGCCCATGGACCTCTTCACCAACGAGCCGGTGCGCTACGCGCCCGAGGCGCGCAGCGTGTACAGCCGGGGCCCGCAGGGGGAGTACGTGCTGGACGCCCCGGCCGGAGACCCGCCGCACCAGGTGCCTCTGAGTTTCAGCAGCCTTGCCCCCGCGTCTGACGCGGACCAACACCTGCTCCTCACCCTGCCCGCGGGCGGACAGCCGCAGCCGCCGCCCCTGCCCTAGCCCCGGCGGAGAGGCAGAAGACCGCCCCTCACCCTAGCCCTCTCCCGAGGGGAGAGGGGATGTGCGGAAAGAGAGCATTCGCGCCGTCCCTCTTCCCGGCCCTCTCCCGGGGGGAGAGGGAAAGCCGTCCCCCCTCCCTGCGCGAGCCGTCCCCCCTCCCTCCGGGAGGGGGTGAGGGGGAGGGAGAGGTTGGTGCGGTGGGCACAGACGCCGGGCGAGAGACGAATGAGAGCCCGCGCACCGTCCCTCACCCCGGCCCTCTCCCGGGGGGAGAGGGAGATGTGCGGTCGGGGTGCGAGGGGCGCGTAGGCCGGACGCCCTCACCCGCCGGGCGCGAACCCGGACCAGAACGCTTGGCCCTCGGCGCCGTGGTCGCCGGCGAGGTCGCGCTCGCGGCACAGCGCCCGGCGCAGGCGGGCGAGATCCTCGGCCCGGGCCGGGTCGCCGGCCAGGTTGCGGGTCTCGGCCGGGTCCGCGGCCAGGTCGAAAAGCTGCGTCGTGCGCCGGCCGTCGACCATGTACTCGATGAGCTTGCGCTCGCCCTCGCGCAGGCCCCGCTGCCAGCCCCGATAGGCGAGGTACACGCGCTCGCGCACGTGCGCGGACGCGTCCCCGAGCGCGGGCGCGAGGCTCTGCCCCTGCACGGACGCGGGCGCGTCCAGGCCCGCCAGGTCGCAGAGCGTGGGAAAGACGTCCAGAAGGTAGCAGAGCGCCTCGCGCCGCTGTCCGGCCGGCACGCCCGGACCGCGCAGGACCAGGGGCACGCGCACGCTGTGCTCGTACAGGTTCTGCTTGCCCATGAGCCCGTGGCGGCCCACGGCCAGGCCGTTGTCGCCCGCGAGCACCACCACGGTGTCCCGGGCGCGGCCCGCGGCCTCCAGCGCGTCGAGCACCCGGCCGATCTGCGCGTCCAGGTGCGTGATCATGGCGTAGTAGTCGGCGATGTGCGCGCGCACCTCCTCGGGCCGGCGGGGGAACCCGGCCAGCAACTCGTCGCGCACGCGCAGCTCGCCGTTGTCGAACGGGTGCGCGGGCCGGAAGCTCTCGGGCAGGGCGATCCGCGCGGGGTCGTACATCTCGCGGTACGCGCGGGGCATGGTGCGCGGGTCGTGCGGGGCCATGAACGCCACGTACGCGAAGAAGGGCGCCGGTCCGTCGTAGGACTTCAGGAAGTCCGCCGCGGCGTCCGCGAAGAGCTCGCTCGAGTGGCGGCCCGGGTGGATGTGGTCGCCCACGCGGTCGACCACCCGCTGGCGCACGAAGTCCACGGTCTGCGGAAAGCGCTGCGCGTACGCGCCCGTGGGGTCGAACGCGCACGCGGGCACGTTCCAGTGGTCGGCCATGCCCCCGAAAAAGATCTCCGCGCCCGCCGTGAAGCTGCGCGCGTATGCGGGCGGCCCGTTGTGCCACTTGCCCGTGCCGAACGTGCGGTACCCGGCCGCGCGCAGGGCCTCGCCCAGGAGCACGTGGTCCCTAGGGACGGTCTCGCCGTGGTCCTGAAGCCCGAAGAGCGTGCGCCCGGTCAACAGCATCGCACGGCTGGGCATGCACACCGCGGGCACGGTGCCGCCCATGATGTAGGCGTTCGTGAACGCGGTGCCCTCGCGCACCAGGCGGTCGAGGTGCGGGGTGCGGATCTCCGGGTTTCCCAGCGCGGCGATCGTGTCGTAGCGCTGGTCGTCGGTGACGAGCACCAGGATGTTGGGCCGCCCGTGTGCGGGCATGGGGCCTCTCCGCGCATCCGCGCGCTCGCGGCCGATGATACGCCTCTGCAAAAAACCGGCAACCGAAAAACGCAACGCCGATTCCCGGCCCGAACGGCCTTGACAGGGTCCGGGCCCGCGTGTATACAATGGCCCCTCCAATGGACCGCCCGGCGCCGGGCGGTCCGCTTCGCAGCACGCAGTGCGGCGCGGGAGAGTGCGCATGATCGAGGTCAAGGAGCTGCGCAAGGCCTTCGGGCCCATCGTGGCCGTGGACGGGGTCAGCTTCTCCGTGGGCCAGGGCGACGTGCTCGGGTTCCTGGGGCCCAACGGCGCGGGCAAGACCACCACGATGAAGATGCTCAGCTGCTTCCTGGCCCCGGACCGGGGCACGGCCACGATCGCCGGCCGGGACATCCGCCGCGACCCGGTGGGCGTGCGCGCGCACATCGGGTACCTGGCCGAGAACGCGCCCGCGTACGAAGAGATGACCCCGGCCTCGTTCCTGCGGTTCGTGTGCGCAACCCGGGGTCTGCGCGGGCCCGCGCGCGACCACGCCGTCGACCGGGTGGTGTCAAGCTGCGCCATCGCCGAGGTCCTGCACCAGCCCATCGGCACCCTGTCCAAGGGGTACCGCCGCCGGGTGGGCCTGGCGCAGGCGCTCGTGCACGACCCGCAGGTGCTCTTGCTCGACGAGCCCACCGATGGGCTGGACCCGAACCAGAAGCACGACGTGCGCGAGCTCATCAAGGGCATGGCCGCAACGAAGTGCACGATCGTCTCCACCCACATCCTGGAGGAGGTCGACGCCATCTGCAACCGGATCATCCTCATCCACGAGGGCCAGATCCTGGCCGACTCGACCCCCGAACAGATGCGCGAGCGCTACCAGGGCCGGCTCGACGAGGTGTTCCGCCGGCTGACCACCGGCCAGGCCGCGCAGGCCGCGGCGGGAGGCGGCGCATGAACGCGTTCAAGGCCGTGTACAAGCGCGAGCTCGCCGGGTACTTCGTCACGCCGCTGGCGTACGTGTTCCTGGTGATCTTCCTGTACTTCGCCAGCGACCTCACCTTCCGCAACGACTGGTACGAGATGCGCCAGGCCACCCTGCGGCCGTTCTTCGTGAACATGCCGCTGTTGTTCATCTTCCTGGTGCCGGCCATGGCCATGCGCCTGTGGGCCGAGGAGCGGCGCACGAACACGATCGAGCTGTTGTTCTCCCTGCCGGTGACCACGGTCCAGGCGGTGCTGGGCAAGTTCCTGGCCGCGTGGACCGTGATCGCGCTCGCCCTGGCGCTGACCTTCCCCATGGTCATCACCGCGGGGTACCTGGGCGACCCGGACTGGGGGCCCATTGCCACCGGGTACCTGGGGAGCCTGTTGCTGGCCGGGGCGTACCTGGCGATCGGCAGCTTCTTCAGCGCGCTCACGCGCAACCAGGTCATCGCCTTCGTGCTCGCGGTGGTCGCCTCGGCCCTGTTCGTGTTCGCCGGCGACCCGAGCACCCTGGACCGCCTGGCCGAGTTCGCGCCCCTGTGGTTCGTGGAAGCGGTGGAGGGGCTCTCCTTCCGCACGCGGTTCGAGTCCCTGCAGCGGGGCGTGGTGGCGCTGCGCGACGTGGCGTTCTTCGTGCTGCTGACCGCGGGCTGGTTGTGGGCGAACGTCGTCATCCTCGAGGAAAGGAGGGCCGCATAATGTGGTGGGCCCTGTCCCTTGGCCTGGTGGCGGCGGCGGTCGTGGTGCTGGCCGTGCTCGCGCACGGATTTCGGCGGCGCACCGCGCAGGCGGCCATGGCCTGCGTGTACATCGGGGTCATCACCCTGTGCGTACTCATGCTCGTGCAACAGGGCGTGGGCCGCGTGCGCGCGGACCTGACCGAAGAGAACCTGTACACCCTGTCCGAGGGCACGCGCGAGATCCTGGGCGACCTGTCCGTGCCCGTGACCGTGAAGCTGTACTACTCGCGCCGGGCCGCGCTCAAGGCGCCGGACCAGATCCGCCAGTGGAACAACTACTTCCTGTACGTGCAGGAGCTCCTGCGCCGCTACGAGGAGGCCGCCGCCGGGCGCCTGACCCTGGAGGTCATCGACCCGCGCACCTACACCGAGGCCGAGGAAGAGGCCGTGGCGTACGGGCTGCGGCGCATCCCCCTGGGCCAGGACGAGAGCTTCTTTTTCGGCGCGGTGGCGGTCACGGAGCTCGGGAAGACCAAGGCAATCGAGTTCTTCCAGCACGAGCGGCGCCCGTTCGTGGAGTACGACCTCACCAAGCTCATCAGCGACGTCACCCGGCGCGAGAAGCGCCGCGTGGGCCTGCTCTCCAGCCTGCCCATCACCGGCGGCATGAGCCCGTACATGATGCAGATGATGCAGGCCCAGGGCCGCCGCCCGCAGGAGCCGTGGCTCTTTGTCACCCACCTGCGCGACTCCTTCGAGGTCGTCGACGTGGCCGAGGACACCGACCGCATCGAGGAGGGCATCGACCTCTTGGTCGTGGTCCACCCCAAGGACCTCGGCGAACAGACCCTGTTCGCCCTGGACCAGTACGTGATGAAGGGCGGCAAGCTCGTGGTGTTCGTGGACGCGCACTGCTTGAACGACGAGCCCGAGCGCGACCCGCGCAACCCCTACGCCGCCCAGCAGCACGACCCGAGCTCCAACCTGGATGCGCTGCTCGCGGGCTGGGGCGTGCGCATGGCCGCGGCCGAGGGCCGGCCGGTGATCGCCGTAGACCCGGACCACGCGGTCGAGATCGGCACGCAGGCGGGCCGGCGCATGCCGCTTTTGGGGTTCGTGGAGCTGCCCGAGGGCCAGCTCTCCGACGACGCGGTGGTCACCGGGCCCTTGAACGCGGTGCGCATGCTCTTTCCCGGGGCGATCGAGCGCACGGACGAGGGCGGCACGGTCACCGAACTGCTGTGGACGGGCGACGAGGGCGGGGCCTGGCAACCGCGCAGCCCGTTTGAGGTGCAGATGCAGATCCGCAACCCGAGCCGCGAGCTCGTGCTCGCGAGCCTGACCGGGCAGCGCGGGCGCAAGCTCCTCGGGTGCCGGATCACCGGACCGCTGACCACAAACTTCCCCGAGGGCATCGAGGTCGAGGACACTTCGCCGCCCGAGCCGCCGGTCCCGCCCGAGGCCGGCGAGGAGGGCGCGCCCGAGGAGGCGGACGAGACCAACACCGTGCGCCTGGACGCCGTGCAAGAGGCCGCCGAGGGCGCGCGCGTGTACGTGTTCGCGGACGTGGACATGCTCTCGGACATGGTCGCCTACCAGGAGAGCTGGTTCGGCATGATTCCGATCCTGGACAACGCGAGCCTGGCGCTCAACACCCTCGAGGCGCTCAGCGGCGACGAGTCGCTCATCCGGGTGCGCTCGCGCGGGGGCGGCCAGCGCCGGTTCGAGGTGGTCGACCGCATCGAGGAGCAGGCCGCCGAGGCCATCGAGAGCGAGATCCGCGCGGTCAACGAGAAGATCGCCCAATACGAGCGGCGCCTGAGCGAACTGGGCCAGGCCGCCACGGAGGAGAACCTGGCCGTGGTCCAGGGCCAGGCCCTGGAGGAGCGCCGCGAGGTGGAACGAGAGATCCGCGCGGCCAAGAAGAAGCTGCGCGAGCTCCAGGCGCGCAAGCTCGAGGACGTCGAGGCCCTGGGCCGGCGCATCGAGGCGCTCAACACCCGGGTGCCCCCGGCGGTGATCCTGCTCATCGCCGTGGTTATCGCCCTGGTCCGGTACGTGAACGCCAAGCGGTACGCGGCGCGGAGGGCACGAGGATGAAGTCGCGCACGGTCGATCTGCTGGCCGCGGTTGCGGTCATCCTGGCGGTGGTGACCGCCGCGGTGCACACGGTCTCCGACGAGCCCGAGCCCGGCGCATTCCAGCCCGGGATGTACCTGGCCCAGGGGCTGGACCCGGAGCGCATCGGCACGATCGAGATCCAGCGCGGCGCGAGCACCGTCACCCTGGAGCGCACCGAGGACGGATTCGCCGTGGCCGAGCGCAACGGGTACCCCGCCTCGATCGAGCGGGTGAACCGCCTCATCCAGGGCCTGAGCGACCTGCAAGCCGTAGAGAAGGTGACCGAGAATCCGGACAACTACGGCGAGCTCGGCGTGGAGGCGGGCGCGGCCGAGGGGGTGAGCGTCCGGTTCCTGGACCGCGAGACGGGCGAGCCCTTCTTCGGCCTGGTCAAGGGCGGCATGCGCCAGACCGGCGCCGGGGGCAGCTACGTGCGCCGCACGGTCGGCGAGCGCACCAGGACCGTGTACGGCGTGGAGGACTGGCTGCGCATCGACAGCTCGCCGGCGGAATGGCTGCAAAAGGACTTCATCGACCTCGATCGCGCGGACCTGCAAAAGGTCACCGTGCTCGTCGGCCCGGACCCGTACGTGATCGAGCGCGACGACGAGGGCGAGGTCGTGCTGCGCACCCTGCCCGAGGGCAAGCGAGCCAAGGGCGACGCGTACAAGCAGGTCTTCGGCGCGCTCGTGAACCTGGGGTTCCAGGACGTGGCGCCCGCCGACGAGTTCGAGGGCGTGTTCGACGACACCTACACCGCCGAGCTCAAGAGCGGGCTCACCTACGTGCTCGAGCTCGCCATGCACGAAGGCAAGGACTACGTGCGCGCGCGCGCCGAGCCGCCGTCCGCGGACCGGGTGCAGGCCAGCAAGCAGATCACCCGCACCGAGAGCGAGGACAAGCTCAAGGAAAAGGAGGCCGTGCTCCTGGCCGTGGAGCAGGCCGAGGCCTTCAACCGCCGCCACGGCGACTGGGTGTACCAGATTTCCACCTGGAAGCAGGACAACCTGAACAAGCCCCTGCCCGAGCTCATCGAGGACGCGCCCACGGCCGCGGCCCCGGACGAGATCGCCGCGCGCCAGATCCTGATCGCCTACGAGGGCGCACAGAAGAGCGAGTCCACCCGCACCAAAGAAGAGGCCCGCGCCCTGGCCCAGGAGGTCTTGGCCAAGGCCCGGGCCGAGGACGCCGACTTCGCCGCGCTCGCGCGCGAGTACTCGGACGGGCCCAACGCCGACCAGGGCGGTGACCTGGGCACGTTCGGTCAGGGCGACAAGGACCCCGCCTTCGAGAAGGCCGCCTTCGCGCTCGAGGTCGGCGAGACGAGCGACGTGGTGGCCACGCCCTACGGATTCCACATCATCAAGCGCACCGAGTAGTACGGCCCCCGGCCATCCCCGTCAACCTCCACCGGAAGGCGCTTGACCGCCCTCCAGGCCCGCTTATACTCCCAGGATTGCGGCCGCGTTAGGCCCTTAGGTGCGCGCCGCTGCAAGTACGGGGCAGAGCGCAAAGGAGACCGTCATGATCCGCGTATGGGCAATCGTCCTCACGATGGCGGCCCTGTTGGCCGGGGCCGGATGCGAACTCCTGGAGACGAGCGACACGGCCCGCAGGACCCGGTCCACGGAGGCGTCGCTGGCCGCGTACCAGGAGGCCCTGGAGATCCACCGCGCCGAGGACAACAAGCCGGGCATGGCCACGGCCCACGCGAAGATCGGCCGCGCCTATCAGGAAAAGGGAGAGCCCGGCCCGGCCCTGGAGAGCTACCAGGAGGCCCTGGGCCTGTACCAGGAGCTCGAGGACGAGCCCGCCCAGGCGCTCACCCTCAACAGCATGGGCAACATCCACTACGACCAGGGCAACTACGACCAGGCCCTGCACTACTTCCAGCAGTCCCTGGTCTTGATGAAGGAGATCAAGGACCAGCCCGGCACGGCCAC
>CAZOBJ010000012.1:0-48688 GCA_964577825.1 uncultured Planctomycetales bacterium
GTTTTGATTTCAGGATCACGGTGCCCGTCTCGCCGTGGATCGCCAGCCGGTCGGGCTGGCCCGGCACGATGCAGGTCGCGCCCTCGATCACACCCAGGGCACCGTTGCGGTAGCGCAGGCTCACCACGCACAGGTCCTCGACCTCGATGTCGTGCACGCGGGTGGTCGCCCGGGCGAACAGGTCGTCGACCGGGCCCATGATCCACTGGAGGGTGTCGATGTTGTGGATGGTCTGGTTGATGATCGCGCCGCCGCCCTCGAACCGAAGGGTCCCCCGCCAGTCGCCGGAGGCGTAGTACTCCTTGGTGCGCTGCCACTTCACGTACGCGTCGCCGAGCACGAGCTTGCCCAGCCGTCCCTCGTCCACGCAGCGCTTCAACAGGGCATGGCTCTTCTTGTACCGGCTCTGGAAGATGCCGGCCATCTTCACCCCCGCCTGCCGGCACGCGGCCACGAGCTGCTCGCCTCGCTCCAGGCTGATGTCCGTGGGCTTTTCCACCACCACGTGCTTGCCCGCCCGCGCCGCGGCCGAGCCCACCTCCAGGTGTAGAAACGGCGGCACGCACACGTCCACCACGTCCACGTCGTCGCGGGCGGCGGCCTTCTCGTAATCGGTCTCGACCTGCGCGGAGAGGTTCTGCTCCCGTACGAGCTTCGCGGCGGCCTTCTCGTTCTTGTCGCAGACCACCACGAGCTGGGCGTCGGCCATCTCCTCGATCGCCCGCGCGTGGTTGGGACTGACCGCGCCCGCGCCAATCAGCGCGAATCCCAGGCGGCCCTGCTTGTCCATGTGCGCACCCCCTTGGCTGAGTCGGTCGTCGATGTGGACCTCGCTCCACGCGGACCGCATTGTACGCCGCCGCGCGCGTCTGGCAAGGCGCAAACACGTCCGCCGCTCGGCGGAAACGAAACAAGGCCCTGCACGAGGCAGGGCCTTGGCAGAACATGATCGAGCAAGGGCCGCGGTCTAGCGCTTGCTGAACTGGAAGCTGCGCCGCGCACCGGCGCGCCCGTACTTCTTGCGCTCGGGCATGCGGCTGTCGCGGGTCAGGTACCCACCGTCGCGCAGCACGGGCTCGGCCTGCCGGTCGGCCTTTACGAGCGCGCGGCTCAGGCCCAGCAGCACGGCGCCGGCCTGGCTCATCACTCCGCCGCCGCGCACGTTCACGGCCACGTCGTACTTGTTCAGGAGCTTGGTTTCCTTCAGCGGCGCGTACACCGTGGCCCGGGCGCGCTCGGTGGGGAAGTACTCGGTCATCTCCTGGCCGTTCACGGTCATCGCGCCGTTGCCCCGGCGGATGCGCACGCGCGCAATCGCGCTCTTGCGCCGGCCCGTGCCCCAGTGGGTGGGGACTTCGGTGGTCGCGGTCACGTCACTGTCTCCTTGTCGCGCTCACGTCCAGGTCGCGCGGCTGCTGGGCCGCATGCGGATGGTCCGGCCCGGCGTAGACCTTCAGCTTCTTGAGCATCCTGCCGCCGAGCTTGGTCTTGGGCAGCATCCGCCGCACGGCCAGCTCCAGGATGCGCTCGGGCTTGCGCGCGCGCATCCGTGCGGCCGGAGTCTCCACGATCCCGCCCACATACCCGGTATGGTGGCGGTAGACCTTCTCGGCCCACTTCTTGCCGGTGAAGGTCACCTTCTCGGCGTTCGTGACCACCACGAAGTCGCCGGTGTCCACGTGCGGGGTGTACGTGGGCTTGTGCTTGCCCATGAGCACCACCGCAATGCGCGAGGCGACCCGCCCCACCACCTGGTCGGTGGCGTCCACGTGCCACCACTGGCGCGTCACGTCCCGGGGCTTGGCCGCATAGGTCTTTGCATTCATGCGTTGCATCCCGCCTGGCAGAGCCGCTTTTCGTATATGCGCGGGAGGCCCCAGCCGCAGACCGTGCGGCTACGGTCGGTCCCGCAAATGCCAAAGGGGGTACGTGTATAGCTTTCGGGCGCGCAGTTGTCAACCGTTTTCTGGCCGGAAACCCGGCCTCGGCGGGCACTTCGCGGCCCGGGCACGCTGCGGCCCGGGTTCTGCGGACCTTGACGGGTGCGCGCGGCGGGGGTATCACGCCACGGGCGCAGTGCAAGCGGCCCGCGCCCGCCTGAGGGGCGAATCCACCGGATCCAGCGCTCGGAGCAGGCCCGACGATGGCGCACAAGACCCTAGTGACCGTGCAGGTCACGAACCGGAGACCCTGGCGCCCGGCCGAGGGCGAGCGCGCGGCCGCGGTGCTCATGAGCGGGGGCGTGGACTCGAGCCTCGCCGCCGCGCTCCTGCGCGAGGCGGGCTACACGCTCCTGGGCGCGACCCTGCGCCTGCCCACCCTCGACCCCGCCGCGCAGCCGAGCCGGGCCGAACACGACGCCGCCCAGGTGGCCCGGCACCTGGACATCCCGCACGTGGTCCTGGACGTGCGCGCCGCGTTCCACGCGCGCGTGGTGCAGGCCTTCCGCGCCGCCTACCGGCAGGGACGCACGCCCAACCCCTGCATCCTGTGCAATGCATCGATCAAGTTCGGGCTCGCCTGGGACGTACTCGAGTCCCGGTTCGGGGTGCGCAAGCTCGCCACCGGGCACTACGCGCGCACGGACACGCTGGACGGCCGCGCGCTCCTGGCCCGGGCGGCGGACGTTGTGCGCGACCAGACCTATTTCCTGTATCGGCTGCCGGTGCACCGGGTGGGCGACGCGCTCTTTCCCCTGGGCGAGCTCACCAAGCCCGAGGCCCGCCGCCGCGCCCAGGCCCTGGAGCTCGGCGCGGCCGACCGGCCCGACAGCATGGAGCTCTGCTTCGCCGGGACCGCGGACTACCGCGCGCTGCTGGACCGGACCGACCTGGGCACACGCGGCCCCGTGCTCGACACCACGGGCCGCGAGCTCGGCCGCCACCAGGGCATCGGCGGATACACGGTCGGCCAGCGCCGCGGACTGGGCACGGACCCCGGGGGACCCTGGTACGTGCTGCGCATCGACCCGGACCGCAATGCGCTCATCGTGGGCACGCGCGAACAGGCCTCGTGCGCACAGGTGCGCACCCGCGCGTTGCATGTCTTCCGGCCCGAGCGCCTGGCCGCAGGCGCGCGGGTCTGGGGCAAGATCCGCTCGCTTGCGGACCCCGAGCCGTGCGTGGTGGAACGCGCCGACGACCAGGGGCTTGTCGTGCGGTTCGACGCGCCCCAGTTCGCGCCCACGCCGGGCCAGCACCTGGTGCTCTACGATCAAGGGGGTCGCGTACTCGGCGGCGGTGAGATACAATAGTGCAAGGGCTCGCCCGTGCGGGCCCGCAGAGACCCGAGGGGAGGAGACGGCCATGGCTAAGAAGCAAGCGTACTTCGAGCATACGCTCATCGACGCGTGGATGAGCCATCGCGAGGCCCCGGGCTGGTGCCTGGACGCCACGGAGCTCGGGCTGGGGGCGCGGGGCGACCCGTACTGGTCTTTGTCCTTCGACACCCTGCACGGCGGCCGGCAGGAAGGCGTGGACGTGCTGGAGGTGGACAACGGCCGATTCGCGTTCACCGTGGTGCCCAGCCGGGGCATGGGCATCCAGGAGGCCCACTGCGACGAGGTGCGCCTGGGCTGGGAGAGCCCGGTCGGCGAACTCGTCCACCCGGCCTACGTGCCGCTGTGGGCCGACGGAGGCACGGGCTGGCTGGAGGGGTTCAGCGAGTGGCTGGTGCGCTGCGGCCTGCGCTCGAACGGCGCGGCCTATGAGGGCGGCACCCTGCATGGGCGCATCGCCAACCTGCCCGCGAGCGCGGTGTCGGTGCGCGTTCAGCTCGACGCCCCGCACACGATCACCGTCTCCGGCGTGGTGCACGAGGTGCGGGTGGCCTTTCACAGCCTGCTCCTGGAGACCGAGATCGAGACCGAACCCGGCGCGAACTGGATCCGCGTGCGCGACCGCGTCACGAACCTGGGCGGCCGGTCCACGGACATGCAGATGCTCTATCACGTCAACTGCGGACCGCCCCTGCTCGAAGAGGGGGCCCGGTTCGTGGCGCCCGTGGACTGGCTCGCGCCGCGCGAGGCGGGGTATGACAAGGACCGCCTCCGCGGCTGGGACCGGTACGCCGCGCCCATCCCCGGGTTCTGGGAGGAATGCTTCTACATGAAGCTGCGCGCGGACCGCAGGGGACAGGTGACCGAGGTCCTGCACAACGCGAACCGGGACCTCGCGCTCGTGCAGACCCACCCCCTCGAGGCCCTGCCCTGCTTCACCTTGTGGAAAAAGCCCGGCGCCCTGGCCGACGGGTACGTGACCGGGCTCGAACCGGCCACGAACTACCCGAACCCGCACCCGTTCGAAAAGGAGCAGGGGCGCGTGGTGCGTCTGCGCTCCCGGCAGACCTGGTCCAATGACCTGCGGTTCGAGGTGGTCCAGGGCCGCAAGGCCGTGGACGCCGCGGTGCGGCGGGCCCGCGGGGGCCGGCGGGGCCGCCCGCGCGTGTACCAGGTCCCGCAGCCGGGTGTGAGTCCCGAGGCGGTGTAGGCACCGCCCGGCCGGCGCGCACGGTGAAGGGGCGCTTTTCCCTTGCAGGTGTGCGCGGCGTTTCTGTAGACTGACGCGCCCGCGAGGCAGGACGCTCACCAGCGCGCGCTGCGGTATTGACGGATAAGGACTTATGCGCACCGACGAGATCCGCACAAACTATCTGCGCTTCTTCGAGGAGCGGGACCACCGGGTGTGTCCCTCCGACAGCCTGGTCCCGAGCAACGACCCGACACTCCTGTTTACCGGGGCGGGCATGAACCAGTTCAAGGACCGGTTCCTGGGCATCGGCGTGACCTTCCGCCGGGCCGCGTCCTCGCAGAAGTGCATGCGCACCGAGGACATCCTGAAGGTCGGCCTGACCTCCAGCCACCACACGTTCTTCGAGATGCTGGGGAACTTCTCCTTTGGCGACTACTTCAAGCAGCAGGCCATCGAGTGGGCCTGGGAGTACCTCACCGGCGTCCTGGGCGTGCCGGAGCGGCGGTTGCAGGCGAGCGTGTTCGAGGACGACGGCGAGGCCTACACCGTGTGGCGCGAGCGCATCGGCCTGCCCGCGGAGCGGATCGCCCGGCTCGGCGCGCACGACAACTTCTGGCCCGCGGACGCGCCCGCCCTGGGGCCCAACGGTCCGTGCGGGCCGTGCAGCGAAATCTTCTACGACCGCGGCGAGCAGTACGGGCCGGGCATCATGGACATCACGCATCCGTGCGGGCGCTGGGTGGAGGTGTGGAACCTGGTGTTCACCCAGTTCGACCGCCAGCCCGACGGCACGCTCAAGCCCCTGGCCCAGAAGAACATCGACACGGGCATGGGCCTGGAGCGCATGGCCGCCTGCATGCAGGACGCGCCCACGAACATGGACATCGACATCTTCCGCCCCCTGGTCGGCGCGGTCAGCGACCTGAGCGCCCGCGCCTACGGCGAGTCCGCGGACCTGGACGTGCCCATGCGCCGGATCGCCGACCACGCGCGCGCGGTCACCTTCGGCATTGCCGACGGCGTGCTGCCCGGCAACACGCACCGCGGATACGTGATCAAGCGCCTGCTGCGCCGCGCCGTGCTCGACGGGCGCACGCTGGGCATTGACGGGGCGTTCGTGCACAAGCTCGCGCCCATTGTCGGCCGGGTCATGGGCGAGGCCTATCCCGAGGTGGCCGAGGCCGCCGAAGGCATTGGCGAGACCATCCGCCACGAGGAGGAGAAGTTCCTCTCCACCCTCTCGCGGGGGCTCACGCTCATCGACACGGCCGTGCGCGCCACGCAAGAGGCGGGCCGCGAGCAGATCGACGGGCGCACCGCGTTCGAGCTGTACGACACCTACGGGTTCCCGTTCGAGCTGGCCGAAGAGGTGGTCGCGCGCGAGGGCCTGTCCTTAGACCGCGACGGGTTCGAGGAGAATCTGGAGGAAGCCCGCGAGCGCGCGCGCGCGAGCGCCAAGATGGGCGGCGACGTGTTCGCCAAGGGGCCCCTGGCCGAGGTCAAGAGCCGCACGCCCGCGACCGAGTTCGTGGGCTACACCACGCTCACCGCGCACGCGCGCGTGCTGGCCGTGATTTGCGGCGACGAGCTCGTGGACGAGGCGCCGGCCGAACGCAACGTGCAGGTGGTGCTCGACCGCACGCCCTTTTATGCCGAGGCGGGCGGCCAGGTGGGCGATGCGGGCACGCTCTTCGGCCCAGAGAACCTGATCGTGGAGGTCGAGGACACTCAGCCCTTCGACGGACTGGCCGTGCACCTGGGCCGGGTCGCGAGCGGCGTGTTGCGAACGAGCGCCGAACTCGAGGCGCGCGTGGACGCCGAGCGCCGCGCCGCGATCACCCGCCACCACACGGCCACGCATCTTCTGCAATGGGCGCTGCGCCAGGTCTTCGGCCGCCGGGTGGAGCAGCGCGGCTCCTGGGTGGGCCCGGACCGGATGCGGTTCGACTTCCAGCACGCGCACGGCCTCTCCGACGAGGAAGTCCACCGCGTGGAGGAGCTCGTCAACGAGCGCGTGCTGGACAACGCGGACATCGCCCACCAGACCCTGGCCCTGGACGAGGCGCGCCAGGCCGGGGCCATCGCGCTCTTCGGCGAGAAGTACGACGAGACCGTGCACATGGTCTCTGCCGGAGACTTCTCCCGCGAGCTGTGCGGCGGGTGCCACGTGGCGCGCACGGGCGACATCGGGGCGTTCCGGATCCTGAGCGAAGAGTCCGTGGCCGCGGGCATCCGGCGCATCGAGGGGTGCGCGGGGCTGGCGGCCTGGCGGGCGAACCGCGCGGACACCGACCGGCTCGCGCGCATGGCCGCGGCGCTCAAGGCCCCTCCGCGCGAGGCCCCGGACAAGCTCGAGGGCCTGCTGGACCAGGAGCGGCGACTGCGCAAGGAGCTCGCCGACCTGCGCCGGGGCGACCTGGCCGGGCGCCTGTCCCAGGCCGCGCAGGACGCGCCCGAGGTCGCGGGCGTGCCGTGCCTGGCCTTTGACGCGGGCGAGGTGGGCGGCCGCGCTCTGCGCGAGGCCGCGAACACCGTGCGCAAGGCCTTTCCCCGCGGCGTGGCCCTGCTCGGCGGCGTGGAGGACGGCAAGGCGAGCCTGTTGTGCCTGGTGAGCGACGAGTTCCAGGCCCGCGGCCTGCGCGCGGGCGACATCGTGCGCGAGGCGGCCGGATACGTCGGCGGACGGGGCGGCGGACGCGCGGACATGGCCCAGGCCGGCGGGCGCGAAGCCGGCCGCCTGCCCCAGGCCCTGGCCGCACTGCCCGAGATCGTGCGCGACAAGCTGACCGACGCACACAGGGAGGAGGCGCAAGATGCCTGAGGACAGGGAACCCATTCGGATCCCGGTGCAGCGGATCGAGGAGGGCATGGTCCTCGCCGACGACGCGGTGGCGCCCCCGGGCACCGTGCTCCTGGGCCGGGGCACCCGGCTCACGGCCCGGCACATCCCCCAGCTCCTGGACCGGGGCATTGCCGAGGTGCTCGTCGAACGTCCGGACAGGCCGGCGGAGGCCGCCGAGGAACTTGCGCCCGCGCAAGAAAAGTTCCCGCCCGGCCCGGTCCAGGACCGCCTGGACGCCCTGTTCGAGCACAAGCGCGGAGAGCGTCACATGGACACGATCTACCAGCTCGCGCGCGAACGGGCCGGCCGCATCGCCCAGCATGCCCATCGGTCGCGACCGGCCGGCGGGGAGCGCGCACCATGAACGATACGCGCGCGCGGCTCGAGGCGATCAAGGATCTGCCCACCCTGCCGGACGTGGTGGCCAAGGTGAACCGGCTGGTGAACTCAGAGCACGCCTCCGCGAGCGACATCAACGCCGTCATCCGCCGCGACCTCGCCCTGTCGGGCAAGGTGCTGCGCCTGGTGAACTCCAGCTTCTACGGGTTCCCGCGCCGGATCAACTCGATCACGCGCGCCGTGGTGATCCTGGGCTTTCGCACCGTGCGCAACCTGACGCTCTCCGCGTTCGTGTTCAGCGCGTTCCGCAAGGGCATGCAGGGATTCGACGCGCGCGCGTTCTGGACCCATTCGATCGGCGTGGCCGTCACCAGCGCCGCCGCGGCCGAGGAGCTCGGGTTCTCCACGCGCGGGCGCGAGGACGCGTTTATCGCGGGGCTCCTGCACGGCGTGGGCAAGGTGGTGCTGTGCGAGTACGCGCCCGAACAGATGCACGAGGTCCTGCACCGGCGCGACGTGGAGGACATGAGCCTCCTCGAGGCCGAGCAGGCGGTGCTCGGGTACACGCACGCGGACCTGGGCGGGGCCGTGCTGGAGAACTGGAACCTGCCCGAGGCCATCGTCCAGGTCGTGCGCCACTATCCGGACCCCACCAAGGCCGGACAGGACCTCCGGCCGTGCGCGCTCGTGCACGCGTCCGAGATCCTCACCCGCGCGATGCTCTTCGGCAACCCGGGCGAGGAGCGCATGCCGCTCGTGTCCGCGCGAGCCTGGGACGAGATCGAGCTCAACCACAAGATTCTGGGCCGGATCATGGACCGGGCCCTGGACGAGATGCACCGCGCGGACGCGTTCCTCGAACTCCTGTGAGACCGATTCCCGCACTTCTCCCTCTCCCCTCGGGAGAGGGGCGGGGTGAGGGGCGTGACGCGCGCTCTCATTCGTGGCTCGCAGGGCATCCGCCTCTGCCATCGCGACCACTTCTCCCTCCCCCTATCCCCCTCCCGAAGGGAGGGGGGACGCGCGCAGCGCCTTCCGCACACTCCCTCTCCCCCGAGGAGAGGGTCGGAGTTAGGGACGGTTCTCCCTCTCCCTTCGGGAGAGGGCCGGGGTGAGGGGCGCAGTTCTCCCTCTCCCCCCGGGAGAGGGGCGGGGTGAGGGACGGTCCTCTCTCTCCCCCCGGGAGAGGGGCGGTGTGCGGCGTCCATGGCGTGGGCAGACTCAGTTGCCTTGGCCGCGGGGGTGTGGTAGGTTGCACATAGGCGTGCGAGGCCGCACGCAGCACATCCGTCGGCGGCGAGCGCGGCTGGGCCGTCAGGACGCGGGATGCGCACACGGCGCATGCCTGTGACGGTGGGCCGTTGGGCTCGATAGCCGCACGATGGTTGACCGGACAGGGGGCACACATGCCGAAGGACCGTGTCGCATTCCTCTGGTACGCAGGTGCCCTCTTTCTCGGCGCTGTGGGCGTAGCAGGCGCTGTGTCGGGCTTGGCTCGCCACTGGGACGCCGTCTGCGGATTGGACATCGGGCTGACCGGGTTCGCTGTTGCGTTCACCTTGGAATGGGCGGCTGTGTGCATGATTCTGCGGTGCCGGTGGCGATTGGAGAGGGCCCGGCCCCAGCGACCCGTGGCGCAGGTGACCGCGTGCTGTCGAAAGGCCTATGCGGTCTTCACGGTGTCAGTCATTGTTCTTTTCTCGTCTACGTTTCTTCTGACCCGCGAGGGCGGTGGGTCTATCCACGTGGATCGGGGCGCGCGGATAGACGGCGCAGTTTGCATCTTGTTCCTCGCGTTCACGCTGGCCGTCGCGTTTGCGTTTGCGGTCGCCCAGTGTCGGTGCGCGGCCGTGTGCCGCGAAAGGGGAATTCATGATCTGTGGATATAGTGACAGGCCCAAAGGGCATCATGCTAGGCGCCCCCAGGCCGAGCGATCAAGACCCTAGGCCGGGATGGAGCGAGCGCATGACGTACATCCGCGATGACCGCATCGATCTGTCCGTCCACCTGCTCCTCGCCCTGCTGGGGCTGGGCGCAGTCGGATCCTGGCTTCACTTACGGCCCTGGGAGGGGTTGCGCCATGCGCCGCTCCCGCTTGTGATCGGCACGTGCGGGCTGTGCCTGGCGTACGTGGTGTGGTTCGCGGTGCTGTATTGTTGGTGGCGGATGCCCAAGACCGACCCGGCACAAGCAGTAGCTCGCGCAGCCCGCTGCCGCAGAAGCGCCTATGTGGCCCTGCCTCCTGCATGGGCACTCGTGCTGGGCTGCACTCTGCTGCTCGTCTACCAGCACGGAGAAAAGCACGCCGTCTTCAACGCTGAGCTCTTCGGCGCAACGTTTCTGGCGACCGGCGCCGCCGTGACCGCTGCACTGATGCACAAGCTCGCTGCGTTGATGTATGCGGATGCGGGCAAGGATCGGCCGACCGCCTCCCCCTCGCCCTCCGGGAGAGGGGCGGGGTGAGGGACGTCAAGCGCGCTCGCGCGCGTTCGTCTCGTCGCCGCCGCCTACCTCTCCACTGGAACCAACCGCTCCCTCCCCCTATCCCCCTCCCGGAGGGAGGGGGGACGCGCTACCGAAGGGAGCGGAGAACGCACGGCAAGGGCAGGGCCGCACGGCTAGTCTTCCCCGGACCGGGAGGGCGGCGCGTGCCTGCGCACGAAGCGGATGGCCCGGTCCAGGTCCGCGGGCAGGGGGGCCTCAAACTCCATGGGCTCGGCGGAGGACGGATGGGTGAAGGTGAGCCGCCAGGCGTGCAACGCCTGCCGGTCGAGCACGACCCGCGCGCCCGCCCTGCCCCGCCCGCCCACGAGGTCCGCGCGCGTGAGCGCCCGCTCGCGCCCGTAGGACGCGTCGCAGACCACCGGACACCCCAGGTGCGCCAGGTGCACGCGCGCCTGGTGCGTGCGGCCCGTGCGCAGCACGCACTCGAGCAGGCTGATCTCGCCCAGCCGTTCGCGCACGCGGTAGTCGGTCCGCGCGTCGCGCCCGCCCGTGCGCACCACGGCCATGCGCTGGCGGTGGCGGGGGTGGCGGCCGATGCGCGCGTCCACTGTGCCGGTGGGCGGCACGGGCGCCCCGTGCACGAGCGCGAGGTAGACCTTGTGCGTGGTGCGCGCGGCGAACTGCGCGGCGAGCGCCCGGTGGGCCGCGTCCGCCTTGGCGGCCACGAGCACGCCCGAGGTGTCGCGGTCGAGCCGATGCACAATGCCCGGGCGCAGCACCCCGCCTATGCCCGACAGGTCGCGGCAGTGGTGCAGCAGGCCGTTGACGAGCGACCCGGTCTCATGGCCCGGAGACGGATGCACCACCATGCCCGGCGGCTTGTTCACCACGATCAGGAGCCCGTCCTCGTACAGCACGTCCAGGTCCATCGGCTCGGGCTTGGCCTCGAGCGGTTCGAGCTCGGGCACGAACAGGCTCAGGCTCTCGCCCCCGGCGAGCCGGTGGCTGGGCTTCACGGACGCGCCGTTGACCTCCACGAACCCGGCGCCGATAAGCTTCTGCAAGAAGCTGCGGCTCTGGCCGGGCAGCACGCTCGCCAGGTACGCGTCCACCCGCTCGCCCGCCGCGCTCGGAGGCACCGTGTCCTCGTACAGCTCGCCCGCTTCCGGGTTCCATCGGGTCACGACGGCCTCTCCTGCGCTTCTCCCTCCCCCTCATCTCCTCTCGGAAGGCCGTGCCTGCGCGCAGGCAGGGAGGGGGCACTTACGGCGCCTTCCGCATACCCCCCACAGGGAGGGGGACGCATCAGGCGTCTGCGTGGCTGCCAACCCGCAGATGGATCGTCCGTAGCCTAGCTCGTCTCGCCCAGGAGCTCTTCGCGCAGGGCCTGTTCGCTGCGCACGAGGTGCGGGGGCTTGACCTGCCACTCGGGCCGGCCCGCGTCCACGGCCCGGCGCCGGTGCGCGGCGTACGTGCCCGCGGGCAGCACCAGGACCTCCAGCGACGCCAGGCGTCCGCTCGCGCGCTTGGCCTTGTACTCCAGGTTCTCGGCCGAGAGCGCCTGGTCGAAGGCCCGCGCGAGGGCCGCCTGCGCGTCGGCGCCGGCCAGGTGCCCGGCCTCCTCGGGCTCCACGGCGGCCAGGTACCGGGGCGGATGCGCAAGCCGCAAAGTCAGTGTGCACCCGGCCGCGTGCGGGGCCGCGCGCCGCGCCGCGGCCGCGGCCTGGGATTCGGTCACCTTCTCGCCGGTGATGGAGAGCACCGCTCCCGCGCGGTGCAAAAAGGCCATGACCGGCGCGCGCTCGTGGAACCCGGTCACCTCCACCACGTCGGCGAGGTCGTAGCGGTACAGGCCCGCGGACGTGGTCACGACCAAACGGTAGCGCTCGCCGACCTCGAGCTCGTGCGCGAGCAGGGTGCGCGCATCCGCCCCGGGGTCCGCCTCGCCGGGCAGGAACTCCACGAAGTGGCCGCCCACCGCGAGCACGCCCTCCGGGGTGGCGTCCGACAGGGGAATGGTGAACACGCCTTCGCTCGCGCGCAGGCCCAGGCCCCGCGTGGGCGCCGTGCCCCAAGGGTCGACGAGCTGGCCGAGGTAGAACCCCGCCGCCCCGCCGTGCCAGGTGCACAGGGCCGCGAGCTTGGGCCACGCGATGCGCGGGACCAGGGTGCCGTGCAGGTGCAGGCGTTCGCGCAGCGCGCGCACCCGGCCGCGCGACGGACGCAGGCGCCGCTGAAGGGCGTCGCGCTCGGCGTCCGACAGGCCCGGGGCGTTGCGCAACCTCGGGAACCCGTTGGCCGCCGCGTCCAGGTCCTCGACCAGGGGCTCGGCCCACGCGCGCATGCGTTCGGCCAACAGCACCAGGGTGCTCGGGTTCGTGCTCGTGGCGCAGGCCACGTTGCGGCTCAGGGCAAAGGCGAGCAGGACGTAGTGGCGCGCGTCGTAGTCGTGCACGCACATGGCCTCGTACGGCACCGCGTGGCGCCGCCGCACGGGAAGGGCCTGGTTCGTGTATTGCAGTCCCGTCGCCGACCCGTAGGGGATGCCGCCCGTGGTGCGGCCCTCCTCCGCAGGCGAGACCACGGTCAACAGCTTGCCTTCGGTCACGGCCGGGTGGTCGCCGACGAGCGCGTGCATCCACACAAGGTGCGCGGCGTGCTGTTCCAGGTTCATGCTCCGGGTGACCGGCAGGAACTTCGGCGCGCCCGTGGTGCCGCTCGTGACCGCGAACATGCGCACACGCTCGGCCACGAGCACGTTCCGCTCGCCCGCGCGCATCCGGTCCACGGCCGGTCGCATGCCCTCGTAGTCGGTAACGGGCACGCGCGCCCGGTAGGCGTCCGCATCCGCGATGTCCGCGAAGCCGTGAGTTTGCCCGAACTCGCAGCCCGCATGGCGGCGGAGGATGCAGTGCAACCGCTCGTGTTGCGCGGCGCGCGGATCGGCAACCGCCCGGCGCCAGGCGCGCGCGAAGCGCGCCAACCCCACTCGGCACAACACGCGCAACAATCGTCCGTACATGGCGTCCTCGTGCGTCCGCGTCCGGTCAGGAGCCGCGCAGCGCGTCCTGGTACACCCCCACCAGGTCCTGGCCGTGGCGCGCCCAGGTGTAGGCCCGCGCGCGCTCGCGCCCGCGCGCCGAGAGCTCCTTTGCGTACCCCTCGTCCAGGAGCACTCGCTCCAGGCCCTCGCGCAGCGCGGGCAGGTCTCCGGGCGGCACCAGGTGCGCGGCCTCGCCCGCGAGCTCGCGCAGAGCCGGCAGGTCCGAGGCCACTACCGGCGTCCCGCAGGCCAT
This sequence comes from uncultured Planctomycetales bacterium, assembly GCA_964577825.1. Lineage (GTDB taxonomy): Bacteria > Planctomycetota > SZUA-567 > SZUA-567 > JAFGNG01 > CAZOBJ01. The sequence continues at coordinate 13,393 of CAZOBJ010000012.1, forward strand.
GGCCTCCAAGACCGGCAGGCCGAACCCTTCGGCCAGGGACGGGAACACCAACGCCTCGGCCATGGCGTACAACGCGGGCAGATCCTCGTCGGCCACGTACCCCGGGCACAGCACCTTGTCCTCCAGGCCCAGGGACTGGACCATCCGCTCGCGGCGGCGCACGCCCCAGCCGCGCGGGCCGACCAGCACCAGCCGGTGCGGGAGCGTCTTGTCCAGGGTCACGGCGAAGTAGGCCTTGATGGCCTGGGCGATGTTCTTCTTCGGCTCGTTGCGGCCTATGTGCAGCACGTACCGCGGCGGCAGGCCGTAACGCAGGGCCACGTCCTCGCGCCGGGCCCGGTCCTCGACCGGGGCGAACTCCGCGCCCACGCCCCAGGGGATCACGCGCACCTTGTCGCTGCGAAGCGAGGTGAACGTGTCCACCACGTCCCGCTTGACCGCATGGCTGGGCGTGACGATGCGCGCGGCGCGGTCCATGGTCTTGGGCATCATGCGGGTGAAGTGGCTGCGGTTGCTCTTCGTGCAGAAGCGCGGGTTCGTGAACGCGAACACGTCGTGCACCGTGACCACGGTGGGCACCGGGCTCCACAGGGACATGACGTAACAGGGCGCATGTAAGAGGTCCGCCCGGTCCCAGCGCAGCCTGGAGGGCAGGACAAACTGCTCCCACAGGATGCGCAAGGTCCGGTTGCCCGCCCGGGCCCAGCTCTTGCGCACGGTCAGGTTCGCGGCCTCGGGCAGCGCCGCGCGGTCCGCGCCCCAGGGCAGGTAGACGCTCAGCTCCTGCACAGCGCCCGTGTCGGCCAGCGCACGGATCATGCCCTGGGTCGTGCGCTGCACCCCGGTGAACGCGCCCACCAGGCTGTGACAGTTGATCGCGACGTGCATGCGTGGCTCCGGGATGGACACGCGCGCCCGACGGACCGCGCCGCGCGCGCACGCGCCTCACTGTAGCCTTTGTCCATCGAGTCTGTCAAGCCGACCCGAATCTTGACAGTCACGCGCGCGCGCTTTAGAGTGCCCGTGCGGTGCCCAGGGCGCCCCTCCGTGCCGGAGGCCGCCCGTCCTTGCTTTGCTGCGGAGTGTGCGCATGGGTCTGTGGTCTCTCGCCCGGCCGGGCCGAGTGGTCGTGGTGCTCGCGGACGTGGTGGCCGGGGCGGCGCTTGTCACCTTCCGTTTCGACGCCCTGGACCCCGGGGTGTTCGGGACCCTCGCCGCCCTGCTCGCGGCCGCGGCGTGCCTGTTCCTCGCCGAAGGCCTGTGGGCGGCCGCGTTCGACACGCGCGCCCCGGACCGCGAACCCGCCCAGGACACCACCCGCACGTTCCTGGCCGCCGCGGGCCTGACGCTCGCGGGGCTGCTTTTGTCCATGCAGGCCGGATGGACGAGCTTGTGCGTGGCGGCCGGATTGGGCGTGGCGCTCCTCTTCCACGCCCTGCTTGCCCGGCGCGAGCCCGTGCTCTCGGCCCTGGTGCGGGGCGCGTGCCGTGGGGGCAGTCTGCTCTTGGGCATGACTGCGTTCGGCGGGTTCCTGCTGACCGGGCCGCCCGCCGACCTCGTGGCCGCGTGCGCGCTCCTCGGACTGTACGCGGCCGCCGCGCGCCTGATGGAGCGCGGGCCGCAGGACCCGGCGGACCGCGCTGTGCCGGCTGCCGCCGGGGTGGCGCTTGTCGCCTGCGCGCTCGGGGCGCTCGCCGTGGTGCATGCGGACGCGGCCACGCTGGCGCTGGCCACGGCCGCGGCCGCGTTCGGCGCGGGCGCCGCGGCGTTCACGGTCCGGGTGCAGGCGCACCGGACCGCGCGCGCGGCCTGGATCGGGTCGGTGGCCGCGCTCCTGTTGGAGCTCGGCTGGGTCGCGGGCTTCAGCGCGGGCGGGCCGTGGCTGTGGCGGACCGGGTTCCTGGTGGCGTTGGCAGGGCTCTTCGTGGCGGGCCTGGGCCTGACCACGCGCGTGACGGCCCGCCCCGAGCCAGCCTAGCCGCACCCCTGTACCCGGCGCCACCCCGCGCGGGGTGGGGGGGGTGTTCCGTAGATTACGTAGACTACTCGACTGGTGGCTTGTCCGAGACGTTCGAACCGCCACGTTCCCCGCGTCCGGCCAGTGCGTCCAGGGCCCGGAGGGCGGCCTCGCGCTCGCGGGGCGGATACTCCAGCCGGTAGATGCGCGTCTCCTTGTGCGGGCGGTCCACAGCCACCACGATCCATCCGTTGATCACCCGGTACACGATGTGCGCGTCCGGCATGGAGCGCAATGCAGCCAGGTCCACGGTCGGCAGCTCAGCAATCGCCTCCCCCGCGTCCTGGCGCTGCCACAGGTGCGCGGCCTCAAAGGCCGCGAACACGAGCACCGCCCCGGCGAGGAGCACGAGCACCGGCCGCCGCCAGGACTCCCCCTCGCGTCCGTTGCCGCCACGATCCGGCCCGGCGGGCCGGAAGGGCGAGGCGGGCTCGCGGCCCGTGCGCATGCGCACAGCTCCCCTTGGGATGCCCAAACTTGCGCCGGTCCGCCCGCCGCGCCTACCGGCGGCGCTTGCGCGCACGCGGCTTGCGCATGAGCGCGTCCCAGGCCTCGCGGCGGGTCAGCCGCCGCCCCAGGGCGCGGTACACGTCCGGCAGGTCGAACCAGCGCAGCACCCCGGGCACCTGCACGGACAAGGGCCACCGGTGCACGGGCGTGGTGGCCAGGAGCTCGTAGCTCGGCAGATACCCCGCCAGAGACACGCGCGGACGCGCCGGATGCAGGAGCCCCGCGAACGCGGCCATGACCGACCCGAGCCCGTGCCCCAAGAGGTGCAGCCGCGTGGCCCCGTGCTCGCGCAGCCAGTCCAAGACACACAGCACGTCGTGCACCCGGCGGCCGAGGTACGGTTCGCCCAGCATGTTCCCGTACCCGGCGTACAGGTAGTCGGGACCGTAGAAGTGGAAGGAGTCCTTGATCCCGGCCGCGAGCGGCTCGGACTGACCCAGGCCGCGCGGGTCGAGCAGGAACACGTTCTCCTGTCGCGCCCGCTTGCGCAGCCAGGCGAGCCGGTGGAAGTCCGCCTGTCCGCCCTCGTGGCCCAGGTACACGGTCACCGGCCCCACGGGCGGAGACATGTGGATGCGGCTCTTGCCCTCGATCCATCGGCCCGCCGGGGTCAGAATCGCCAGAATCCCCGGCTCGGTCTCCACCGCGAACTGGAACGCGCGGCAAGAGTCCGGGTCGAACTTGCGCGAATTGTACAGCACCCGGTGCGCGGGCTCGCCCTGTCGAGACTCGAGCGCCAGGAGGTCACGCGCCTTGTCCGCGAGCCGGCGGCCGGTCAACCGCTTGCGCGACTTGGCCAGCGCGCGGGCCTGGTCTGCGGCGAACTCGAACACGCGCCGGCTGCCCGCGGCGTGGGTGTTGCCGCGCGGGGTGGCGCAGAGCTCCTCCTCCGGACGCTCGGTCACCTTGCCCTCGCGGCTCGACCCGGACCGGCCCGCCTGCCGCAGGGCAAACGCGTACATGGCCTCGCGGCTGTCGGGCTTGTACCCGTGCGTGGACGGGCCCACGTACAGCTGGACGTTCTGCGCCGCGCCCAACAGGCCGTAGACGCGCCTCACGTCCTCGAATCCCTCGCGCGCGCCGCGCAGGTCAAAGTAGTCCTCCTGCTGGGCGAGGAAGATCGTGGGCCGCGGCGCGTAGGCCAGGATGAAGTCCGCATGGTCCAGGCCCGCGCCGATGGCGCCCGGCGGGTACTGCTCGTCGTCGGCCGGGATTTCATTCTCCAGGTTGCGCAGGAACGTGGTGTTGAAGCACCCCGGCGCCGCCCAGGTCAGGCGCGGCTCCACCGCGGTCAGCCACGTCGTCATCGTCCCCCCGCCCGAGATGCCTGTGGCGCCCAGGCACGAGCCGTCCACGTCCGGCCGCGCGCACAGGTAGTCGAGTGCGCGCATCGCGTCCCACACCCGCCAGGTGCCCAGCCACCGGTCCATGAGACGCAGCTTGGCCCCGATGAGATTGTGCTCCGCGCAGCAGCCGGCCACCTCCGGTCCGTCGGCGCGGGAATATTGGTGGCGTTCGCCCTGGCCCAGCGGGTCGATGAGCAGGGCCACAAATCCCTTTTTCGCGAGTCCCTGGCAAAAGGCCTGGTACGCGGCCGAGGCCTTGCCGTTGTTGCTGTGCCCGCACAGGCCCAGCACCGCGGGCGCCGGTGCGTCGATGCGGCGCGGCCGGTACAGATTGCCCGTGACCAGAAACTCCGGGCGGCTTTCGAAGACCACCTTCTCCATGACGTAACTCGGGTCCTCCACCACGCCCGCCGTCTGCGCGTGCAGCGGGGTGCGCTTCGGGAACGGGCCCGCGGCGCGGCGGATTCTCTTGCGCACGCAGTCGACGTACGCGGCCGCCTGCGCGCGGGTGCGCAGTCCGCGCACGCGCTCATGGCGCTCGGCCGCGAGCTCGCGCACGCGCGCCACGTAGTATTCATGGACCATGTGCGGGTAGCGATTGAGCCAACGCTTGTCCACTGCCGGCATGCCGGACCTCCTCGGGTTCGTCAGGGATTCTTCACGTCAGATGGGTGCGGAAAAACTCCGCCGCCTTGTCCCCGCCCCAGCGATGCCCGCCGGGGAAGAGCTCGAGCTCCAAGGCCTGCGCCGCACCCCCGGCTTCGTAGATCGCGCGGACGCGTTCGTAACACACGCTCGCGTTGTCGAACAGAAAGCACTCGTCATACACCCCGATGTCGACCAACAGCGGCCGCGGCGCAAGCAGCCCCTGCAGGTCCGGCAGGTCCACCAGCCGGAAGAGCCCCGGGGTGATCTGCTGCCCGCAGCAGTTCAGGTCGCGCAGCGCGAACGCGGCGAACAGGTCGCTGTAGCACGCGATTTCAATGGCCCGGAACCGCTCGTCCGCCAGGCCCATCCACAGGGCCATGGTGCCCCCCAGGCTCAGGCCCAGTACGCCCAGGCGCTCGGGGTCCACCCCGGGCAGGGAACAGGCGAAGTCCGTGGCCGCCTTGCCGTGGGCGACGTTGATGCCCAGCGGCGTCATGCCCAGCAGGGTCGCGTGCAGGTAGTACAGGTTGCACCAGTCCCGGCTTCCCGGGAGCATCAGGGTCTTGTTCGGCTTGCGCCCCTCGCGACGCTCGCCGAAGCCCATCCAGTCGATCGCAAACGTGACGAACCCCGCCTGGGCCATTCGAAGCCCGTAGTCGTAGTTCGCCTGCGCGACCTCGTCCTTCCCCTTGGCCCGGGCCACGTTGCCCATCACCGCGTCCTTGCCGTGGCTGCCGTGCCCGTGGCAGCACAACAGCGCCGCGCGGCGCTCGCCCTCGGCCAGGTCCGGCGGAAAGTTCACCTGAAAGGCGGCGGACAGCCCCTCCTGCACGTCGATGAGCCACCGCTCCTTGACGACTCCCTCGTGGGTCCACCGTCCCACGCGCTCGGGGTTCGGGTCCGCCGCGGGCGGGGGCTCGCCCAGGGTGGCCAGGACCCGGGGCAAGGTCTCGGCCTTCCAGGCCTGGAACTCCGCGGGGTTCTGGGCCGTACACCGGCAGGCCGGCGTCCAGGCCCGGCCCAAGTCCTCGAACATTTCTTGTGGGCTCAGGTTGCGCTCGTGCATGGGTCTCTCCTCGCGTCCCAGCCAACTGTACCACGGATCCCCGACGCGCGCCAGCCCACTTCCCTCTCCCGTCCCGGAGCGAGGGACGCTCTTCTCCCTCTCCCCTCGGGAGAGGGCCGGGGTGAGGGACACGACGCGCGCTCTCGTTCGTCTCTCGTGCCGCGCGTGCCTGCCACGGCCGCCCCCGGTAGATGAGCGATTCCTAACTTGACACATCAGGCCCCTGGCGCTAGCAAGTACGATGCTCTGTCCTGTTCGGGGCTCCAACCACGCAGCAGAGAGGCTCCTATGGCGCCAGAATCCCGACTCGACGCTACCGAGCCCGAGCAACCGGCCGGGCCCGCGCGCGTGGCCGCCATCGACGTGGGCGCCACGTCCGTGCGCATGGAGGTGGCTGAGCTGCCCGCCCAGGGCCCGGTGCACAGCCTGGACCGGCTCGTCCATCCGGTGTCCCTGGGCAGCGACACCTTTCGCAATGGCCAGGTGAGCCCGGGCACGTTGCGGGCCCTGTGCCGGGTGCTCACGAACTTCAGCCGCGTGCTCGCGGAATACCAGGTCGACGAGACCCGCGCCATGGCCACGAGCGCGGTGCGCGAAGCGGCCAACCGGGACATCCTGGTCGACCGCATCCGTCACGAGAGCGGCATCCGGATCGAGGTGCTCGACGCCGTGGCCGAGATGCGGCTCACCTACCAGGTGCTCCTGCCCTTCCTGCGCCAGCGGTTGACTGAGGCGGACACCTATACGCTCATCCTGGATCTCGGCGGCGGGTCCACGGAGATCATGCTGCTGCGCGATGAGAGCCCGGTGCAGGTGGCCACGCGCCGGCTCGGGGCCGCGCGGCTCTTTCAACTCACCGGCGAGGGCGAACCCGCAGCGGACGCCCAGCTCCTGGTCGAGAGCGTGGTGCGCAACGCGGTCGCAACCACCCGCGACCTGTACCGGGCCTACCCGATCCGCCAGTGCCTGGTCATCAACCCCCTGCTTGCGCGCGCGCTCGCCCACGAGCCACAAACCCGAGCCGTGGACGAGGGTGTGGACGTGCCCACGGCCCACGTGAACCAGGTGGCCAGCGAGGCGACGACGCTCAGCCCCGAGGCCCTGAGTGCCCGATTCCACGTGGACCTGAGCAGCGCCGAGCAATTGCGCCCCGCGCTCCTGGTGCTGCAGCAGTTTCTGCGGCCCCTGCATCTGGAAGAGGTGAGCGTCCTGCAGATCGACCTGTTGTCCGGCATCCTGCACGACATCGCGCTCAGCCGACGGGGCGGGGCTCGCCGCGAGGAACTCGTTCGCGAACAGGTGCTCGGCTCCTCGAGCGGCGTCGCACAAAAGTACCACTACGACGAGGCCCATTCCCGCCAGGTGACGCGCCTGGCCGTCCAGCTTTTCGACGAACTCGCTGGATTCCTGGACCTGGGCGGCCGAGACCGGCTGTACCTGGAGGTGGCCGGCATCCTGCACGACATCGGCCGATTCGTGAGCGAACGCGCCCACCACAAGCATTCGGCCTATCTCGTGCAGTGGGCCGAGATCTCGGGGCTGTCGAACGCGGACTTGCAGCTCGTGAGCCTGGTGGTCCGCTACCACCGCAAGGCCCATCCCCGGCAACAGCATCTGGAGTTCACCTCCCACCCCCTGGCCGACCGGCTGCGCGTGACCAAGCTCGCGGCCCTGCTGCGCATCGCCGACGCGCTCGACCGCAGCCACCGACAGTGCATCCGGTCGCTGAAGACCGAGCGCACCGAGGACACGCTGACCATCTTCGCCCAGAGCAATGACGACATCGCGGTGGAGCTCTTGGCCCTGCGCGGCAAGGCAGAGCTTTTCGAGGAGATCACGGGCCTGAAAGTCGAGCTGCGAAGGGTGACGCCGTGAGGCTCGACGACCCGAAGAACTTCCAGAACCGGGAGTTGAGCTGGCTCGACTTCAACCTCCGCGTGCTCGCCGAGGCCGAGCGGCCAGAGACCCCGCTGCTCGAACGGGCCAAGTTCCTGGCCATCGTGAGCGCGAACCTGGACGAATTCTTCATGATCCGAGTCTCCATGGTCCATCGCGCCGCGGAGGCGGACACCGGGCCCTTGGGCCCGGACGGGCTCAGCCCCAGGCAGACCCTGGCCGGCATCACCGAGCGCACCCAGTCCCTGGTCGCGCGTCAGTACCGCTGCCTGCGCGAGGGGCTTTTGCCCGCGCTCGCGAAAGAGGGCATCCACGTGGTCCGCGACCACGACTTCGAGCCCGAGGACCTGGAGTTCCTCCGGTCCCACTTCGACGAGCGCATCTACCCGGTCCTGACCCCCATGGCCGTGGACAAGGCGCATCCGCTGCCTCTGCTCTCCAACTGCGCGCTCTACGTCCTGTTTCTCATCCAGGCGAGCGAGCAGACCGCGCCGAACTGGCGTCCCTCCGCGGACACGGTGCTTGTGCAGGTGCCTCTGGACCTGCCGCGGTTCGTGCGCTTGCCCTCGCCGGAGGGCCGGACGCGCCTCGCGCCGAAGGAGGACGTGATCAAAGTCTTCGCCGCCCGGCTTCTGGGCGGGCACGCGGTGCGCGGGGCCCACCCCTTCCGGGTCACGCGAGATGCGGACATCCGCGTCGACGAGGAGCAGGCCGACGACCTGCTCCAGGCGATTCAGGAAGAGCTGCGCAGCCGCCGCAAGGGCGAGCCCGTGCGCCTGGAAGTGCCCGAGTCCGCACCCGAAGAGGTGGTCGAGATCCTGCGCGGCCAGCTGGGCCTGGGCCACGACGACGTGTACCGCGTGCCCGGGCTCCTGGACCTGGGGTGCCTCCAGCAGCTCTCCGACCTCGTGGAGCGCCCGGACCTGCGCGACGATCCCTGGCCGCCCCAGCCGCACCCGGTGCTTTTGCGCCAGCCGGACGTGTTCGCCGCCATGCGCGATGGCGACTTCGTGGTCCACCATCCGTACCAGAGCTTCGACCCGGTCCTCGGCCTGGTGGAGCGCGCCGCCGACGACCCGGACGTGCTGGCCATCAAGATCGCCCTGTACCGCGTCTCCGGGGACAGCCCGGTGGTGGCCGCGCTCATCCGCGCCGCGGAGAACGGCAAGCAGGTGACCGCCGTGGTGGAGTTGCGCGCCCGGTTCGACGAGGCGGCGAACATCAGTTGGGCGCGCCGGCTGGACGAGGCCGGCGCGCACGTCGTGTACGGCGTGGTCGGGTTCAAGACGCACGCCAAGGCGCTGCTCGTGGTCCGCCAAGAGTCGGACGGCATCCGCCGGTACGTGCACCTGGGCACGGGCAACTACAACGACCGCACCGCCCGTCTGTACGCGGACCTGGGGTACTTCACCTCCCGCGCGGCGTTCGGCGCGGACCTGAGCGCCTTCTTCAACGTGCTCAGCGGCTACTCCATGCCGCCCGTCTGGCGGCGCATCGCCATGGCGCCCACGAACCTGCGCGAGCGGCTCTTGGCGCTCATCGAGCGCGAGATCGAAAAGCACAGCCCGGAGACGCCCGGGTTCATCCGCGCCAAGCTCAACCAGATCACCGACGCCCAGGTGATCCAGGCCCTGTACCGGGCCAGCCAAGCGGGCGTGCGCATCGACTTGGTGGTCCGGGGCATCTGCCGCCTGCGCGCTGGCGTGCCCGGCCTGTCCGAGACGATCCGGATCGTCAGCGTGGTCGACCGGTTCCTGGAGCACTCCCGCATCTTGCACCTGCACAACGGAGGCAACGAAGAGGTGTACCTGGCCAGCGCCGACTGGATGGAGCGCAACCTGTACAGCCGGCTGGAGCTCTTGTTCCCCGTGCTTGACAGCGAGTCCCGCGCGGCTACGCTTCTTGTCCTGGACGCGGCCCTGGCGGACAACACCCATGCCTGGGAGCGCGGGCCGGACGACGTTTACCGTCGGGTGCCCACCCCGGCCGCGGAGTCGCAGCGCGTGCGCAGCCAGGAGGTCCTGTACAGCGAGGCGTGCGCCGCGGCCGCCGCCACGACCCAACAGGCCCGCCAGGGCGTGTTTCTCGTGCGTCGGGCCGAGGACGTGTCGCCCGGCCGCGAGGCGAACGCCTGATCCCCTGTCGGAGGAGTGCGCAATGCCAAGTCCTGGCCAAGGCCCGATCGGCACCATCGACATCGGCGGCACCAAGATCTTCGCCGTGGTGTACGGCCCCGACAACCAGGAGCTCGGGCGCAAGCGAAGGAAGACCAAGGCCAAGAAGGGGTTCGAGACCGTGCTCGACCGGGCGGTCAAGGGCCTGCGCAAGGCCTGCGAGGACGCGGACCTCTCGCTCGAGGACCTGCGCGCGGTCGGCGCGGGCATCCCCAGCCCGATCCTGCCCGACGGCACCGCGGTCGTGGCGCCCAACCTCGGCTGGGAGAACGTGCCCCTGGTCCCGGAGCTCGCCCGGCGCATCGGCAGGCCCGTGTACGCGGAGAACGACTGCAACCTGGGCACCCTGGGCGAGTACGCGTGCGGCGCGGGGCGGCAGGCCGAGCTCCTGGTGGGGCTGTTCATGGGCACGGGGCTCGGGGGCGGCATCGTGTTCCGCGGCGAGATGATCCGCGGCGCGAGCCGCATGAGCGCGGAGCTCGGGCACGTGATCGTGCTCAAGGACGGGCGCGAGGCCGGGTGCGGCCAGCACGGGTGCGTGGAGGCGTATGCCTCGAAGACCGGCATGGCCAACAAGATCCGCGAGGCCGTGGCCGCCGGACGCAAGACCGTGCTCACGGACAAGTGCAAGGGCGACTACGGCACGCTCAAGGCCGGCGCGCTGCGCGACGCCTATCATGACCAAGACGAGGTCGCCGTGGAGGCCCTGCACGAGGCCTGCGAGTTCCTGGGCCTGGCGATCGGCAACTACGTCACGGCCCTGGGCCCGGACGTCGTGGTCCTGGGCGGGGGCGTGATCGAGGCCCTGGGCGAGGAGCTGATCGGCCGCATCCGCGACGCCGCGCGGCGCTGGGCCTATCCGCCGGCCTCGTTCGACCATACGGACATCCGGTTCGCCGGGCTGGGCGACGATATGGTGGTCGTGGGCGCGCGCGAGTACGCCCGCCAATGCCTGGCCGGGGAACCGGACCCGACCTGATCCACGGTCGCCGACTGTCTGCCGCCGTCTCCCGCCGCAAGAGCCCGGAGCGCGCATGATTTTCGGCTTGACGGCCCCCTCCGTCCTGGTCTCCTAAGAGACGTCGCGCCGGCCACTGCCCCGCGACCGGCTTTTCCCTGCAAGGAGACGCAACATGCGCCACACGGACACCGGACGTACGGACCTCGGCTGGGCACAGATCACCCCGGACTGCGCGTACGCGCGCGAACGCGGCTGCTGGACGGTGCGCTACCACTGCGGGCCCCAGACGTTGGAGGCGGGCGCGCGCATCCGGGTGTATCCGCCCTTCACCTTCGACAATGCGCACAACTCCTGCGTGCGCTGGGACGTCGGCACGGTCACCGCGTCTACGGACGCAACCGCATCCCTGTCCGTGGACACGATGGACACCCTGGACGTGGCCGGACTCTGCCCCGCGTACACCGCGGACGCGGTCGAGGTCACGGTCACCGAGGGAGCGCTCCGCGGTGGGCATATCGTGAATATCGTGCTCGGAGACGAGCGCGACGGCGGAAAGAGCGCACAGGCCCAGTGGCTCTCCGGGCCGGACATGCCCTTCAACGTGGCCGTGGCCCTGCCCGGAGAGGACGGGTTCGCGCGCCTCGCCCGCTTCCCCGTGATCCCGGTCTACGGCAATGTGCCCGACCGCCTCGTGTGCGCGCCCACGCGGTCCACCGTGGCCCCGGGCGAGCCGTTCGCCCTGCGCATCAAGGCCGAGGACGCGTACACGAACGTGACCGACCTGTACCAGTCGCCCGTGGTCGTGGAGGCGCCCGAGGGCGTGTCCGGCCCGGAACGGACCACGATCAGCCGCACGGACCGGGGCCGCACCACCTTGGAAGGCTTCGCCCTGCAGCGCGACGGCACGTTCCGCGTGCGCGTGCGCGACGACCAGCGCACCGCGCACAGCCCGCCCGTGAGCACCGAGTTCACCCGCCCCGGCGAGCGCATCTTCTGGGGCGAGATCCACGGTCACTGCGAACTCGGCGACGGCGTGGGAAGCGAAGACCGCTACTACGAGTACGCGCGCCACGAGGCGTGGCTCGACTTCTCCGCGATCAGCGAGCACGGCGGGGGCAGGCACTGGTGGCTCGACTGCATCCGCGCCGCGCGGGAGCACTACGAGCCGGGCCGGTTCGCCACGCTCCTGGGGTACGAGCGTGGCTGGGGCGGCGGGCACGCGAACTTCTACGCGCGCGGCCTGGAGCTGCCGGTCCTATCGAGCAAGGAGTCCGAGCGCGCCTTTCGCCTGATCCGCGAGGGCAAGGCCATCATGATCCCGCACCACACCAACGACCCGCTCATCAGGGAGGTGGCCCTGTTCCACTGGGACGAGAACGACCCGGCCAACATCCACGCGGCCGAGATCTGCCAGATGCGCGGGTCCTTCGAGAAGGATGAGCTCGGCGGGCACGTGCTCTTCGCCGGATACGGGGCCTCGCTCCAGGACGGCCTGGCCAAGGGGTTCCGGTTCGGGTTCACCGGCGGCACGGACAACCACTCCGGCCGGCCCGGCATGCCCATGGTGGTCTGCTTCCAGTCGGGCGAGCGCGTGGGAAGCGGCCAGACCTGCGACATCCGCCGCACGTACCTGGACCGCACCCTGTGCGGGCTCACCGCGGTGTTCGCGCCCGAGCTCACGCGCGAGGCCGTGTTCGACGCGATCCGATCCCGGCGCACGTATGCGACCACCGGGGCCCGGATCCTCGTCGACTTCCGTGTGGGCGACCTGCGCATGGGCGAACAGGGCGCCCTCGCCGACCAGTCCACGCCCCTGGAGGTCCGCGTGCGCGTGGCCGGCACCGCGCCCGTGGCGTCGATCACCATTGTGCGCAACAACGAAGACGTGCACACCGCGCGCACGACCGGCCTGGACGAGGAGCTCGCGTGGCGCGACCCGGACCCGCGGCCCGGGTCCTGGTACTACGCGCGCGTGCGCCAGGAGGACGGACACCTGGCCTGGCCGTCCCCGGTGTGGGTCGACTAACCGATCGGGCGGCGGTCGCGGCCTCGCCTGCGCCTGTCCCCGCGAACCCCACGCGACCGCGCGGGACGCACGCTCTCGCGCCGAGCATTGACACACAGCTTGACATCATGGGAATGGTGGTGTACGGTGCCTCATCCCACGGGACACAGGAGAGCCGATGGCCACAGACCGTGCCGCACAGACCCCATGCACACCCCAGGCCCTGCGCACCCGGGTGCAGTCCGCGCTGGAGGCCGACGCGGACCCGGACGCCCTGCGCGCGCTCCTGCGCGAGGTGGACGCCCTCCTCGGCGTGCTCGTCGACCGCCAGGCGGCTCTGCGCAGAGACATCACCGAGGCCCTGGACCGGTACCAGGCGCCGCGGCCCGAGGCGCGCGCCCGGCCCAGCCCTGTCCAGGCCAAGGCCACGGGCACGCACGTGCGCGCGCTCGTGGCCGACGAGTCCGCGAGCGCATGCCAGGCCCTGCGCGTCGTGCTCCAGGGCCTGGGCTGCACGGTCGAGTGCGTGGCCGACGGCCAGGGCGCCGTGGACCGCGCGACGCAAGACCAATACGACATCGTGTTCCTGAGTCCCACCATGCCCGGGCTCGACGGACTGGCCGCTGCGGAGCGCATCCGCCGCCGCGAGACCGCGGACCGGCGGCTCACCCTCGTGGGCCTGGCCTCCACCGAGGAGCCGGCCGAGCGCAAGGCGTGCCTGTCGGCCGGCATGGACGAGTGTATCCTCAAGCCCGTGCGCGCCCACCGCGTGCGCGAGCTCCTGGAGCGCCGCTGCGGGCTTGCGCCCGCCCAGGACCGGGCCCAGGCGGCACCGTCCCTGGCCCCGTACATCCTGCTCATCGACGACGACCCGAACATCCTGCGCGGCACCGGGCGGGTGCTCTCCGCGGCCTTTCCCGAGTACCGCGTGGAGACCGCGGACAACGGGCCCGAGGGATGCGCGCTCCTGGGCCGGCTTCGGCCCCGGTTCGTGGTTCTGGACCTGTCCATGCCGGGCATGGACGGCCGAGAGGTGCTGCGGTTCCTGCGCGAAGACCCGCAGAGCGCGGGCACCCGGGTGCTCGTGTGGTCGGCCCTGCCCGAGCACGACCCCCGCGTGCGCGAGGTGCGCAACCAGGGCATCAGCCACCTCGTGCACAAGCCCAACGTCAAGGACCTGGTCGCTCGCATGGGCGAGCTCACCGCCGAGACCGCCGACACCCACGCGCCCGCGGCCAAGGGTGCGTCCGAGGCTGATCGGCCCGCCGCCACGGGCCGCGCGCGCGGCCCGGTGTTCAACGCGGGCCAGGCCCTGGAGTCCACCGGCGGCAATGTGGAGCGCCTGCGCAGGCTCGCGGACATGGTCCTCCAGGAGGCGCCCGGCCAGGTCGACTCGTTGCGCAAGGCCTTGCAGGCCGGCGACGCCGAGGCGGCCGAGCAGTGGACCCACGCGCTCATGGGCGACATGGCCAACATCGGCGCCGAGCGCGCGCGCAACCAGGCCCTGGCCGTCGGGTCGGCCGTGGCCGCCAGCGACTTCGCCGAGGCGCACGCGCTGGCCGCGCACCTGCCCGACCTGCTCGATGAGGTGCGCGGGGTGCTCGCGCAGGCCGACTGGCAGGCGCTCCAGGCCTAGCCGTCCCGAGGAGGGCTCGCCATGCAGGTGCTCATCGCCGAGCAGAGCACAGCCGCGCGGTTTCTCTTGGAAGAGCTCGCACGCGAGTGGGGGTACGACCCTGTCTCCGTGGCGGAGGGTACGGCGGCCTGGCAGGCCCTCAGCCGGCCGGACACCCCGCAGCTGGCGATCCTGGACTGGGTGCTTCCCGGCACGGGCGGACTGGAGCTGTGCACTCGGGTCAAGGCGCGCGAAGACGGAGAGTTCGTGTACGTGATCCTCTTGACCAACAAGGGCGAGGGCCGCACCGTGGGCACGGCCCTGGCCGCGGGCGCGGACGACTTTCTCACCAAGCCCGTGGACGCGAGCGAATTGCAGAGCCGCCTGGCCGTGGGCAGCCGCACGGTCGAGTACGAAAAGGCGCTGCACGAAAAGGAATACCTGGTGCGGCTGGAGTGCTACCGGGCGCTCACCGACCTCGCCGAGACCCGCGACCAGGAGACCGGCCAGCACCTGCGCCGCATGGCCCTGTACAGCGAGTCCATCGCCGAGGGCATGGACATGGACGCCGAGTACGTGAAGAACGTGAAGACCTTCGCCACGCTGCACGACATCGGCAAGGTGGGCATCCCGGACAGCATCCTGCGCGCGCCGCGGCGGCTCCTGGACCACGAGTTCGAGATCATGAAGACCCACGCGTCGCTCGGGTTCGACATCCTGCGCGACCGGCCCACCCTGGAGCTCGCCGCGGAGATCGCCCACAGCCATCACGAGCGGTTCGACGGCAAGGGGTACCCGCTCGGGCTCGCCCGCCGCGAGGTGCCCCTGTCCGGACGCATCATCGCCCTGGCCGACGTGTACGACGCCCTGCGCAGCCGCCGCCCCTACAAGGAGCCCTGGACCCACCAGGCCGCCGTGGACATGATCGTCAAGAGCTCCGGCACCCAGTTCGACCCGGAGGTGGTCGACATTTTCGTCACGCAGGTGACCGTGTTCGAACAGATCGCCGAGGAGCACAGCGACCCCGAGTAGCGCGCCTCGCCCGAGGCCCCGACATGGAGCAAAGGAAAGGACCGTCATGTATAAGGTGATCGCGTTCTGCAAGTGGTGCCAGGACCTGCCGCCCGCGCAGCTCGCCCGCAACCTGAAGGGCCTCGGGTTCGACGGGGTGGACCTGCCCTGCCGCCCGGGCGCCCCGGTCACGCACGCCACCGCGCCGCAGAAGCTCTCCGACTACCAGCGCGCATTCGCGGACGAGGGCCTCACCCTGGATCGGCTGGTCACCTCCCTGCAGGAGGCCGACGACGAGGCCGACCGGCTGCTCGCCACGGCCGCGGAGTTGGGGATCGGCAAGATCCGCATCAGCGGCCACCTGCGGCCCAAGATCGAGCTCGGCGGCAAGTGCGACATGCAGGCCGCCCTGGACCAGGCCCGCCGCGGCGTGGAGTCCCTGGAGAAGCTCCTCGCCAAGCACGGGGTCTCCGGGGGCATTCAGAACCACAGCGGCATCACCCTATCCGTGAACGTGAGCTCCCTGCTGCGTGTACTCGAAGGGCGCGACCCCCAGTGGGTGGGCATCCAGTACGATCCCGGGCACACCGCGTTCACCGGCGAGTCGCCGCGCCTAGCGCTCGGGCTCATGGGCCCGTACCTGCACTCGGTGAACTTCAAGAGCTCGCGCTACATGAACGCCATGGACCCCCAGACCGGCCGCCTGCGCTACCACGAGGTGTGGGGGCCGCTGCGCGACGGCATGATCGACGTGCCCGACGTCCTCGCGGAGCTACAGGCCGCGGGGTACGAGGACCCCATCAGCATCCACGGCGAGCACCGCACCTACTTCTACCGGGTCGAGGAAGACCGCGAGGCCACGGACAAGCTGGTCGGCGAAGACGTTGCGTACCTGCGCGCGTGCATGGACGCGGCCGGCTGACGCTCGGCGTCCTCTTGCGTCGGGCTGGCCCGAGGCGATAGGCTGAAGCTCGTCCCGGCCGACCGGCGCGCGCCCGACCGGCCGAGCGCGCAGCCTTGAGGACAGCCCCATGCCCGCGGACCGGCCCGACCAAGCCTCTCAACGCCCAGGCCCCGAACGCGAAGCGGACGCAGGGCCGCCCGGAAACCTCACCACCGCCGGCATCCTAGAGAGCGTGTCCGACGGCGTGTTCACCGTGGACCGCGATTGGCGGATCACCAGCTTCAACCGCGCCGCGGAGGAGATCACGGGCGTCCCTCGCGACGAAGCGGTGGGCCGCGCCTGTTGCGAGGTGTTCCGCGCGGACGCGTGCGAGGCGAATTGCCCGCTGCGGCGCACGCTGGAGAGCGGCGAGCCGGTCGTCTCCGAAGAGGCCTCCATCATCCGCAGCGACGGCGTCCGGGTGCCGATCAGCATCTCCACGGGCCTGTTGCGCTCGGCCTCGGGCGAGGTGGTCGGCGGCGTGGAGACCTTCCGGGACCTGAGCGCCCTGGAGGAGCTGCGCAAGGAGATCGAGGGCAGGCGCACCTTCGGCGACGTGGTCAGCCACAGCCCGGCCATGTGGCGGGTGCTCTCCATCCTGCCGGACGTGGCCGCGAGCGAGACCACGGTCCTCATCCAGGGCGAGACGGGCACGGGCAAGGAGCTGTTGGCCCGCGCGACCCATGACCTGAGCTCCCGCCAGGGCCGCCCCTTTGTGCCGGTCAACTGCGCGGCCTTGCCCCAGGCCCTGCTCGAGTCCGAGCTCTTCGGCCACGTCAAGGGCGCGTTCACCGGCGCGGACCGAGACAAGCCCGGCAGGCTGGCCCGCGCCGAGGGGGGCACGCTTTTCCTCGACGAGATCGGCGACATGCCCGCGGCCGTGCAGGTCAAGCTCCTGCGGCTTCTGCAGAACCGTACCTACGAGCCCGTGGGTTCGGTGGAGACCCTGCACGCGGACGTGCGCGTCATCGCGGCCACGAATCGAGACCTGGACGCCCTGGTCCGCGACGGCGCGTTCCGAGAGGACCTATACTACCGGATCAACGTGATCCGGCTCGATCTCCCTCCGCTGCGCGAGCGGCGCGAGGACATCCCGCTCCTCTTGGACCACTTCATCGAACATTTCAACCGCCTGCGAGGCAAGTCCGTGCAGGGCATGAGCCGGGAGGCCCTGTCCCTGCTGTTGGCGTACGACTATCCGGGCAACGTGCGCGAGCTCGAGAACATCGTGGAGCACGCCTTTGTGCTGTGCAAGGGGGCGCGCATCCGGCCCGAGCACCTGCCCGAGCATCTGGGCGGGCGCACCCCCGAAAGGCGCGCGCCCGCGGGTAGGGCCCGGGCGATCACGCGCGAGGTGGAGGCCCGGCTCATCCAGGACGCCCTGCGGCGCAACGACTACAATCGCCTGGCCGCGGCGCGCGAACTGGGCATGCACAAGACCACGCTGTTTCGCAAGATCAAGGCCCTGGGCCTGGACCTGCCCGCGCGCGACGGCCGGTCCCGGCCGCGGGGCAAGGGCTGAGCGCGCGCACCGTCCCTCACCCCGGCCCTCTCCCACAGGGAGAGGGAGAAGGAGCGAACGCCGTCCAAGACACGACCGGGAGCGTGCGCACCGTCCCCCACCCCGGCCCTCTCCCGGAGGGAGAGGGGGTGAGGGGGAGGGACAAGCCGCCGCAGCCGCATGGTCGGGTTTGGCCAGGGGCACGAATGCGAGCGCGCCGCGTCCCTACCCCGACCCTCTCCCGGAGGGAGAGGCAGCGAGAAGCGGATAGGAAGTAGCAGGGGCGTGGAGAAGCGGGCGAACACGGAGCACCGAGGCCCGGCAGGTCAGGGGATTGGTTCCTCGGGCTCGGCGCCTGGCCGGGAGATGGGCCCGCCGGGACGGTCGCGGTCGGTCTCCACGTACAGTTCCACGTCGCAGCGCTGGGCCAGACGGGTCGCGAACGCGCGCGCCTTGTCTTCGTGGTACCAGTGGCGCAACTCGATCCCCTGGGCCAGGATTCCACCCACCAGGACCGCGTACCGGATCATTCTGTGCGGCCGTCGCGACTGGCGGCCCGGGACGCCCATCCACAGACGCTGGGCACGCATCAGGATCTGGATCCGGTTGCGGAACGGCCCGGCCTGGGTGCGGCTCAGCAGACGCGGGCGAAACCAGTAGGTGCGCTTCTCGAAGTCCAGCACCAGGATCCGGCACCGCAGGATGAGCCACGCGCCCACGGGCGCGATCACAAAGGCCACGCACGCGTACACCGGCGCGAACAGGTCCAGAACCAAGCCGTAGCTGCGTTCGAAGTACAGCACCAGCCCGGCGCTGCCAAGCGAGAGGACCAGGAACCCCAGGCCGACGATCATGTCGCCGAGGTTCATGGCCACAAACCGGTTTCTGAGGAAAAAGGTGTTCACCGGGATGCGGGCTCCATGCAGCCTATCGAAGCCTCCGAGTATAGCGCCGAGCTGCCCAGATGCAAGCGCGCAGTGCGCGAATCGCTCAGTCGAAAAAGACCCGGTGCCAGGCCTCCAGGACGAGAAGCGCATAGACCCGGCCGGCCACGTCGGTGCGGGCCTCACGGGCCCGGGCGAGGAGCCCGGCTACGGCCTCAGGGCGCAACAGGCCTCGCTTGCGCACCGCTTCGGGGCAAAGGAGCTTGTCCACGACTCCGTTTGCGGCGCTCGCCAGCCACGCGGCCAGCGGCACCTGGAATCCCTGCTTGGGCCGGCCCGCAGACGCTGCAGGCACGCGCGCGGCTGCGAGCCCGCGAAGCGGCGCCTTGAGCCTTCCGCTTCGCATACGCCGCTTTGCGGGTACCGCAAGCAAGGCGTGGGCCATCCCCGGGTCCAGCAGGGGCGCCCGCAGCTCCAGGGACGCGGCCATGCTCGCCTTGTCGGCCTTGAGCAGCAGGTCATCCACCAGATACGTCTTCAGGTCCGCGTATTGGAGGCGGGTCAGGGGCGGGGCGCCCCGGGCCTGTGCGCGAGCGAGGGGGCCGCGCAGAATCTCTGCCGGGGCACGCGCGTCCGCAGCCCCCAACGCCTCTGGGGCCAAAAGGTTGCGCCGCGCGGCCTCGTCGAAGCAGGCAAACCACGCCGCGTACCGTTCGGGTCGCGCCAAGGCCGCGGTGCGCGCGAACTTGCGCACCCGCCGTCCGGTCTCGCGCAGCGCCGGAACGGCCGCCATCGCCCGTCCGGCCAGCGCCCCGGCCGCCCTCAGACCCGGCAGCCGGCCCAGACGCTCTGCGCGCGCGTCCCACAGGTACCGCGGATACCCCGCGCCCAGCTCATCGCCGCCGTCCCCGGCCAGGGCCACGGTCACGTGCTCGCGCGCGAAGGCGCATAGGGGGAAAAGCGCCAGCGCCGAGCTGTCCGCCAAGGGCTCCTCCAGATGCCAGACGAGGTGCTCGAGGTGCGCGAGCGCCTGACCATCGACCTCGCGTGCATGGTGGCGGGCGCCCAGCTGGTCGGCCACGCGCTGCGCGTGGGCGCCCTCGTCGTACGCGCGCGCGCCGAAGCGGATCGTGAACGTGTCCACCCCGGGCCGGGCGCCCGCGGCCGCCGAGGTCACCAGCGTGCTGTCCACGCCGCCGGACAGGAACACGCCCAGGGGCACGTCGCTCATGAGCCGCGCGGCCACGGCCTTGTCGAGGGCTTCGCCCAGGTCCGGCGCCTCGTCTTCGGCCTCGTGGAGCGGCACGTCCCAATACTCGCGCACGGTCAGCGCGCCGTCCCGGTACTGCGCAACATGCCCGGCCGCCAGCTTGCTGATCCCCTGGAAGCCCGTTCGCGGTCCGGGCACGTACCCGAAGTGCAGGTACTCGCCCACCGCCCCCAGGTCGGGCGCGCGGGGAACCTCCGGGTCGGCGAACAGGGCCTTGATCTCGCTGGCAAAGGCGAGACCCTGCGGACCCTCGGCCAGGTACAGGGGCTTGACGCCGAACCGGTCGCGTGCCAGGAACAGGGTGCGCGTTTGCGCGTCCCACACCGCGAACGCGAACATCCCGTTGACTCGATCCAGGAGCCCCGCCCCCCAGGCCGCCCAGCCGTGGAGCACCACCTCCGTGTCGCATCGGGACCGGAACGCATGCCCCCGGGACGAGAGCTCCTTGCGCAGGGCCGCGTGGTTGTAGACCTCACCGTTGTACACGATGGTGTACCGGCCGTCCGGCGTGGTCATGGGCTGGTGGCCGCCCGGACGGTCGATCACGGCCAGCCGACGCGCGGCCAGGCCCACGCCCGGCGCGCGAAAGACGCCCTCATCGTCCGGGCCGCGGTGGGCCAGGCGGGCGGCCGCCCGGCGCAACTGGCGCTCCGGCACGGGCCGCGCCCTGTCCCGATACGCCCAGCCGCAGATGCCGCACATAGAGATGCCTCGTGTCGCTGCGGCCTAGCATCGGCCGCGCATCGTGTCCTCGCCCGCTTCGGAACGGCCCCGGACCTCCGGCGCGGGCGCGTGCGGGCCCGAGGTCTTGCGGAAGCTCTCCAGCGCAAACCGCGCCAGGGGCTGGCCGGCCCGCAACGCGTCCAACACCCCTGCCAGGTCCGCGGACGGGGGGGCGGTCACCTCCATGCGCTTGCCGGTGACCGGATGGTCGAACGCCAGCCAGTGCGCATGCAGGGCGAACCGCGCGATCTCGACCTCCCCTCCGTCGGGCCCGGTGGCGCGCAGGCCATGGTTGTCCCCGTACAGGTGATCGCCCACGAGCGGGTGCCCCAGATACGCCAGATGCACGCGCAGCTGGTGCTGGCGGCCCGTACGGGGCACGAGCCGCACCAGGGTGAACCGCTCCCGGCGCGCCGGGCCGCCGTCCGCGGGCCGCACCGGTGCGCACAGGCGTTCGAGCACCCGAAAGGCGCTCTGCGAGGGCCGGCCCTCGCCGTCTTCCCGCACGTCCTGGAGCACCCGGTTCTGCGTGCCCTTGCGCGGACCGACCGGCCGGTCGATCGTCCCCGCATCGGCCTCCATCTCGCCGAGCGCAAGGCCCAGATAACCCTTGTCCACGGAGCGCGCCTCGAACTGACGCTGGAGATCCCGCTTGGCCTCCGGGTCCTTGCTCACGAGCACCAGACCGCTGGTGAGTTTGTCGATGCGATTGACGAGGCTCAGCTCCTTGCCCGGGCCCAGCCGGTCGCGGTAGCGCCAGTACAGGGCGTTCATCAGGGTGTCGTGGCGATGCAGGGCCACAGGGTGGACCACCAGGCCGGGCTGCTTGTTGACGGCCAGCAGGTACCCGTCCTCCCACATCACGTCCACCGGAATGTCGCGCCCGAGAGACGCGCCGCCCGGGGGCACCGGGCAGCGCAGCGTGACCACGTCTCCCTCGCGGACCCGCCAGTTCTGGGCCCGGCGCTCGTCGTTCACGAGAATCCGCCCCTCGCGGTTGTAGGCCTGGATGCGGGTGCGGCTGATCGTGGGGACCATGGCCTGCACAAACCGGTCCACGCGCAGGCCGTCGAACGCGCCGTCCACGCGGTACGTCAGGTCAAAGGGCTTGGCCGGATCGATGGCCATGACGTCGCGCGCTCAAGGCCGGGCGTCAAGGACTTCGATCGCCCTGCGGTAGGCGGACTCGAGCAACGAGCGCAGGCTCGGATCCGGGACCTGCAGGCTCGCCGAACGGTACCGGGCGATGCGCGCGCGCACCTCCGTGGCCTGTTCGAAGTTCAGCCCGGTGAGCGGAATGTATCCGGACTCGCCCATGACCACGGAGAACTCGCCGCGCCGGTACTCCGCGCGCAGGAACACGAGCGCCATCTGTCCGGCTGGGATGTCCAGGTACTGCTGGCGCCCGGGCAGGTCGGTCTCCTCGTCCCACCACGGCGGCTTCGCAAGATAGAGGACCTTCAGGTCCGGCAGCGCGCGCCCCGTGTTCCCGTCGCGCAAGAGCGGCGCGCCCTTGAGCACGGTCACAGGACTGAAGGACGCCATGCGGTTGAGCCCCCGGGGCCCCGCGATGGGCCGGGACGCGCCCATACGCGCAATCAAGATCACGTCCGCGCGCGCCTTGGCCTCTTCCACGGCCCACACCGCGTCCGCCGCATGTGCCGGCCATACGGCCCACAACAGCGCCGCGGCCGCGAGTCCGACCATCACCCTATGACATGAATGCATGATTCTCTCCTCACAGGTTCCACCACGCTCCGGTTGCGCTGCTCCCACCCCTGCGAGACGGGACAGCCGGCCCGTCCGGCCGCGCCGGGGCAAGGGACCGCCGCCGAGCCGGTGCCGCATCTTCCGCCTGTTCGTCCGCTTACCTGTACGCCCGTTCATCTTGTGCCCTCGGGCGGAAACACGTAGTCGGTGACTTCGCTTCGCACAAACCGCCCGCCGCCGTCCTCGTCCGCACCGATCCACACCCGGCGCCGCTCGCGCACGCTGGGAATGCGGATGTCGCGCAGGGCCGCCCCCTCGGCGCCCGCGGCCGGGTACAGCACCATGGTGCGCAGGTACACGCGCGGCTCTCCGCCGAACTGGTAGTAGGGGCGCATGTGCAGGCGCCGCGGATGCGCCACCTGCGGGTCCGGCCGCCACAACAGGGCCAGGCGCAGGACCTTCTGCCCGGAGAGGGGGCTGGCGATCGGCGTGACCTTCATCTCCACGTCGCTTGTCAGCTCGGTATGGCGCAGCAGGTTGAACTGGCTCTCCCCCGCCGCCGCGAGCTGGGTCTCCACGCGCACGTACTTGCGCCCGAGCGTGGTCTGCGGCGTGGGCCGCACCTCATAGGCCTGGCGGCGCTCCACCCGGCTCGCGAACGTGTCGCCCCCGGGCGGCAGGCTCATGCGCAGGACCGGTGGGTTGGACCATCCCGGCTCGGGCCGCAGCCGCCCGTTCTCCCGGTGGGCCGCGTAGATGAGTCGCGCGGTGACCACCAGCGGCTCGGTGAAGAAGTTGCGGATGCGCAGCCGCTGGGTCTGGGCCCCCGCGTGCGCGCGCAACGCGGGCTGGTCCAGGATCGCGATGCTCATGCGCGTGCGCGCCAGGGCCACGGGCATGCCCGCCAACAGCATCGGGGTCTCGTCCACGGTCACCGTGCCGTCCGGATTCGGGGTCACGTTCCCGGCCAGGTCGACGCGCGAGAGGCGCCCCACGCCCCGGCCCAGGTCCACGCGCGTGGACCGCTCCGGGCCTTCGTACCACAGGACGATCGTCACGGTCTCGCGCGGCCGGGTGCGGGGGCCGAACACAAAATTGCGCACCCCGGCCCCGAGCTGCAGGCTGCCCAGGTACTCGCTGCCGCTGAGGTGTTCGGCGAGCACCCGCGCGGCCAGGAACGCGGGCCGGGGCAAGAGCTTGCCTTCGCGCGTGGCCTCGGCCAGTCCGCGCTCGCCGTCGGTAAGGCTGCCCAGGTAAATCCGCTCGAACCCGAGGGCCAGCCCCAGGACCGCCTTGCGCGCCAAGTCGATGGCCTGGCGCCGCTCCAGGGCGTAGCGGCGCACGTCCGGGTCTATGGAGAGCGGCTCGAGGTCCAGCCAGAACGCCCGGCGCACGTCGCCCTGCGCGGTGCGGCGCACCCGTTCGTTCGTAGTCCGGCTCTCCAGGCGGCGCGCGGCCTCTTGCCCGAGCTTGGCCAAGGCCTCGGTCGGATAGACCTCCCGCTCCCAGTCCACGATCTGGGCGAAGTAGCTGGGCGCCAGGCCCCAGAGCTCCCGCACCATCTCCTGCGGGTTCGTGTCTGCCGGAACGCGGATGTTGATCGCCTCGGCCGCCTCGTGCGAGGGGACCTCCTGCGCCTGGCCCAGGACCAGGGGCAGGGCCTGCACAAAGGCGCTCGCCTTTTCGCGCAGCCCCTTGCGCAGAGGCGCGAGCACCGAGGCGCGCACCCCTTCGCTGAACGTGAGGTCCGTGCCCGCGCCCCATTGCCAGTCGTCCATGCGCCCCTCGAACTCGCGCGCAGCCGCGTCGACGGCCTCCAGCACGCCCTGGCCGCGCGCGCGCATGGCCGGGTACATGCCCTCGCCGGGCACCAGATCCGTGCGAAGTCGGCCCAGCTGCCCGGTGAACCGCACCCCGCGCGCGTGCAGCGCGCGCACCAGGTCCCGGGCCCGCTGCATGTGCTTGTCCGCCTCTGCGTCCTGCGGGGTCTGCGGCCAAAGCTCCACCTTGGCGCGAAACACCCCGAGTCGCGCGACCGCGTCCGCCAGGGCCTGGTCCGTGGCCCGTCGCTGCGCGGCGTACGGGTCCAGGCGCACGCCGAACTGGTCCACGAGCCCCGGCACGTCGCGCGCCTGCGGCCGCGCGCGCGGCGAGGGCCACCGCCCCACGGCCCGTCGCACCGTGGCCAGGGGCGCAGGCTCGTCGCCGTACAGGGTGACGCGCACATAGTACACGCCCCGCGGCGCGCCGCCTGCTTGGCCGAGCGCGGCCAGGTCGATCTCCTGGGTCACCGAGTCGCTCGCTCCCGGGTGCAGGGCCTGGGGCGGGCGCGAGGCGGCCGGATACACCAGCCGCCCGTCCACGTCGCGGACCACCACGCGGCTGCGGTAGTCCTCGCGCACGTACCGGCCGGGCTGGTCCGGATCGGGCTTTCGCTTCAGGCCCCGGTAGGTGAGATACAGGCGCAGGGGATCGCCCGTTTCGGTAAACGCCCCGCCGATCTCGATCTTGGGCCGGGCCAGGACCCGGATGTCGTCGAACCAGGCCTCGCCGTGGCGGTCTGCGCCCGGGTGGGCCGGGTCGTCCCGGATCCGGCACACGAGCCGCAGTGCGTTCGCGCGCGCGGGCACCTGGTTGATGCGCCGCCGCAGCGGGGCCTCGGTCCAGTCGACCTGCCCCGGCGGCACCACGATCCGGTCGGTGGTCTCGACCACCTGCTGGCGGCCGGGCGCCTGCTCGTCCACGCGCAGCCACACCAGGTCCACGCTCACCACGCTGTGGCGCAGGCCCCGCGTGCGCGCGTAGGCGGTCACCTCGTACGCGAGCTGCGGGTCGATGGTCTTGGGGATCACGGTCTCCGCGCCGACCTCGCGGCCCGAGTAGGTGAGGTACAACACCCGCCCCGGCCGGCCGGGAAAGAACCCCCGGCGCTCCGGGTCGGCGGCCAGCTCCATCGTCTCGTAGTCGGGGAACGGCGCGCCGCGCAGCTTCTGCCAGTAGTCGGGGATGCCGTCGTGATCGCGGTCGCGCGAGTCGGGCCGGTTGCCGCGGGGCTCGAAGTCGTACACCTCGAACCCGGAGGCCAGGCGCACGCGCTCCTCGAGCACGGACTGCGCCTCCGCGGCCAGGCCCGCGCCGCCGACGAGAAGCACGGCCACGGCAATGCTCACGGCACTACACAATGGGGGCAAGGGGATGCGCAGGCGCGCGAGCGGACTCATGCCAATCTCCGGCACGGGCCGCCCGGCCCTGCGGCGCCGATCCGGATGCGGGCACGGCCGGGGCCGGCGCCCGTACGCGGGGCCCGGGGACTCACCGGATCGGGAGGTCCTCGACGCCCGCCCCGGCAGACGGCGCTTCGGACCCGGACGCGTCGTCCTCGTCGGACTCCGGGGCCAGCGGCGGCTCCGGCTCGGGCGCAGCGCCTTCCGCGGGCGGGGGCTCGGCCTCCGGGTCCTCTTCGGACTCCTCGGCCTCTTCGGCGCCCTCCTTCAGCGGCAGGGGCACCGCCGGGAGCACGGGTTCGCGTTCCCGCGCCTCGCGCCTGGCCACGGCCTCCAGGCTGCGCTCGCGCGCGGTCTTGGCGTTGGCGAGCACCTCGTCCACCGGGTCGACGCCCGTGATCTTCTCGAGCTCGTAGTGCAGCTCGCGCCGGTCGTGGAGCTTCGCGGGCAACAGGGCTTCGCTCACGAAGTCGATGCCCGGGCGCTCGTACAGCGGGGCCGAGACCTCCTCCTCCACGGCCAGCGGGTGGTAGCCTTCCTTCTCCAGGCGGATGCGGAAGATCTGGTAATGGGTGAACGGATGCTCCATGGGCGTGGTGCCCCGGTAGGTGTCGTTGATGAGCACCGACGCCCCCTCGGGGTCGCTGGTGATGGCAAGCTCTCTGGACACGCACCCGGCGCTCAGCGCCAGGGCGCACGCGAGCGCCGCAGCCAGGCATCGTTGACCCACATCGTTCCCCCGCATGCATCCGCAGTCCGGACCCACGAGCACGGCACTCCCCCTGTATACGCCTTCGCGGGGCTGGACGCAAGTCTTTTCAGGCGCGTCTTTTCGGCCGCGCGGGGGCATTGCGGCGCGCTCGCGCTTGACAGCGCGCCACCCGGTTGCTAGGCTAAGGGGCCGGACACGGCGGCCCTGCGCCGAGGGCTGGCATGCGCGGGGGTATAGCTCAGCCAGGTAGAGCAGCGGCCTTTTAAGCCGAGGGTCGAAGGTTCGAATCCTTCTACCCCCACCATACACAGAGGCCGGCCCCGTGGCTGAGGGGCCCATAGGCCCCCACGCGCGCCCGGTCCGCATAGGGCAAAGGACACGAACAAGGCCCCATCGTCTAGCCAGGTCTAGGACTCCAGCTTTTCAAGCTGGCGGCACGGGTTCGAATCCCGTTGGGGCTGCCAACCGCTGTGCGCCCCGAAATGGCCCGGAGAGGCTGTTTCGGGGCGTTTTTCTTATCCCACCGGCTCTGCCGACTCCTTCGCACCTTGCCCCAGGTTGTCCACCCAGGCCCAGGGCCGTGTGCAGGTCCGGGCACCCATACGGGCACGCGCGGGCGGTGGACGCGCCCGGCCGTGCGCTCGCCCCGCTGCGCCGAGCTCAGGGACACCACGTGCCCGCGCACTTCGCCCCTCGTAGCGCACGGCGCGAAATCCGCGACCGACCCGCTTGCCTCGCGCTCGGACGCGTGCTAGGTTGTATGCGGGTAGGAGGTGTCCCCATGACGACATGCGCGGGCCGTCGGGATGCGCCCCATGACCAGCGAAAGCACGACCCCACGAAACCGAGGCGGGCGTTCTTCGGCGTAGCCCCCGGCACGATCTCAGAAAGACTATTGTGGAGTTTCTGAAGGGGCCCTGCAAATGAGCATCAAACTCGCCATGCCGATACTACTCGCCGCATGTGCGCTGCCACTGTCGGGTTGCGCACAGCTCTTCAACTACGCTCTGTTCGCCCTACAAGGCGGGGGCACGCCCCGGATTCAGAAGAAAGAGGAGCGAATCCGGGCGCAGCCCCTGCACAGGCGATACAAGTACCTGGAGTCCGACAATTTCGAGACGTCGCTGGCCGCCGTGTGGAGCTTCCGCGAGGACACGCCGGTCAACGACCCCGAGGCCGTGGACCACCTCATGGCCAACCTGGAGCGCTGGCGCCCGCCCCTCACCGACCGCATGCGCAGAAGCATGGAGCGAATGAAGGGGTGGGGGAGTTTTCAGCAGATCGAGGACGACACGATAGAGGCGCTGCGCTACGTTTACGAATACACCGAGATCGGCGAAGTGCGGGACAAGGCGGAAGCCGCATACATGGAATATCGGGAAACACGCGAGCAGGAGCGACGCAAGGAGATCGACGAGCGGTGGGTGGCTACAGGCCGCTGGATCTGGAAGCTGTACCAGCACGGGTCCATGGACGAGCCGTATACCGAGCCCGACTGACATCAGCCAGGACCCGCTGGCCTCGGGCCGCATACTACACCTACGACCCGAACGGCAACCGCACCGCGCTCGCCGACGCCCTGGCGCAGACGACCTACTACGCGTACGACCGCGCGGACCGGCTGTCCGCGATCACCGACGCCCTCGGCCAAACGGCCTACTACGCCTACGACCCGGCCGGCAACCTGTCCGCGGCCACGGAACCGGACGGAGCTGTGCGAGGACCTTCGAGCCCAGAGGCAGGAGCCATGTCCATGCCAAGAGCTCCCACGCCCAGAGCTGACCGGCTGCGGCGCCTCTCGGTGGCGCTTGCGATTGCAGTGGCAGGCGAGATGGCGGTCCTTGCCTTTCTGATTGCGGCGCAGCTATTCTGGCTTACGCCGCTTTCCCCTGCCTTCATGCGCATGACCATGTGGGGCTGGATATACCTCACGCTGTTGACGATTCTTGCGCTCATCACTGGCCGTGTTGTGTGGTACATGACTGAGTTCCGCGCGGAGAAGACACGGCCCAGATCAATCGAGAGCACAGAACGCGATGAGCGATTCCGTGCGCTGCTATTCCGGCGCGGTATACCGGCGCTCATCGTTGGACTCGTGGGGGGAAGCACGTTTCATATGCTGTCGTTTCGACCGAGTTGGAACCGCTGGACAACGGGCGGTCTTATCGACGACGTCATGTTCGGGCTGGTTGTGGCGGGCTACTGCCATCTGGTGACCATGCTGTTGAGCCTGCTCGCAGACCGTTTGCGACGCAGGTCCACGCAGGACGAAGGCGGTGACGCACAGCCTTAGGTCCGTTTTCGGGCGGGTACAGGGGCCGGAGGTGGGACGTTCGGTTATCATGACCGCAGCATGGCACGGGGGCACGCCATGACGCACACTGGCCGTCTCCACGCAGGCGGCTGCATCCTGCTGAGCTTGCTTTGCCTGACTGGCCTCGTCGGCTGTCCCCAGCCTGACGCTACGACCGACGCGACTCGCAAATCGCAGCAACCAACGCCGAGGCAACCGGTAACGCTGCGCGATGACCCCTACGTTCTGACGTATGCACGAGAAACGCTGGTGTTCCGGCGCAATCACACTGAGGTCGGTACCATTCGTGCACCGTGCTATCGATTTTCGGACCAGCAGCTATTTCGCGATAGCCCCTCTGGCGACGCGACCCGGCCTAGCCTGGCCGACTTCCGCGTCCTGGATCCTCCGGCCGGTGCGAACAACGGACCGTTCTTCCAGATCACGCTCAGATACGTGTCCCCGCGGTCTGGATCGGAGTCGTGGGCGCTTGACCTTGTCCAGGTCTACGGAGCTTCGCCTGCGGGCACCACCGTGCTCGTCGATGAACTGCCCGCGAAGGCCACCCATTGGGTGTGCCTTGACACCATCGACCCGGTAGCGCTAACCAGGACCCTTCCGCACCGCATCCGGTGGCGAAGCGATCCGTGTCGACCGTACCTGGAAGTGGAGCTCTATGGACGTATGGAAGCCAGATTCAAATCCCCAGGACGAAGTGGAGAATCCGTGGTGGGGATATCGTTCCACGAGCACCCCTTCGGCGTATCTCACTTCGTCTTGATAGCCAATCACCACGACGCGCGCGAGGCCATCCGTCAGTGCCTATCGAGCTCGCCTGATCCAGAACTGAGCTACCACCTGACTGATTTCCGATTCGTCGGCACAATAGAGTCACAGCGTGCCGACTTTCTCGACGAATTGGAGATGCACGTGAGCCGAATCCAAGAGGGTCTGCTGATCGGCAACGAGTACCCGGTGGCCGACCATGTGCGGCGACGCAGGTCGAAGGAGGACGCGGACGGCGCGGCGCCGGGACCTTGAGGCGAAGGGATGAACCGTGACGCACGAGCCCGGGCGGTCCGGTGCGCGGATGCTGCGACGCGCGATCCTGGCGTTTCTGTTCGGCGCATTCGGGATGTACGCGCTGCTACTGTTCCTGCGCTATCCGGCTCGGACGAACCTGTCGGATGCCGTGGCATCGAGCTTCCCTTGGGATGCCTTCGGCGCCGTGATGTTCGGGATAGTTGTCGTGCTCGGTGTCGTGCTCGTGGAGTTGGCGGCGCGGTGGGCCAAAAAGCCGGCGTTCACCGCGGACAGCAGCGGCCGCCGGTCCTTACGCAGACTGTTGCTACGACGAGCTGTGTTGCTCTTCTTTGTCGCCATGATCGGCCGGTTCGGTATCTTTATGCTGTTGCTCCAATGTCCGTATGTGCCTCTCGCTCTCGACATTGAGCAGTACAGCATTGGACGAGAGTTGCTCGCCTCCGCAGCCACGGCCCTATTGGTCGCCGGGGCCTCCGTCCCGATCACCCTGGTGGCCGAGCGATTGAAGCGATACACCTTCAAGGCGGATGACGACGACCTCACGGATTAGCGGACAGCACGGACGGCCGGTCCACCTCCTCCGCTCACATCCTGGCGACCATGCTTGTTGTACATAGGAGGGCGCAGCCGGTGGCCGCAACGTACTACACGTACTCGCCCACAACGCCCCCACGTTCCTGCTGGACACGCGCCCGCGCGCGGGGGAGAATGGGTCCGGCCGCCCGGGGCGGGCGCGCCCGGTGTCCGGTGTCCATGGGGAGGAGGGGAACGCATGATCCTGATACCGCTCGGCATTGTCACGGCCGTGGTGGCCCTGGCCGCGATCGTGGTCATCGCCGGCCTGCGCATGGACCGCGAGTACCAGCGCGGGGTCATCTTCCGGCTCGGCCGGTTCCAGCACGTCAAGGGGCCCGGCCTGTACTGGATCATCCCCTGGGTCGACCAGAAGGCCCGGGTCGACATGCGCACCGACACCGTGGACATCGAGTCCCAGGAGACCGTGACCCGGGACAGCGTGACCATCAAGGTCAACGCCGTGCTCTACTACCGGGTCGAGGACGCGGCCAAGGCCATCATCACGGTGAAGAACTACCCCATGGCCACGTACGAGGCGGCGCTGACCACCCTGCGCAACGTGATCGGCCAGCACATCCTGGACGAAGTGCTCAAGGACCGCGACAAGATCAACAGCGCGGTGCGCGAGATCGTGGACCAAATCACCGACCCCTGGGGCCTGAAGGTCGAGCTCGTGGAGATGAAGGACGTGGAGATTCCCCAGACCATGCAGCGGGCCATGGCCAAGGAGGCCGAAGCCGTGCGCGAGAAGCGCTCGCGCCTGATCAAGGCGGAGGCCGAGCAGGCGGCCTCGGAGCGGTTCAGCCAAGCGGCCCAGCACATCGCCGAGCACCCGGCCGCGCTGGAGCTCCGGCGCATGCAGATGATCGCCGAGGTCGGGGTGGAGCACAACACCACCACGATTATTCTCATGCCCTCGGACTTCGTGACCATGGCCAAGGGCATCACGCAGAAGCTCATGCGCGAGGGCGGCGGGCAGGCGTGAGCCCGCGTCAGGGCGCGCGGGGGGTGAGGCGCCGTTGTGCCGCGCCCCGCCCGTCGCCACCGTCCGGGCGGCAGACAGGCCCCCTGACCGCCTCGCCCGGCCCCAACGGGACAGCCTTCCCCATGCACACGCTCACCGACATCTCGTTCGCCCTGGACGCCGAGGCGCTGCGCAGCGAGCTGCACGTCGAACCGGACACGGCCGACGCGCACGCGCTCGCCGACCTCGTCCGGCGCGCGAGGGACACGGCCCGGCCCAAGGCCGCGTTCCGCGAGCTTTTCATCCAGGCCAAGCACGCGCGCACCGTACAGGTCGACGGCGTGGTGCTGCGAAGCCGCGCGCTCGCCCGGCAGCTCGCTTCCGCACAACGCATGTTCGCGTTCGTGGCGACCTGCGGGCGCGAGGTCCTGGACGCCGCGCCGGCCGACGGCGACCCCCTGCTCGGCTACGCGTGGGAGGCGATCAAGGCGCAGCTCCTCACCGCGGCGCGGTGCGCGTTGCGCGATCGTCTGCACGCCGCCTACCGCCTGGAGAAGACCGCGACCATGAGCCCGGGCGCGGGCGACGCGGACGTGTGGCCGATCCAGGAGCAAGGGCCCCTCTTCGCCCTGCTCGGAGGCGCGGCCCGGGCGGTCGGGGTGGAGCTGACCGACTCGTACCTCATGGTCCCGAACAAGAGCGTGTCCGGCGTGCGGTTCCCCACAGAGCTCGATTTCCACAGCTGCCAGGTCTGCTGCCGCGAGGGCTGCCCCAGCCGCAGCGCCCCGTTCGACCCGGCCCTGTGGCGCACGCTGCACGAAGATTGACCCGCCCGACCGGCCCGGCAAGAGGTGGGGACTTGCGCGGCCGGCCGCATGGGCACCGCTGCCGGTCTTGACCCGGTCTCGGGCTTACACAGCCTGTCGCGGTCGCTTGGCCGCTTGGGGGTGATTGTAGAGCGCACCGTGCCGGTTGCGAAGAGAGATCGTCGTGGGCCGGTTTGGGCCGGCGCTGCGCGGACGGTTGGAGGGCCGCAAAAGCCGGCGCGAGGTCCAGAGCGGCCGCGTTCTGCGGCAAGACGACATTCGCGCTTTTTTGAGTCAGCCGCTGACCGAGAGGCGAGTCCGGCGGTTACGTCACGAGTGGCGCCCCGTCGTTTGCCGGCGTCCGGGATGAATGACATTGAACTAGACAGGGTCGCTCCACGGCATTACTGTCA
Source organism: uncultured Planctomycetales bacterium (assembly GCA_964577825.1). Lineage (GTDB taxonomy): Bacteria > Planctomycetota > SZUA-567 > SZUA-567 > JAFGNG01 > CAZOBJ01. The sequence continues at coordinate 45,705 of CAZOBJ010000012.1, forward strand.
TGAGCGATGACGGGAACCGGGATGGCGGGAACCATGTCGGCACCGACGAGATCCACGCGAGAGCGGCGGCGGCCCCGTGAGTGCGTGCGGTGCGATGCTCGCACACATGAGCCCAGGTGTTCGAGAAGAAAGGAATCGGAGTGACGATGACGCCAAATCGAAACGAGCACGACAGCCAGCCGGACGCGATGACACGGATCACCATCCCTATGTTGGACATCTCCGATCACGAAGACCAACATGTCTTCGTGGCGCAGGGCACGAAGACGGAGTGGAATGGGCATCCGAACACTGTTCTCTTGCCGGATGGAAGGACGATCTTCTGTGTGTGGCAGGGACGGCGCGACGGAAGTACGGCGCATGGTGCCCCTGCCGGCTATATGAAACGCAGCGACGACGCCGGGGTGACCTGGAGCGACTACCTCGACTTGCCCCGCAACTGGCTGAAGATCGGTCGGGGCGCTCCCGTGATGCACCGCCTCGTGGACCCGCACGGAAAGGCCCGCCTGTTCGTGTTTTGCCGAGATGAAGGTCGAACGACATTCCTTCAGGCCGCTTCGGAAGACGATGGCCGAACATGGTCCGAAATGCGTCCGATCGGATTGATGGATCCGGATCGCGCTCCCGTGACCGGGTGGACCGCGCCGATCACCATCCTGAGGGCGCAAGGGGCCGACGGTAGAAGCAAGCATCTGATGTGGTACGAACGATCCCGCGACGGCGGCCCCAGGCCCGGGGTCATCTGGCAAAGCGCGAGCTACGACGGAGGACTTTCCTGGGGCGCGTCGAGGGCGGTGGTCGACAAGGCGGGCGTCTGCGAACCCGCGGCCGTTCGTTCGCCGACGGGCCGGCAACTGCTCCTTCTGATGCGAGAGCAGAGCCGCGAACTGAACTCCCTCTTCGCCGTCAGCGATGACGAAGGGCAGACTTGGTCGCCTCCGCGCGAGCTGCCGTTGGCCCTGACCGGTGACCGGCACCTTGCCCGCTACGCGCCCGACGGCAGGCTGATGGTCGCGTTCAGGCCGGTTCCGTCAAAAAGATCGATGACATTGTCGGCTTCTCCCCAAGACTATTTCACTGCTTGGGTGGGCCGGTACGAGGATATTGTCGAGGGACGCGAGGGAGAGTTCCTTATCAGATTGGCCCGTAGCTATCGGGGTAGGGATCACACCTATCCAGGACTCGAAGTGCTTCCGGACGGCACGTTCGTGGCGACCACATACATTCAGTATCGTCCCGGTCCCGAGTTGCAGTCCATTGTCAGCGTTCGGTTCCGTCTCGACGAAGTTGAATCTCAACGGTCCTCATGAAACAGACCTTCCGTCCATCGCGGCCGAGAACAAGGCGCGAGAGACTTTCGAACGAGCCCCTGCAGCAGGACGCGGTGCCGAACGCTGCACAAGAGCAATGGCGGCGGACTATGCACGGGGATGGACCCGCCCGCAGGCTGCGCCGACAGCCCGGAGGTTGCGTGCAGACTGGCGCGCCCCGCTCGCGGGCTTGACACCGGGGCCGGACTTGCGCAGACTGTCGGCTTCGCTTGGCACACTGTAGCGGCCGCGCATAAGGACGACCCCGACGGAGCCCCGCATCCCCATGACCCCGCGAGAGCGATTCCTGGAGACCCTTCTCTTCGGCAGCCCGGACAAGGTCCCCTTCCAGCCCGGCGCGCCGCGCGAGAAGACCCTGCAACGCTGGCACCGAGAAGGCCTGCCGGAGGGCGCCGATTGGTTCGACGCCACGTGCGCGCACATCGGCATCGCCCCGGACCGCCCCCGCCGGACCCCGACCGGGCCCGGGGTGAACCTGCGCATGCACCCGACCTTCGAGGAGAAGGTGCTCGAACACAAGGACGGCCACTACATCGTGCAGGACTGGATGGGCAACATCACCGAGATCTCGGACGAGTACGACTACACCTACATCCGAAGCCCCAAGGACTTCGTCACGCGCAAGTGGCACAAGTTCCCGGTGGAGAGCCGCGCGGACTTCGAGGACATGAAGAAGCGCTACGACCCGGACGACCCGGTCCGCTATCCCGAAGACTTCGCCGAACGCGCGCGGGCCATGCGCGACCGCGATTACGTGGTCACGGTCCACTTCGCCGGGCCGTTCTGGCAGCTGCGCGAGTGGGTCGGGTTCGAGCCTTTGTGCATGCTCTTCGTCGAGGACCCGGACTTCGTGGCCGAGATGGTCGCGTTCTGGGCCCAGTTCGTGTCCCGGACGCTCGCGCGCGCGCTGGACGCGGGCGTGGTGGACCACATCCACATCAGCGAGGACATGGCCTACAAGGACAAGAGCATGATCAGCCCGGCCATGGTGCGCGAGTTTCTGCTGCCCACCTGGTCGCGATGGGTGGCGCAGGCCGGGCGGGCCGGGGTGCGGCTCTTCGACCTGGACTCGGACGGGTGCATCGACGAGCTCATCCCCCTGTGGATCGAGGCGGGGCTCAACGTCTGCGACCCGATCGAGGTGGCCGCGGGCTGCGACGTGAACGCCTACCGCCGCCGGTTCGGCCGCAAGATGGCCTATCGCCAGGGCGTGGACAAGCGATGCATCGCCAAGGGCGGCGGCGTCATCGAAGGGGAGCTCGCGCGCATCGCGCCCGTGGTGCGCGACGGGGGCTACATCCCGGGCTGCGACCATGGGGTACCGTTCGACATCTCCTGGCCGAACTTCCTGCTTTACGCGGGGCTGTTGGCCGAGCTGACCGGATGGCGATAGGGCGCCGGGCATGCCACCGGCCAAAGCCCGCGTCGCTCGCGGACGTTCGGTCGGATCCACGGGGAGCTCATATGCCGTTCACGCCAGACTACCGCCACTTCGCCGACGTCATGCGCAACCGGCGTCCCGCGCGTCTGCCGCTGTATGAGCACGGCGTGGATGTGCGCACCCTGGAGGACATCCTGGGCAAGGAGTTCGCGGGCCTGCGCTCCGGCGAGGGTGCGGACCTGGCCGAGTATTTCCGCCACTACTGTCGCTTC
>CAZOBJ010000013.1:0-9794 GCA_964577825.1 uncultured Planctomycetales bacterium
AAGGCCGCGTACATCGCCCATCGGCCGCCCGGAACGTGCTTCGAGATCGGGGCCTACTGGGGCGACTGGCTCTACTATATGCAGGCTCGGGGCTGGACCGTGCACGGCTGCGAGCCGAGTCCCCATCCGCGCAACGTGTTCGGCCTGCCCATCGTGCGCGGGCCGATCGAGGACGCCGGGCTCGCGCCCGGGTCCCTGGACGTGGTGGCCGCCTGGGCCGTGCTCGAACACCTGGCCGACCCCGTGTCCGTGTGCAGCCAGGTGGCCCGCGCCCTGCGCCCCGGCGGAGAGTTCGTCTTCACCGTGCCCAACTTCGACAGCCTCGCCGCGCGCTGGATGCGCCTCGACGACGTGCCCCGGCACGTGCAGTTCTTCACGCCCCGGTCCGTGCGCAGGCTCGCGGACGCGGCAGGCCTGTCCGTGGAGCGGTTCTGGTTCGACGACCGGCTCTTCGCCATGAGCACGCGGGGCCTTGTCGAGTACACGCTGCGGCGCATGCTCGGGTGGAACCTAACCGCCTACCGTCGCGAAAAGCGCAGCCGCGAAGAGCTGGAGCGCCGCGCGCGGCTCTCCGCGTGGCGGCGGCTCGCCGAGGCCGGGTCGGGATGGGCGCCGGTGCGGCTTCTGGACCACGCGCTCGCGCCGCTTCTGGACCGGATCGCCATGTGGCGGGGCACGTACGGCACCATGACCGTGCGCCTGCGCAAGCCCGCGGATTGACCTGGGGAGCCCTACCGTGTGCGGAATCGCGGGCATCGTGGACTACTCCGGCCGCGCCGTGGACGCGGGGCTGTTGACCCGCATGCGCGAGCGGCTTGCCCACCGCGGCCCGGACGACGCGGGCCTGCACGTGCACGGGCCCTGCGGCCTGGCCGCGCGGCGGCTGAAGGTCATCGACCTCACCGACCGCGGCCGCATGCCCCTGGCCAACGAGACGGGCACGGTCCGCGTGGTGCACAACGGCGAGATCTACAACTTCCAGGACCTGCGCGCAGAGCTCACGTCGCGCGGCCACCGGTTTCGCAGCGACACGGACACCGAGGTCCTTGTCCACGGCTGGGAAGAGTGGGGCCCGGATTGCGTGGACCGGCTCTCGGGCATGTTCGCGTTCGCCATCTGGGACGCACGCACCGAAGACCTGTTCCTCGCCCGGGACCGCCTGGGCGTCAAGCCCCTGGTGTACCGCCTGGACGGGCCGCGGTTCTACTTCGCCTCCGAGTTGCCTGCCCTGTATGAGGCCGCCGCGCCCCGGCGCGAGGACATCGACCCCCAGGCCCTGGACGCGTACCTGGCCTTCGGGTACGTGCCCCCGGACCGGTGCCTGTTGCGGTCGGCCGGACGGCTCCCGCCCGGCCACACCCTGCGCCTGAGCCGCAAAGGCGTGCGCACGGACCGGTACTGGCGCGTGCGGTTCCGCCCCATGCACAGGCTGGGCCTGTCCGAGGCCCTGGACGAGACCGAGGCCCGGCTGCGCGCCGCGGTGCGCAGGCGGCTCGTGAGCGACGTGCCCCTGGGCACGTTCCTGAGCGGGGGCATCGATTCCGGGCTTGTGACCGCGCTCGCGGCGCAGGAGGCAGGCGGGCGGCTTCGCACTTTCTCGGTGGGGTTCCCCGGCGGGTGCGCCGAGGACGACGAGCGCCCGCTCGCCCGCCAAGTCGCCGCCCGGTACGGCACCGAGCACACCGAGCTCGCCGTGGGCCCGGAGGGCGAGCGCGACCTCTCGCAGATCCTGTACCGGTTCGGCGAGCCGTTCGCGGACCTGTCCGCGCTCGCGGTGCACGCGATCAGCCGCGCCGCGCGCGCCCACATCACCGTGGCCCTGTCCGGGGACGGGGGCGACGAGTCCTTCGGCGGATACGCCAACGTGCAGGCCGCGCACCTCGCCCAGCATGCGCGGCGGTGGTCCCCCGCCCTGTTGCGCCGGGCCGCGGCCCGGGTGCTCGGGTCCGGGGCCCTGTCACGGCGTTCGGCCACGGCGCGGCGCGCGGCCTCGTGGCTCGGCCAGTACGTGGACCGGTCCGTGCTCGACCACTACGACCTGCAGAACCATTGGCACCAGGCCCTGCGCGGCCGGCTGTACGCGCCCGCAATGCGCGAGCGCGTGGCCGGCAACGCGGCCCGCGCGCTCGTGGCCGGGTTGCAGGCGGACACGGACGACCTCCACGACGCCGAGCGCCACCTGTACACGGACCTGCACCTGCGCCTGCCGGGCGATTACCTGCCCAAAGTGGACATCGCCAGCAGCCTGGTGTCCATGGAGGTGCGGTCTCCGTTCCTGGACCCGCAGGTCGTGGAGTTCGCGGCCAGGCTGCCGCTGGGTGTCAAGCTGCGCTGGGGGCGGCAGAAGTACCTGTTGCGCCGCCTGGCCGCGCGGCACCTGCCCGCGGACCTCGTGCGCGCGCCCAAGCGCGGGTTCGGACCGGCGCTGGAGACCTGGCTTCGCACGGACTGGGCGCCCTTGGTGCGCGAATACGTGCGCGACGGCCTGGCCCGCCGGGAGGAGCTGTTCGACCGCGCGGTGATCGAACGCACCGTGGACGAGCACCTCTGTGGCCGGGCCAACCACCGCACGCGGCTGTGGACGCTCCTGTGCCTGGAGGTCTGGTGGCGGCTGTTCCTGGACCGTACGCTCACCCCTGGCGAGGGATTGCGATGACCGCGCATTCGGCGGAGCCCCTGCGCGTGCTGATGGTGCCCAGCACCTATCCGACGCCCCAGCGGCCCGGCGCGGGCGCGTTCGTGCGCGCATTCGCCGCCGCGCTGGATCGCGCGGGCGCCAGCGTACAGGTCATTGCCCCGCACCCCCTGGGCCGAGGCCCGGCGCCGACGGATCCCGGCGACCCGGTGCCGACCCTGCGGCCCCGGTACCCATCCTTCAGCGCGCGGCGCCTGGGTCCGGTTCGCACCTTCGCGTGGACGGTGCGCGCGTTTTGCCGCGCCACGGTGCGGGCCCTGCCGAGGCTGGAGAGCGCGCCGGAGGTCGTGTACGGCCACTTCCTGTATCCGGGCGGCGCGGCGGCGCTCGCCGCCTCCGAGGCGCTGGGCGTTCCCGCCGTGGCCGCGCTGGGCGAAGGCCGGCCCCAGCGCCACGAGGAAGAGCTCGGCGCCCAGCGTGTGGCGGCCACGGCCCGGGGGCTCGCCGGGCTCCTGTGCGTGAACGCCTGGAACCGAGACTACTGCGTCGAGCGCCTGAGCGTCGACCCCCGGCGGACGCTGGTGCGCGCGAACGCGGCGGACACCGCGTTCTTCTATCCACGCGACCGCACCGAGGCGCGCGCCCGGCTGGGCCTGCCCGCCGACCGGCTGCTCGTGGCCTTTACCGGGCATTTCGACGAGAACAAGGGGCCCCTGCGCCTGCTCGCCGCACTGGAGCGCGTGCCCGGCATGGCCGGGCTCTTCCTGGGCAAGGGCCCAGCGCACCCGTCAGGCGACCGCGTCGCCTTCGCGGGCGAGGTGCCCCACGACCAGGTGCCCGCGTACCTGTCGGCCGGGGACCTTTTCTCTCTGCCCGTGCGCACGGAGGCGAGCTCCAACTCCCTGGCCGAGGCCCTGGCCTGCGGCCTGCCCGCGGTCGTGAGCGACCTGCCCGGCCTGCGCGCCATGGCCGACGCGTCCTGTGCGCGGTTTGTGGACCCCGACGACCCACAGGCCCTGGCCGAGGCCCTGCGCGCGCTGGCCCAGGACCCTGGCTTGCGCCAGCGCATGGGCCGGGCGGCGCTCGCGCGCGCGCGGGCCTATGACCTCGACCGACGCGCCAGGGACGTACTCGCGTGGCTCACGAAACTCGCGCGGGGCGAGAAACCCTTGCCAATGGACTCGCGGCCTGCACAATAGTCCCCCTGTCGGCAGGGAGGCATGACCGTGACCGCGAACGTGCGCGAGGCCCTCGAGTCGGACGTCGAGGAGGTGCGCAACCTCTTCGCCAACGTGTACGGCGAGGACTACCCCTTCCAGGACTTCTACGACACCGACTGGCTCAAGAAGAGTGTATTCGACGACGACACCCTGTTCCTCGTGGCCGAGAACGACGGGCGCATCGTGGCCACCGGGTCGGTGATGCTCGCGGCCGGCGGCATGGCGGACCTGATCGGCGAGCTCGGGCGGCTCGTGGCCGCGCCCACCAAGCGCGCCCGCGGCGCGGCCCAGGCGATCGCGGACGAGCTCGTCTCCCGCGTGCGCCAGAAGGTGCAGTTCGCCTTCGCCGAGGTGCGCACCGTGCACAAGGGCAGCCAGCGCCTCGCGCGCGACGCGTCCTGGACCGCCGCGGGCTACGAGCCCATGAAATACCAGTTCGGCAGGCGCGAGAGCGTGGTTTTCTACGCCTCGCTCTTCGGCCCGGCGCGCCAGCTACGGCGCAACAATCCGCACCTCATCCCGGAGGCCGCGCGCCTGGCGCAGACCGTGCTCAAGAACATGGACCTGCCCGTGGACGCGGTGGTGGTGGACGAACCGGACGGGTACCCGACCGCGCCCTGCTGCACGGTCGAGCGCCTGACCGAAGAGGGCGTCACGCCGCTCTTGCGCATCGAGCGGGGACGGATCACCCACCGCGAGGTGTTCGGCCACTTCAGTCTGGCTTACGGGTTCTTCCGCATCACGGCCCAGCACAGCCATTATCTGGTGGCGCGCGAAGGTGACGCGGTGCTCGGCGCCATCGGATTCACGCACGACCCCATCGACCGCAAGGTGCGCGTACTCGAGCTCATCGAGTTCGACGACGCGGTCAAGGGGTACCTCCTCGCCGAGGTGGACCGCCTGGCGCGCGAGGAGTTCGGCGCCGCGTATCAGGAGGTGGACGTGTCCGCCTACAGCCCGAAGATCCAGCGCGCCCTGGAGCGCCTGGGGTTCGTCCCCGTGGCCTACTGTCCGTCCATGGTCTTCCAGAACGTGGAGCGGTTGGACGTGTTGCGCATGGCGAAGCTGAGCCTCCCCTACGACCCGGGCCGCATGCGCCTGCTCGACGACGGCGCCCGCATCCGCGACATCGTGGAGCAGGGGATGGAGGACCACACCGTGGGCATGCAGATCAGCGCCGCGGTGCGCGACACCGAGCTTTTCGAGGGCCTGCCCGACGGCGAGCTCTATCACCTGGCCACGATCGCCCAGCTGCGCGATTACCCACCGGGCACGCGCCTCATCCGCGAGGGCGAGACGCCCGACCGGCTCTACATCCTGCTCGATGGCGAGGCCGAGGCGCGCAAGGGCGACGCGTCCCTCGCCGTGCTGCACAGCGGGGTGCTCTTCGGTGAAATGGCGCTCGTGGAGAAGACCCGCCGCAGCGCGGACGTGGTCCTCACGCAGTCCGCGCGCGTGATCGAGGTGCCGCTTCCGCCCCTCCAGCGCCTCATGGAGGCGCGCCCGCGGCTCGGCTACGTGGTGGCCACGAACCTGGCCCGCAGCCTGAGCCGCAAGCTGCGCGGCGCGTGACGCCCCTCGCAACGCCCAGCGCGGCCACGGCCCCGCGCAGCTCGGCAAGCCCCTGGGGCGGCAGGCAACCCCGCTCGGCCGCATGGGTCGCAAGGCATGCCCCACGGGCTCGGGCACGGGGGCTGGCCGCAGCCGAGGCGGCGCACAGTCCGGCCCTCGGCGTACAGCACGCGGCACCGCTCGTTGACCGCGAGCCTGGCGATGCGTTAGACGGGTGGGAAGCCCTGCGGTACGGGATCGGCCCAACCGCCAGACGGATGCGCGATGCCTATGCGGGGCGCGCCTCTCACCGGCGTCCGCGGGCCACGTCCGGCTCGCGCGGCCTGCGGAACAGGGGGTTCTCCAGGATGTTCTGGTGCACGGTCACGCCCATGGACCGAGAGGCCTCCACCGACTTCTGGTCGATGTCCCCGGTAGACCAGAACTCGATGCGCTCTGCGCCCGCCTCGCGCGCGGCCTGAATGCTCAGCTTGAGGCTCGTAATCACGTCGCTCCAGAACCGCACCGTGTCGATGGAGATGACCAGGCACAGGGTGCCGTCCCGGCTGCGCGCGCCCAGAGTGTTGCGAACAGGCACGAACTGCGCCATGGGCTTGGCTCGCTTGTGCAAGAGCGACAGGAGCTCCACCTGGGTGCTTACGATCCCCGCCTTCTCCGGCGAGCTCACCGCGCCGAGGAACTCGACCGCTCGCTCGACCCCGTCAACCTCGCGCAGGTCCAGGAGATACCGGTACAGGTACGCCTGCTCGCGGGGCGAGTAGTTCGGGTTGTCCAGCAGCTTGGTGAGCGGCGCCTTCTCGGGGCCGTACTCCAGGCCGAATTGCCTCTCGTACCGGATGGCGAGTTCGCGACGAAGCTCGAAGGGGCCCTTGTCTCGGATGAGCTCCTCGGTGGACTGGTCGTGGCCCATCGGGGTGAGCGACAGGGTGAACACCGACCCGCCCGGCAGGGCGAAGATCGTGGCCCCCACGGGCAGCTTGCCCGCCAGGCGGCTGCGCGCGACCGAGTTGAGCAGCTCCTGCACGTTCGGATTGTACGTGTACACGTCCAGGCCGAGCTCATAGGCCAGCAGGCGCCGCTCTCCGCCGGCCGGCCCGCGCCCGAGCAGCGACCGGTCCGTGCCGTCGCTGGCCAGCACCGGCTTGTCCTCGCGGAAGGGACTGGCCAGCAGCCGCCCGAATCGGCCCAGCCCGTGGCCCACCTTCTTGATCGCCACGCCGGGGTGGCGCACGACGTTGACCGCACCCTTGCCCACGTTCTTGACCGACTCGCCCACGCCCGCGGCGAAGTGGCTGCCGTGCTCCTCCTTGCGGAAGTGCTCCAGAACGTCGATCTCGTGGCACAGCTTGATGAGGTTGCGCACGGACACGACCTGGTAGGTGCCGTGCGGGCAGTGCACGGTGAAGGTGTAGAAGTACCCGTCCACGATCACATGGTCGTCGATGGTGTAGTTCTCACTGCGGGGGATGACGATTGTCTGCAGGATGGGGATGTCGTCTCGATGCACCGTGCGATACGGCACGTCGGGGCCGCTTCCGATCACCGGCTCCCTGGGGCCGGGGGCACTGCCCTCGGCGCCTACAGCCAGTCCCGCGCACAGCATGGCCACAGCACACAGCGCCGGCAGCCTTGCGAATCGACCTGCCTTCCCTCGGGTGGGCCACTTCATGCTCAGCCCTCCTCCAAATTGTGGACCCTTCCGCCGCTCAGCATAAGCCGCCGGCCTCCGGAATGCAAGGCGCCACCTCCCTCCGAATGCGCCCGGAAGACCTTCTCACGCAGGCACCGCCCTCGCCGGGTCGTGGGGCCCTTGCGCGCTCATGCGTCCTTCTTCTGTGCGGAGCGTTCGGATCCCTCAGAGGCGCGCAGTGTGGAGCCGCGCACCATCGCGCCGCGACCGTACCGGGCGCGGATGCGATCGGCGAGTCCTTCGAGCACTTCTTCCCGGGCGCGCGCCCCGTCTGCGAACAGGCTGCGCTGCTCGCCGCCGCCGCACTCCAGGTCCATGACCCCGACGCCCACCAGCCGCACCGGCCGGGCCCCGGCCTCGGTGCGCCGATGCAAAAGGTCCAGGGCGGCGCGCGTGATCTCGCGCCCCAGGTCCGTGGGCGGAGAGACCTTGCGGCGCCGCGTCACGGTCTGGAAGTCCTGGTAGCGCAGCTTCACGAAGACCACCCCGCCCGCGAGCCCGGCCGCGCGCAGTCGGCCGGCGACCCGGTCGGCCAGCTCGGTCACGACCGGCACGAGGGCATCCACGTCGCAGACGTCCCTGGCAAACGTGGTCTCGTGACTCACGCTCTTGGTCTCTCGGTCCAGGGTCACCGCGCGGGGGTCCTGGCCGCAGGCGAGCGCGTGCAGGTGCTCGCCCGCCTGCCCGAACCGTCGCGCCAGGGCCTCTCGGGGCCAGGCGCGCAGGTCCGCGATCGTGCGAATGCCCACCGCGGCCAGGGCCTCGAGCGTGTGCCCGCCCACGCCCCACAGCCGGCTGACCGGCAGCGGCCCCAGACGCGCGGCCACTTGGTCGGGCGGGATGACCACTAGGCCGTCTGGCTTGTCCAGGTCGCTGGCGAGTTTGGCCACGAACTTGCTCGGCGCCGCACCCACCGAGGCGACGAGCCCGGTGGCCTCGCGCACCGCGCGCTTTACGCTGCGCGCGATCCGGGCGGGCGGGCCGAACAGGCGCTGGCTGCCCGTGACGTCCAGGAAGGCCTCGTCTACGCTCACCGGCTCCACCAGAGGCGTGAACCGGTGCAGCACCTCGCGCACCGCGCGCGAGACCTCCGCGTAGCGCTCGCCGCGCGGGCGCAGGAACACCCCCTGCGGACACAGCCGCTTCGCGCGCGCGGTGGGCATGGCCGAATGCACGCCATACACGCGCGCCTCGTAGCTCGCCGCGGACACGACGCCGCGCTCCTCGGCTCGGCCGGCCACGATCACCGGCTTGCCGCGCAGCGCGGGGGCGTCCTGGACCTCCACGCTCGCGAAGAAGGCGTCCATGTCCACGTGCAGGATGGCTCGCGGCCAGAAGCGATTCTCGTCCACAGTATCCCCCAAACCGACGTTTCCCACGCAGTTTACCACCGCGTCCCGGCATAGACAACGCCCGGATTGGCGCTCTCGCGCCACTTTACACGCATGCGGCAATCTGGTATAAGCCCGGCCTCAGGATCGACGATGGGGTCCAGGCCCGATGGGAGGAGACCGCGCATGCCGCAGCAACCCAAACGTCCGCACATTCTGATCTTCAACCCGGACTCCTGGCGCGGCGACGTGCTCGGCCACATGGGCGATCCCGCGGCCGTGACGCCGAACCTCGACCGTTTGGCGCGCGAAGGCGCGGTCAGCTTCCGCAACGCGTTCGTCCAGAACCCGGTGTGCACGCCGAGCCGGTGTTCGTTCATGAGCGGTTGGTACCCGCACATCCACGGGCACCGCACCATGCGTTACATGATGCGCCCGGGCGAGCCGGTGCTGCTCAAGGCCCTCAAGGACGCGGGCTACTACGTGTTCTGGGCCGGGCCCAAGAATGACCTGGTGCCGGCCCAAGACGGGTTCGAGGAGTACTGCAACGAAAAGCCCCCGGGAACCTGGCAGGGCCCCAAGCGCCTCAGTTCCGACAAATCCATACGGGGCGACCCGGAGGGAGACAACTACTACTCGTTCTACCGGGGCGAACTCCAGGAAGACCCGTCCGTACCCCTTGAGACCTGTGAAGACTACGACTGGTACGAAACGTACAACACCCTGCGGTTCCTCAAGCGCGCGCCCAAGGACCAGCCCGTGTGCCTATTCGTGCCCACGGGCTTTCCCCATCCGCCGTACATGGTCGAAGAGCCGTGGTTCAGCATGGTCGATCCGACAAGGCTGCCTCCGCGCACGCCGCACCAGGCCTGCGAAGGCCCCAAGCCCGTGATCCACGAGGAGCTGCGCCGGCGCATGCGCCTGGGCGGCCCCGGATGGACCGAGGAGCGCTGGGCCCAGCTGCGCGCGGTGTACTACGGCATGTGCGCGCGTTCGGACCACATGTTCGGCATGGTGCTCGACGCCCTGCGCGAGGCGGGCATGTATGACGACACCGCGATCTTCTTCTTCTCCGACCATGGCGACTTCACCGGGGACTTCAGCCTGGTGGAGAAGACCGACAACACGTTCGAGGACTGCATGGTCCGGGTGCCCTTTCTCATCAAGCCGCCCTCCTGGGTGCCGGTGGAGTCGCGCGTCTCGGACGCGCTCGTGGAGCTCGTCGACTTCCCGGCCACGGTGGAGGCCCTGTGCGGACTCACCCCGGAGCACGACCACTTCGGCCGGTCGCTGTTGCCCGTGATCGCGGGCGAGACCGACGCGCATCGCGAGGCCGTGTTCTCCGA
>CAZOBJ010000013.1:9894-48228 GCA_964577825.1 uncultured Planctomycetales bacterium
TGGCCACCGCGGACGTGGTCCCGCACGACCAGGACGACCGCGTGCGCCGGGACCCCAACCGAGACAAGGCCTAGCCCGCGCTTCGACGCGCTCGGACGCGTCCGAGGCCCACGTTGGAGAGACCACGCATGCCACAGCAACCCAAGCGTCCGCACATTCTGATCTTCAACCCGGACTCCTGGCGCGGCGACGCGCTCGGCCACATGGGCGACCCTGCGGCCGTGACACCGAACCTGGACCGGCTGGCCCGCGAAGAGGCGGTGAGCTTCCGCAACGCATTCTCCCAAAATCCCTTATGCACGCCGAGCCGATGCTCGTTCATGAGCGGTTGGTACCCGCACGTACGCGGCCACCGCACCATGCGCTACATGATGCGCCCGGGCGAGCCGGTGCTGCTCAAGGCCCTCAAGGACGCGGGCTACTACGTGTTCTGGGCCGGGCCCAAGAACGACCTGGTGCCGGCCCAGGACGGGTTCGATGCGTACTGCGACGAAAAGCCCACGGGATTCTGGAACGGACCCAAGCGCTTTTCCTACGACCTGTCTTTGCGCGGCAGTCCGCAAGGAGACAACTACTACTCCCGGTATCTGGGTCAACTCCAGGAAGACCCGTCCATACCCCTTGAGACCTGTGAAGACTACGACTGGTACGAAACCTACAACACCCTGCGGTTCCTCAAACGCGCGCCCAAGGACCGGCCCGTGTGCATGTTCGTGCCCACCGGGTTCCCGCACCCGCCCTACGCGGTGGAGGAGCCGTGGTTCAGCATGGTCGATCCCAACCGCCTGCCTCCGCGCACCCCGCACCAGGCCTGCGAAGGCCCCAAGCCCATAGTCCACGAGGAGCTGCGCCGGCGCATGCGCCTGGACACACCGGGCTGGACCGAGGAGCGCTGGGCCCAGCTGCGCGCGGTGTACTACGGCATGTGCGCGCGCTCGGACCACATGTTCGGCATGGTGCTCGACGCCCTGCGCGAGGCGGGCATGTACGACGACACCGCGATCTTCTTCTTCTCCGACCACGGCGACTTCACCGGGGACTATAGCCTCGTGGAGAAGACCAGCAACACGTTCGAGGACTGCATGGTCCGGGTCCCCTTTCTCATCAAGCCGCCCTCCTGGGCGCCGGCCCAGCCGCGCGTCTCGGACGCGCTTGTGGAGCTCGTCGACTTCCCGGCCACGGTGGAGGACCTGTGCGGACTCACCCCGGAGCACGACCACTTCGGCCGGTCGTTGTTGCCCGTGATCGCGGGCGAGACCGACGCGCATCGCGAGGCCGTGTTCTCCGAGGGCGGCCGGCCCACATGGGAGCGCCACAGCAGGAACAAGCAGGTGCGGCTCCGGCCGCAGAGCCTGTACTATCCTTCGGCCAGCACCCAGACGGAGGTCCCCGAGGCCGGGGGCAAAGCCGTGATGTACCGCGACCACAAGCACAAGTACGTGTATCGGCTGTACGAGGACGACGAGCTCTACGACCTGGAGGCCGACCCGCAGGAGACCAAGAACCGGATCCACGACCCGTCGCTCGCGGACCTGGCCGGTCAGTTGCGCACGCGGATACTGGAGTGGATGGTGGCCACCGCGGACGTGGTCCCGCACGACCAGGACGACCGCGTGCGCCGGGACCCAAAACGCGACCAGGCTTAACCCCGCGCGTCACCGCGCTCGGACAGGATTTGGGCGCGGCCGGCGCGCTCGAACGCGCGCAGCTCCAGGGCCCGCAGCCGGTCCGCGACTTGCGCGAACACCCGCCGCTCCTCCGCCTTGCGGCCCGCGCGCTCTTCTGAGGCGCGCGGATGGATGGGCTCGCCGACCTCCACGGTCACCGGCCAGAACTGGAAGAACGGCCGGTACCGGCTCCACGAATCGTACGACCCGCACACGTACGCCGGCAGCACCGCCGCCCCGTACCGTACGGCCAGGCTGCCTACGCCGCGCTTGAGTTCCCCCAGGAACCCGGTATGCGTGCGCGTGCCCTCCGGGAACATGAGCACCACCTGCCCCCGAGCCAGACGCGCGCCCATCGCCCGCATGGCTGCGCGGGGATCGCCCGTGCGCTCCACCGGAAAGGCATTCACTTTGCTGATCAGCCACCCGAAAAACGGAATGTCGAACAGGGTCTTGCGCGCCATGAAGTGCACCTCGCGGTCGAACGCCGCCCCCAGGATCATAGGGTCCAGAAAGCTCGCGTGGTTCGCCGCCAGAATCACCGGCCCCTGATCGGGCATGTGTTCGAGCCCGTAGCGGCGCCATTTCCAGAAGAGCCGCAGCCCGGTGCGCAGCCCCAGGCGAAAGGTGTAATACAGGGGAGAGAAGCCCTGCAGCTCGTCCGCCCCGCCTGTGGAAGAGGGGCCGGCATTCGAGCGTTCATTGTCCGCAGTCATGGCGCACGTGCTCCACGATGAAGTCCACCACCTGGTCCACGGTCAACTCGCTCGTGTCCAAGTAGACCTGGTCGGCGACCCGGCGCAAGGGACCGGTCCGCCGCTCGTAGTCCGACCGATCGCGCGAGGCGATCTCCTCCAGAACGGACTCGGCGGACACCTTCTGGCCCGCGCGCTCCAGGTCTGCGCGGCGGCGCTCGGCCCGGCAGGTCGGCGAGGCGTCCAGAAAGAACTTCCACCGCGCGTCCGGTAGCACCACGGTGGTGATGTCCCGGCCCTCCATCACCACCCGCCCCTTTGCGGCCATCGCTCGTTGGCGGCCCACCAGTTCTTCGCGCACGGGATCGGATCGTGCCGCATACCGGGTCTTGGCCGTGACCTCGGGCGCGCGGATCTGGTCGGTCACGTCTTCCTCGCCCAAGAAGATGCGCGCTCCGTCCGGGCTGAACGACAGCCGAGTCTCCCGGGCTACACGCGCCAACTGCTTCGTGGACGCGAGGTCCGCGCCCGCGCGCAGCGCGGCGAGCGTGACCGCGCGATACATGGCGCCCGTGTCCACGTACTGGTACCCGAGCGCGTCGGCCACGGCACGCGCCACCGTGCTCTTTCCCGCTCCCGCCGGTCCGTCGATGGCGACCGCGCGCAGCGACCCCGCGCCCATGCGCGTCCTCCCGAGTGTGTTCGCCTGCCCATTCTAGCCCGAATGACGGGCGCCTGTCCAGCCATGCGCGCGCCAGCGACACCGCGTCAACCGAGACCGGAAAGGCGCAACTGCGGCGATCCTTGCGGACAGTTTCCGGTCTGGGTTGTCTCGCGCAACTCCTTCCCCTAGCGTCACATGCGTTGATTCAGAATGGAACGGGAGCACGCTCGGCGCACCTACGCCGGCGGGCACAGGAAAGGGGCCCTTTCCTCTGGGCAAGAACCGGAGGCGAGACTCGCGGTCGATGAGGAAGCCAGCGATGACCGAGCAATGCTGCGTGTGTCGGCGCATTCGGGACGGAATCGGCGGCTACAGGCACCCATTCCCGGGCGAGCTGCCCTTCCACGTGCGATACATCTACTGCCCGGGTTGCGCGGCAGAGGCCCTGCGGCTCCTGCGCAAGGGCGAGCTGCCCCCGCGTCACGTGCCTGCCGCCCCACGTCCCTCCTACTGAACGTCGGCACTGAGACGCATGGGGGCCAAGTCGCCTCCAGTGCCTTGTGCGGCGCGGGCCGTGCTACTTGCGCTTATCTCGCACGCGGCGGACGATAGCAAACGTGACGCCGAACGCCACACCGAACGCCACACCGAATGCCAGAATCTGCCAAGCACTCACGCCGTCGCCTCCGCGCCCGGGGTGACTGTGCTATCTTCGGAAATCCCCTGCGGTCATGCTGACGAACCGCTTCACTGCGGGCCGGCCACCGCCTCTGCGGACTCCTGCAACGTGGGTGGACCGCTTCCTTCGAATATCCAAGCCATGCCTTCGGGCGCGGTCATCAAGTACCGGGTGACTCGCTCTCGGCCGCGCACCAGCTCTTCTTGTTCGATGCTGACCCCCTCGGTCTTCAGGAACGCCGGGGGCGCGAATGCGCGCAGGGCCAGGATGAAGAACACACCCTGGTCTTGATCGAACTGGGTGTGGAGTGTAAAGGCGCCGGAGCTTTCAAAGCGCACGTCCACCTTGGCCGGTATCTCCCCCTCGGTGAGATCCACGGTCGCCTGCGCCTTGCTGTCGCTGCAGGCCTTCTGGAACATCGGCTCGTCGCGCAGCCGGTCGACGAGCTCGGTCACCTTCAGGAACGGAGGCACGCCGGTGTATCGCACGCCGTCCCGCGTGGTGGGCAACAAATGCACCCATACATCGGGGTTCGCCGTGCGTTCGAGGAACAGGTCGTACGGACGCGCTGTGGGCGGGTCCGGCTTCTCCGCCGGGTCGAAGAGCGGAAACGAGGCCAGGTCGAAATACTTGAAGTACACATGGATGGCCGGGCTCTCACGAAGATGCTGATAGAGCGTGCAGTAGGTCTGCACCTTCTCGCCCAGTTGGCGCACGTCCACGGCCAGGATATCGCAACGCAGCGCATTCATGTCCATACGGCGAAACTGGAAGGACGGTCCGAAGCGACGTAGGAACGCATCGACCTCCGTGGTGAGCGTAAAATCATCGACAAACTCCACCGGCTCCTTGGCCTCCCGAGAGACCCAGGTCCATCGAGGAGCGGTTCTTACGTATCCTCGGTGTTGGAGCACGGCCCGGTCCGCACCTACGAACCTGAAGGCGACCGTGATGGCCACGGCCGGATCCGGCGTGCCCTGGGGCCGGTACTTGAGTACCAGGTCCGGAAGGCCCTGGCTCACGTCTTCGATCAGCACGGGCTGTTCCGGAG
Source organism: uncultured Planctomycetales bacterium (assembly GCA_964577825.1). Classification (GTDB taxonomy): domain Bacteria; phylum Planctomycetota; class SZUA-567; order SZUA-567; family JAFGNG01; genus CAZOBJ01. The sequence goes on from CAZOBJ010000013.1 coordinate 14,651, forward strand.
CTCGAACATCGGCGATCGTGAGCCCCCGGATCATGATCCGCTGGAACTTGCGCTTCGCCTCTCGAGTGGTCAGCCCCAGCCTGTCGAGCCGGGTCTCGGCGGCCAGTGGCACCAGGCCGCTGGCCGGACGCTTGGGCGCACCCTCGATGTACCAGTACAACCGGTAGAGCACGTCCGCGCGCACCTGAACCTGGGCGTCCTGGGTGCGGAACACGCTGCGGTCGTCAAAGGCCCGCGACAGCTGCAGCTCGCGGGTCTCCATGACCGGGCCGCCTTCCTCACGAAGAATCTCGCAGGTGACCTCGACCGCCTCCAGGTCGTGGAGCGGCTCGACGTTCAAAGGATTCTCAGCCGCCCGGACCGAGGCAAGACAAGCGCAGACAAGCGTGAGCGTCACCGCTGCGAGCGCACGCACAGCGACATTCTCGCCAATCCCTATCATGCGGATTCATCCTTTCCTGCCCTCGGGCCGCTATCCGTATCGAATACATGATACCATCCTCTCCTATAGAGAGGTCGTCTGCGCAACTACCCGGACTTCACTATGTCCAAGCAATCGCCCCAACGCAAACGTTTTTTTGGCTTCCTCGCCCGACTCAGCGGGCCTGGTCGTCCGCCCCGGTGGACGCGTCCTGCGATGAAGGGCCTTCCGGAGGGGACTCGCCGGCCTGTCTGGTCTTGGCGCGTGCGATGAGCGCCAGGTTGCGCCCGTACACGAGTACGCCGAAGGCCTGCCCCAGGATGATCGGCCACGCCCAGATGCTGATCGCATAGGCTAGGAGCAACAGGCTGCCCAGGATGGACAGATACCAGAACATGATCGGGATGTAGGATTGCTTCTTGCGCTCCGAGGCGATCCACTGCACCAGGAACCGGCTCGTGAACACGAGCTGGCCGATGAACCCGATCAAGAGCATGATTAGAGATCGGTGCTCCGAAAACCGCCGCCCGCAGTACGGGCATTCGTGCGTAGGGGTGAGCCAGGCCTCGAGCTCCTGGGGCCAGGTTCGCTCGGCAGAAGCGGTCGCAGGCACTTGACTTACGTCCAGGCATTCCTCCGCGCCCGCAGCTGCCGGAACGGTGCCCGAAAGCCAACAAAGGGCCAGGCCCGCGGCCAGGAGCGCGCGTACCGCCCTCATTCGGCCGGACAGGGCCATCACCCCGTCTCCTCGTCCAGGCCGGCACCGGTCTCCTCGGCCACCTCGTAGGTCAGGACGCGGCTCTTGAGCCAGCGCACCCCCAGCAGGTCGTACGAGCTTCGGAACAGCCGATTCCACACCCCGTACTTGCTGGTTCCGCGGGTGCGGGGCCGGTGGCGCACCGGCACCTCGACCACGCGCGCGCCCTCCATCTTCAGGAGCGTAGGCAGGAACCTATGTGCCCCGCGGAACAGACGTATGCGCTGCAGGAACTCGGTGCGATAGGCCTTCAGCGAACACCCGATATCCGTAACCGTCTCTCCGGACAGCCAGTTGCGCACAGTGTTGGCGATGCGCGAGCTCGCGCGCCGGAGCCAGTTGTCGCTGCGCTCGCGCCGCCATCCGCACGCGCAGTCGTAGTCTCCCAGGTGTTCGAGCAGGGGCGGGATGTCCGCCGGCGGGTTCTGAAGGTCCGCGTCCAGGGTGACCGTGACCTCGCCGCGCGCGCGGCGGAAACCGGCGGCCATGGCCGCGGACTGGCCCGCATTCTGCTTGAAGAACACCGCGCGAAAGGCCGCACGGCGCGCGCAGATCTCGCCCAGCAGCCGCGGGCTCTCGTCCGTGGACCCGTCGTCGACCAGGATCACCTCATAGGGGATGCCCAGGCCCTCGAGCGCCGCGGCCAGCTCTTCCTCCAGCCCGGGCAGACTCTCGGCCTCGTTGTACACCGGGACAACCACGCTCAGGCTCTTGGGGCGATACGCCGCGCTCATGGCGCCTCCTCGGGGGCCAGGCCCCGGTCGGCCCGGGCCACAAGCCACGCGCGTCCGGTCCCCTCCACCGGCACGAACCGGTCCACCGCTCGCACCAGACGACGCATGCGCCCGCCCGCGGCCTCGAACGGCTCGCGCACCTCCTCCGCGCGCACCTGGTGCAGGCGGATGGCTTCTTTCAGGGCCTGCTCGCGGCGGGCGCGTTCCTTGCGCGACATCTTCACATACCCCCACAGGATCGCCCGCCAGCGCCCTTGCGCGTCCGGGGGCGTGGCGTACCACCGCATCCGCGTGGCCGGATCGTCGGCCAGGGGATCCAACAGACGCTTGAGCGTCCTTCGCTGATGCGGGGTGGTGCCCTGGAACAAGTACATGGTCTCGTAATCCTTGCGCTCCATGGCCACGAACCGGCGATAGGGCATGGCCGCGGTGAGTTTTTGCAGAAGCAAGGCGGGCGCCTCTTTGAGGGGTTCGACCTGCCAGTCGAGGTAGTACTTGTAGATGGGCTGGCCGCTGATCGCATAGGTGTAGACCCGGTCGCTCTTGCGCAGCTCGTCGCGCACGGCTCGGCAGAAGGCCTCGTCCCCCTTGTGGGCGTTGAGCGCGGGAACGAGCGTAGTGTACACCCCGAAGGCCACCGCCGCCGCCATAGCCGTGGCCGCGGCAAGCGCCCCCCAGCGGCGCTGGGTCGCAAACCAGGCCACGCACCACCCGCCCAGGACGGCCGCGCCGGCCACGAGCATCACGCCGGTCGACGGGAGCTCGTACTTGGCCATGCCTCCGAACCGCGCGTACAGGGTCTCCATCAGAAACGGCAACGCAAGGCCCGCCGCGGCCAGCGCGGCCCCACTGAACGCGCACACGGCGCGAGTGACCCGTTCCGTGACCGTGGCCGACCATCTGGCCGTGCGCAGGCCCTCCAGGAGCCACGCGGCGGCCAGGGCGAACGCCGGGTAGATCGGGAGCACGTAGTAGCTTTTCTTCGACTCGAGCACGCTGAAGAACACAAGCGTCACCGCAGCCCAGCCGAGCACGAACCCCATGCCCGGCGCCCGGCCGGGCAGGGACGCCTTTCTGCGCCGCGCGCGCACGGCCGCCACGCTCCACGAGGTCAGCCCGATCAGTCCGAAAAAGACCCAGGGCTGCCCGTCGCCGAGCAGCTTCACGAGGTAGTAGGTCGGGTCGGGCTCCCGATGGTCGAAGGCCTCGATCCGCCCGAAGAACTGATGCATCCACTCCTCGTGCACGGCACGCACCCCGGGTGCGTCGCCACCCGTGAGCGCCAGCATGCCGACCACCCACGGCACTGTGATGAGGAGCAACACCCCCAGGCCGGCGAGATGATGCCGCACCCGCACCCGGAAGGGGTTGCGCCAGCGCGCAAGCATGTACACCACCACGAACAAGGGGAGCAACACGAGGGCGATGGGCCCCTTGTCTATGGCCGCGAGCCCGAGCGCCGCGTACGCGAGCATGAGCCATCCCGCCCCGGGACCGCTGCGCTCGCCGGCCTCTGCGGCCTTGCGCGCGCGCGCATACCGCCACCAGGCGAAGATGGCCAGAATGGCGAAGAAGAGGTGGGTCATCTCGATGGTGCTGTTGCGCGCCTGCCACCAGCACGCGCTTGTGGTGGCCACGGCCACGCCCGCGACGAGTCCGCCCCATCCGCCCACGAGCAACGTGCCCCAGCGTGCGAGGAGCGCCGCCAGGGCCACCGCGGCCAGGGCCGAGGGCACGCGGCTGTTCCATTCGTTCACGTCCTCCTGGCCCACGCTCGCGAGCACCACGAGCCAGTAGCTCAAAGGCGGCTTCTCCACACGCAGGTCCTCGCCGATGCGCGGGACCACGTATCCGCGCAGGGTGTGCGTCTCGCGCATCTGGCGGGCCACCTGGGCCACCCGGGCCTCGCCCGGTGTCCACAGGTCGCGCAGGCCCAGGTAGGGGAAGGTGACCAGAGCGGCCACGATCGCGGCCAGGAGCACCTGGCCCCAGGGCATGGGCGGGCGGCCGATGGGCGCAAGAGAGTTCTGGTCCATCTCGCAACATCCATCCACGAAAAAAGATAGGGATGCGCCAGTCCGTCCGGCCCGCGGGCCGGGACAAGGAACCCGCGTACCGAAAAAAGAAGGGCGCTCACGCCCACGGAGGCGCGTACAAGCACCCTTGAGAGACTCTAGCGAAGGGTGTGGGCTCGTTCAAGAAAAATCCCGCCCCTGGCGGCCGATCCAAGCACCGCATCGCGCGGCCCGACGCAGACCTCAAGCACGAGAGCGGTCGTGCACGCGCCGCACAAGGCCTGCGCGCACTCGTCAGGATCCGTCCTCGTCCAGGCGGAACACGACCCGCCCGCCCAGCACCGTGGCCACGGCCCTGCCTCGGCAGCGATGCCCGGCGAACGGGCAGTTGCGGCTCTTGGATCGGAAGGCGTCCGGGTCGATAAACCAGGCCCGATCCGGATCCAGGAGCGTTACGTCCCCGGCCGCGCCCACGCGCAAGGCGCCCCGGTCGATGCCCAGCAGGCCCGCGGGCGCGGTGGTGAGCCGGGGCAGGAGCTCGGCGAGGGTCATGTGCCCGGCGTGCACGAGCTCGGTGAGCACCATGCCCACCGTGCTCTCCAGTCCGATCGCGCCGAAGGCAGCGGCCGGGAAGTCGACCTCCTTCTCTTCGGTGCTGTGTGGCGCGTGGTCCGAGACGATCATGTCGATGGTCCCGTCCTTGAGCCCGGCGCGACACGCGGCCGCGTCCTCGGCCGTGCGCAGGGGCGGGGCCATCTTGTAGGAGGGATCGTACCCGCGGACCATCTCGTCGATCAGGAACAGGTGATGCGGGGTCACCTCCGCGGTCACGGCGAGCCCCTGGGCCTTGGCGCGGCGCACGAGCTCGACGCTGCCTGCGGTAGACACGTGCTGAATATGGAGCCGCGCGCCCGTGAGCGCCGCGAGCATCACGTCCCGGGCCACGATCATCTCCTCGGCCTCGGCGGGACTGCCGGGCAGGCCCAGCTGGGTGCTCACCACGCCCTCGTGCATCACGCCCTCGCCCACGAGCGAGGGGTCTTCGCAGTGCTCCAGGATCGGCCGGTCCAGCATCCGCGTGTACTCCATGGCTCGGCGCAGCACCCCGGCCGAGGGCACCGAGTCCCCGTCGTCGGAGAAGGCCTTGGCCCCGCCGCGGACCATGCCGCCCATCTCGGCGAGCTCCAGGCCCGCGCGGCCCTTGGTGACCGCGCCCACGGGATACACGTTGCACAGACCCGCCTTCTGCGCCTGGAGGTACACAAAGCTGATGGCCGACTCGCTGTCCAGGGCGGGCTCCGTGTTCGGCATGCATGCCACCGACGTGAACCCGCCGGCCGCGCCCGCCGCGCTGCCGCTGGCAATGGTCTCCTCGTCCTCGTCGCCGGGTTCGCGGAAGTGCACGTGCGCGTCGATGAGACCCGGCACCACCACGAGGCCGGAGGCGTCCAGCTCGGGCTCCTCGCCCTTCAGACGCGCGCCGACCTCCGCAACCTTCCCGTCGCGGATGCGCACGTCCAGGCGCGCGTCCAGGCCCTGCCCTGGGTCGACCACCGTGCCGCCGCGAATGAGCAAGTCCGCCATGCGCGTCCCTTCCGCCCCCTAGGTCTCGGTCCCGCCGGCCACGAGGTACAGGACCGCCATGCGTACGGCCAAGCCGTTGGTGACCTGGCGCAGGATCACGCTGCGCGCCCCGTCGGCCACCTCGGGCGCGAGCTCGATGCCCCGATTCACGGGTCCCGGATGCATGATCAGGACATCCGGCTTGGTGCGGCTCATGCGCTCCGAGGACAGGCCGAACAGGCGGCTGTATTCCCGGATGCTGGGAAGCAGGGCCTCCTGCTGGCGCTCGAACTGGATGCGCAGCATGTTCACAACGTCGCAGGTCTCCACCACCTCGTCGAAGTCGTGGGTCACCGCAGCGCCCATGGCCTCGATCCCGCAGGGCAGGAACGTGCGCGGCCCGGCGACCAGCACCTCGGCGCCGAGCTTCGTGAGCCCCCAGATGTTGCTGCGCGCCACGCGGCTGTGGGCGATGTCCCCGACAATGCCCACGCGCAGCCCGGCCACGCGTCCCTTGATCTCGCGGATCGTGTAGATGTCCAGGAGCGCCTGGGTGGGATGCTCGTGCGCGCCGTCCCCGGCGTTGACCACGCTGCAGTCCACGTGCCGGGCCACGAGGTGCGGCCCGCCGGGCGCGCTGTGGCGCACCACCATGACGTCCACGCCCATGGCCTCCAGGTTGCGGGCGGTGTCGACCAGAGTCTCGCCCTTGCTCGCGCTGGAGGCCCCGCCACCCACGGACAGGGTGTCCGCCGACAGCCGCCGCGCGGCCAGGCCGAAGGAGTTCGTCGTGCGGGTGGAGGGCTCGTAGAAGAGGTTCACCACGGTCTTGCCGCGCAGGGCCGGGACCTTCTTGATGGACCGCGTGGACACCTCCTTGAACGACTCGGCCGTGTCCAGGATCATCGTGATCTCGTCGGCCGACAGGTCTTCCAGGCCGAGCAAATGGCGCCGGGTCCACTCCATGGCACCGCCCTCAGGTGACCGCCACTTCGTCCACGCCGTCCACTTCCACCACGCGCACCTGTAGCTTGCGCTCCGGGGCCACGTCGACCTGCGCGCCCGCGAAATCGGGCTGGATGGGCAGCTCGCGCCGGTCCCGGTCGATCAGGCACAAAAGCCGAATGACCGCCGGCCTGCCGAAGTCCATGAGCTCGGTGATCGCGGCGCGGATGGTGCGCCCGGTCGAGAGCACGTCGTCGACAAGGAGTACATGGCGGCCGGTCAGGTCGAAGGGGATGTCGCTCGCGCGCACGGCCTTGCGCCCGCCCGCCGCGCTGATGTCGTCCCGGTACATGGTGATGTCCAGGCGCCCGAGGTCCGCGTCACGGCCCTTGTCGCGAAGGAGCGCGCACAGCCGCTCAGCGAGCACAGCGCCACGGGTGCGGATGCCCACCACGGCCAGGGGCGCGTCCGGGGACAGCGACGCGCCCGCCTCGTCAGCGAGGCGCGCCAGAGTCTGGCGCATCCAGTCGGCGTCGTAGTGTTGCTCGGTCATGCCCGCGAGTCCCCTGCTACACGCTCGGCCGGCGCCCGGCCGCACAGGTGAGCGCCGGTACCCTAGCACACGGTCCGCCAGTCCGTCAAGAGTCCGCAGGGTCCGCCTGGGGCCGATCCCCGTGCGCGCGCCAGTAGGCCAGGGCGAAGCTGCGCACCCCATCGAGCACGAGGTCGGGCACATAGCGCGTCGCGCGCTGCATGCGCGCGCCCACGGCCTGTCCAGCCCCGCCGGTCACCAGCACGGCCGCGTTCGCACCCACCCGGGCGCGATGCGCGTCGATGAGCCGGTCCACCGCACCGGCAAGCCCCCACCACAGGCCCGCGGCCAGGGCCTCGTGCGTGGAGGTGCCCTGGGCGCTGCTCGGAACGGGAACTTCGGCGAGGGACGGAAGCGCGGCCGCACTTCGCCCGAGCGCCGCGAGCCATGCCCGCGGACCGGGCAGGATGGCCCCGCCCAGGAACACGCCCTCCGGGTCCACCGCGTCTACGGTCACGGCGGTGCCCGCGTCCACGATCACCACGGGCCCGCGCACCTCTTCCCAGGCAGCACGCGCGGCGGCCAGCCGGTCGGCGCCCGTGGTCTGCGGGGTTTTCAGGTAATGCGCCACGATGTCGTGCACAGCAGGGTCGAGCACGAGCATCTCGGCCACGCCGCCCCGGTCGAGCGCGCGCACGAGCGCCCCCGTCCGCTCGGGCACGACCGAGGCCACGGCCGCCCGGTCCGGCACGCGTGCGGCCGCTCCGCGTAGCGCGCGCAGCCAGTCGTCCACTTGCCGGTCGATGCTCTCAGGCGCGTCTACGGTACGTCGTTCGGCGTAGTGCGCACCGTCCCACAGCGCCAGCCGAGCGGCGGAGTTGCCCAGGTCCGCCACGAGCATCGCGCGCCTCTCGGGGTCGGGCACGGACGCCTCCTTTCCGCGTCTCTTTCTCATGATAGCGCCCGCCGGGACGGGCGGCCGACCAGCAGGCCGTCGCCGCCCTCATCCGGCCAAGGCGAGGTGGCGGTTCTCCACGCGCACGGGCCGGTTGCGCTCTACGGACGCATACGCGGCGCGCACGAGCTCCACGGTGGCCAGTCCGTCTTCGCCCGCCGCCCGGGGGCGTGCGCCGGTTTGCACCGCATGGGCGAAGTCGGCCAGCAGGTCGGCGTTGGCGACCGTCTTGTGCACGGGCAGCTGCTGCCACTCGCCCGTGCGCAGACTCTCCATGGGCTCGACCGGGAACACGTTCACGTATCCTTCCCAGTACACGTGGCCGCGAGTGCCGCACACGTCCAGGCCGGACTGGCCGATCACGTCCTCGCCCATGCGGATGCGCGTGCCGCCCAGGGCGCGGGACAGGGCCTCCACGTCGCCGATGGCCTCGGTGTCTCGGAAGGAGAGCACCAGGCTCGCCACATCGTCCACGCCCTGCGGGGCCGTGATGCTCGCGATGCGCGCATACACCTCGTCCACCTCCAGCCCGGTCACGTACCGAAGCACGTCCAGGGCGTGGGTGGCGTGGTTGAAGAGCCCGCCCCCACCGGCCAGCGCTGCGTCGCCGTGCCAACCGTCGAACTTGTCGTCCCCGCCCCGCGCGTTGTAGCAGTTGCGCACGTACAGGATGTCGCCGAGCGCACCGCTGTGCACGAGCTCGCGCACCTGATCCGCGCCGGTCAGGAACCTGCGCTGATACCCCACGCCGAGCACCACCCCCGCCTCGCGGCAGGCGCGGATCATGGCCTCGCCGTCCTCGACCGTGGTGGCAAGCGGCTTCTCCACCAGCACGTGCTTGCCGTGCCGGGCCGCAGCGATCGTCTGCGGCGCGTGCAGCGCGTGCGGCGTGGCCACGTACACCGCGTCCACGTCCTCGGCGCGCAGCACGTCTTCGAGATCGGTTGTCGCGCGCGCGCCGGTGGCCCGGGCCAGACGATCGGCCGCGTCCGCGTCCCTGTCCATAACCGCGGTGACCACAAGCTGCGCGAGATTGCGCAGGTGCCGCTCGGCCAGCCCGGTGGACATTTTGCCGCACCCGATGATCCCGATGCGCACCGCGTCCATGGCGCCTCCTCTCGGCCGCTTGCCCTACGACCGCCCTTCGGCGAAGCCTTCGCTCGTCAGATACTCCGCGCTCTCGGACGCCGCGCGCAGCACGTCCTCCGCGTCCAGGCCCTCGATCTCCACGGAGAACCATTGCGCTCCGGTGGCCGCGCCCAGAATCCGCGGCCAGTCCATGCCCCCCCGGCCGACCGCGGTGTTCGGCTCTCCCCGGCGGCAGGGGCCGTCCTTGACATGGATGACGGGCACCCGCGCGCCCATGCGCTCCAGGAACGCAGCCGGGTCCGCGCCCGCGGTCCGCATCCAGTAGGTGTCCACGAGCAGGAATACCCCGGGGTCCAGATGCTCGAGCATAATGTCCATGACCGGCCGGCCTTCGAACGACTCGAACTCGCGCTCGTGGTTGTGGATGCCCGCGGTGAAGCCCTCTTCCTGCGCGGTGTACAGGGTTTCGTTCACCACCCCGCAGGTCGTCACGATCTGGCTCATTCGCTTGAACGGACCGCGCGCCAGGAACGAGGTCGACCCGAACACAAGCCGCTTGCACCCGTACGCGGCCATGGCCTCCACCACCGGTCGGCGGCTCGACCCGAAGGCGAGCTCCGGTCCACGGCCCAGGGTCACCACCTCGAGTCCGACCTCGGCCACGATCCGCGCGGCCTCCTGGTCGTCCACGCCCGCAGGCAATCGACCGAGCTCCACGCCCAGGTAGCCCATGTCCGCGACGCGCCCGACCGTGCCCGCGAAGTCGCGCGCCGCCGCTTCGCTCACCGAGTGGAACGCCAGGGAAAGCTTCGGCTTCACAACCTCTCCCCCCGCCCGGTCTGTGGGTCCGATCTCGACCCTACAAGGCCAAGTGCCGGTTTTCCAGGGCCACGGGTTCGCCCCGGCGGCCCGACTCATACGCGGCCAGCACAAAGTCCACGGTCGCCAGCCCGTCCGCTCCGCTTGCGATCGGCTCGCGGCCCTCGCGCACCGCCCGGGCGAAGTCCTCCAACAAGAGCGCGCTCTGGTTCACGCGTTCGTAGGGCAGGCGCGTCCAGGTCTGCGCCGGGATGTCCTGCGTGCCGTGCGTCAGGTACACGTTCGTGAACCCCTCCCAGAAGATGTGGCCGTCGACCCCGTACAGGTCCATGCCCGCGGTGCCGTACAGCTTGCCGTCGACCTTGATCCGCTCGCCGCCCGCTACGGAGGCGGCCACGTCCAGTTGCCCCACCGTGTCCACGCCGCGATAGCGCACCAGGACGCTGGCCACGTCGTCGACTCCGGGCGGGCTGCGCAGGGCCGCCCACCGGCAGAACACCTCTTCGGGTTCGAGGCCGGTCACGTAGCGCATGAGGTCGATGTAGTGCGTGCCCGAGTCGAACAGGCCCCCGCCCCCGGACTGCGCGGGGTCGCCGCGCCAGGTCCGGGTCCAGCGCGGGTCGGGCTCCGCCCAGCCGTACTTGCCATGGCGCACGTACATGAGCTCGCCCAAGATGCCCTGGTCGCGGACCATGCCGCGCAGCGCGCCCGCGCCGCTGAGGAATCGGTTCTGGTACCCGAGCCCCAGGGTCACCTGGGCCGTGCGGCAGCAGCGGATGATCGCGAGCGCGTCCTCGCGGGTGGTGGCCAGGGGCTTTTCAACGAGTACGTGCTTGCCGTGCCGGGCCGCAGCAATCGTCTGCGGCGCGTGCAGCGCGTGCGGCGTGGCCACGTACACCGCGTCCACGTCCTCGGCCTCGACCACGGCCGCGAAGTCGTCGGTCGCGCGCGCACCTGTGGCCTCGGCCACGGCTCGAGCTTTGTCCGGCACGATGTCCATGGCCGCGGTCAGCGTGAGCCCGTCCACCTCCGGGATGAGCTTGGCCCGCCCGCTGCCCAGCTTTCCGCACCCGACCAGGGCCATGCGTACCGTGTCCATCCGCATCTCCTGCAGGCGGCCCGCTCCGATCAACTCTCGCGCGCGGCCCCAAGGCCCTGGTTGGCCAAGTACTCGCAGCTCGCCGCCACGGCCCCGAGCTTGTCGGGCACTTCGCCCTCGACCTCCACGATCAGCCAGCGCGCTGCCGGCGCGGCCTCCACGATCGAGGCGAAGTCCATGATCCCCGCGCCGATGGCAGTAAGCGGGTCGCCCTGGTTGCCCGTGCCGTCCTTCATGTGCAGAAGCTGCACCCGGTCGCCGAGCTCGCGCACCACCTCCACGCAGTCGCGCCCGCCCATGTGCACCCAGTAGGTGTCGATCTCCCAGAACACGCCCGGCTCCAGGTGCTCGTTGAGGATCTGGTAAATCGGACGGCCCTCGAACTCTTCGAACTCCCCGCGGTGGTTGTGCACGCCGCAGGTCATGCCCGCCTCGCGCGCCAGGTAGTAGGCCTCGTTGATGATTCCGCAGGTGGTGGCCAGTTGGCTGAGGCGCTTCACGGTCCCGCGGGCGATGAAACCGGTGTTGCCGAACGTGAAGCAGTCGCCGCCCAGCGCCTTCATCCATTCGACGGGCTTCACCTTGCTGGGCCCGAGCACCAGGTCCTTGGCCAGACGCGCGCTGATGAGCTCCAGCCCGTGCTCGCGGAACAGGGCCCCGGCCTCCTCGTACGAGACCCCCTCGGGCAGGTCCGAGAGCTCCACGCCCGCGTAGCCCATATCGGCCACGCGCCGGATGGTGCCCCGGAAGTCCTCGTCCATCTGCTGCTTGACGCTGCACAGTTGGAGTCCGATCGGCCTTGCCATCACGTGTTCTCCTTCAATGGTGCGGGGGCCGCGGCCGACAGCCTCGCGCGCTGGGCCACCCAGTCGCACGCCTCGGCCGTGGTGGAAAACGTGACCGCGCACCCGTCCAGTTCTTCGGCGGCGAAGCTGGAGGTCACCCCCACGGTCAGGAGCCCCGCCGCCCGCGCGGCCCGCACTCCGGTGGGTGAGTCCTCTAGCGCCGCGGTCCGTTCCGGGTTTGCGCCCAGCCGCGCCACGGCCAGCTCGAAAATCTGCGGGTCGGGCTTGGACCGCGCCACGTCGTTGTAGGCCAGGGTCACGTCGAAGAATCGGGCCAGCCCGGTCTTCTCCAGCATGAGGTCCAACAGGGCCCGCGGGCTGGAGGTGGCCACGGCCAGAGGCACCCGTCCGGCGAACCGCTCCAGCGCCTCGGTCACGCCGGGGAACGGCGCGAGCTCGCGGCGCACCAGGTCCTTGACCGCCGCGCGCTTGGCCTCCAGGTACCCGGAGGGGTCGGCGCAGGGGCCGTGGCGCGCGGTCAGGTATACGGCCAGTTCCTCGTCGGGCACGCCCACCCAACCGAGGTAAAAACGCTCGTCGTAGCGCACCCCCTGCGCAGCGAGGACGTTCTCCCACGCGCGCATGTGCAAAGGCTCGGTGTTGAAGAGCACGCCGTCCGCGTCGAACACGATCGCGTCGATCCGTGCGTTGTCTTTCGTCATGCGCATCCGTCCATACAGCATCGGTCGCGGAGACCGCGACCGACATGCCCGCTACCGCGGGGCTCGGAAAATGTCAACCGAAAAACAAACGCGGCGGGTCGGAACTGTAAGCCGGCTTCTGTCCAGGACGGCCATTTGTCTGGGCCCACGGTTGCCCGCGGGCTCGAGCACCCTACCCGGACCTCAAGCGACGCGGGCCACGTCTCGGTCCCTATGTGGGCTTGCTTCGGATGGGGTTTGCCGTGCCGCGGCCGTCGCCGGCCACGCGGTGCGCTCTTGCCGCACCGTTTCACCCTTGCCTGTGCCCGGACGGGCCGGGCCATCGGCGGTCTGTTTTCTGTGGCACTTTCCCTGGGGTCACCCCCGGTGGGCATTACCCACCATCCTGCCCTGTGAAGGCCGGACTTTCCTCCCGGGGCACAAACCCCGAGCGGCCGTCCGCTCCGGCCCGCCGCAAATCATCTCTCGATCTGGGGACCCGGCTGCGACCGAGTCCGCTCTGCACTTCTATCATACCCGGTTTACGTACCCCGTCAACCCGCATTGGGGACCGTTCGGACGTTCCCCTTGACACGCGCCACCGCATTCTCTACAAGCACAAGCGTCGTACGGACCGAATGCGTGCGTCGGAGCGGTGCCATGCCCATGCAGATCACCGAGTTCGTGTTCCTGGACCAGCTCGCCGGGCGCTTCCACGTGCCCGCGCCCCGGTACCTGGAGGGGCCGTCCAGCCGCGCGGCGATCAAGCGGGCTCTGGAGTCCTGGGGCGGCCGGGCCGTGATCAAGCCCGACGTGTTGGCCGGACGCCGCGGCGCGGGCGATGCGGTGCGCGCCGTGAACAGCGCCCAGGACGCCATGCGCGAGCTCAAGCGCTGCGCCGCGCTTGAGGTGGGCGGCCGGCTTGCGCGTTCGAGCTACCTCGTGGAGTACATCCCCGCCGACCTGGAGGTCTACACCGCCATCACCTACGACAGCCGGTATTGCGGGCCTTCCTTTACCGTGAGCCTGGAGGGCGGCGTGGAGATCGAGTCCGTGCCTTCGGACAAGAAGCGCACGATTCCGGTGAACGTGTTCCGCGGCCTGGACGCCTACCAAGCGAGCGACCTCCTTGCCGAGCTGGGGTGCCCCGCCCCGTTCGTGAGCGCGCTCAGCCGCGCGTTCGTAAGCCTCTGGGACATGTTCATCAGCTCGGGCATGCGCATGTGCGAGGTGAACCCCTGGCGGGTCACCCGCGAGCGCGGGCCGGTCGCCTGCGACTTCAAGGCGATCTTCGACGAGGCCAACTACAAGTTCAAGAACCTGGACCTGCACCCGCCCGAGTACCCGGAGAACCTGAGCGAGTTCGACGAGGAGATGGCCGCTTTTGCCGCGTCCAGCCACCAGGGCCAGGCGCACGTCTCGGACCTGGGGGGCGAGCTCGTGCTTCCCCTGACCTTCGGGGGTGGAGCCAGCACCATCGTGACCGAGACGCTCACCATCTCCGGCGGCAGCCCCATGTTCCTGTCCGACTTCGGCGGCAACCCGCCCTATGAGCGCATGCACGAGACCGCGCGCATCTGCTTCGACCACCGGCTGGGCCAGGCGCGGCTGTTGCTCGTGCTCGGGGGAATCGCGAACAACACCCAGATCGACGTCACCTTCCAGGCCATTGCCGACGCGCTGGTGGGTTGGGCCGAGGCGCACGGCCCCCCGAACATCCCGGCCGTGGTGGGTCGCGGCGGGCCGGGCCTCGTGCAGGGGCTGCTGGCCGTGCAGCAGGCCTTCGAGCAGCTGCACATGCCCTACGTGATCTTCGGTCCGGACACGCCCATCACCCTGGTGGCCGAGTACGCGGCCCGGCTGGCCCAGGCGATCCGGGCCATGGAGGAGGGCGGCCATGCGCATTGACAGCCTGGCGAACCTGCTGCGCAAGGGCGACCGTGTGGCCGTCAGCAACATCACCGGCCGAGAGGCGAGCAAGGTGAGCGTGGACAGCCAGGCCTACGCGGACAACATCGTGGGCGGCTGGGCACTGGGCAAGGGCGGGACCGTTCTGCGCTGTCCGCGCGGGCGCGACATCCCGGTCTTCGGCACCTGCGAGGAGCTGCGCAAGGGCCTGCCCGCGGAGCAGCAGCCCAACCGCGTGGTCGTGTACTCGCCCCCGGAGGCCGTGTACGGCGAGGTGAAGGAGGCCGTCTACCACCTCGCCGACACCCTGGAGGCCCTGTTCGTCATCACCGAGAACGTATCCATCGAGGTCACGGCCAAGATCCACTGCCTGGGCCACGAGGCCAACGTGGATGTGATCGGATGCAACGCCCTCGGCGCGGTGAACCCCCACGACCACGTACGCGTGGGCGCGGTGGGCGGCAGCGACCCGGAGGGCACGTTCCGGCCCGGGAGCGTGGCCATCGTGTCGAACTCGGGCAACATGGTCAACACCATCGCCAGCTACCTGCGCACCGCGGGCTTGGGCGTGTCCACGGGGGTGTCCACGGGCAAGGACGTGCTCATCCTCACGCCGCTGAAGGAGTACCTCGCCCTCGCCGAAGCGGACCCGCGCACCAAGCTCGTGATCCTGTACATCGAGCCCGGCGGCCTGTACGAGCAGGAGGCCATCGACTGGGCACGCGAGTCCGGCTTCTCCAAGCCGATCCTGGTGTACGTGGCCGGCGAGCTCGCCGAGCAGGCGGGCGTGAGCCTGGGGCACGCGGGCGCGGTGGTGGAAGGCCCGGCCACGAGCGCCCGCGGCAAGATGGCCCTGTTCGACGAGTACTTCGGCCTGCCCCCGTTCAACCCGGACGAGCGATACCGGCGCACCGACAAGCTCAAGCAGGGCCTCAAGCGCGGCATGCGCGCGCGCGCGCTCCATCACCTGCCCGGCGCGGCCATGCTCGTGTACTACACGCTCGGCTGGCGCCGCGACTTCGAGATTCGCCAATCCATGCGCCTGAACCCGTGGCTCGTGAACTTCGGCGAGCTGGGCGCGAAGATGAGTCCCAAACTCCTGGTCCAGTCCGGCGAGATCCCGGACCCGTACCGGCGGGTGTTCCGCCAGCACGGACGGGCCAGTCTGGGGCTCTCGCCCGTGCGCCGGTCCATGCGCTCGGCCTCGCACGCGAGCTCCACGGACGGCGAGACCACCCGGATCTTCGGCACGAACCTGACCAAGCTCATGGCGTCGGCCCGATTCGGCGAGGCGCTGATTCTCTCCTGGACGGGCTGTCCGCCGCGCACGGACTGGGAGGCGACCCTCGTGGAGATGTGCCTGATCGCCGCGCTCACCAACGGCCCGGGCACGCTCTCCGCGCAGGCGGCCAAGCTGTCCGCCTCGGCCGGCAACAGCCCGCACACCGGCATGATCGCCACGCTCTCGGCGATCGGCGACGTGCACGGCGGCAACGGGCAACGGGCCGTGCAGTACCTCACGCGCATCTTCCAGGACACCGACCTCGCCGACCCGTACGACCCCGAGCACGGCATCGACCTCGACCGGCTGGCCCACCAGGTGGCCGAGCGCTTTCGCAAGCACAAGGCCGCGGCCAAGGAGTCGGGCCTCGAGTACGAGCGCATCCCCTGCCTGGGGCACCCGGTGTTCCGGGGCCGGCCCGTGAACCTGGACCCGCGCGAGCAGGCGGTCAGCCGCGCGATCGAGGCCCGCGGCGCGTACAACGTGTTCCTGGACTTCTACCACCGCCTGGCGCGGGCGCTGCACGAGGTGGGCGTGGCGAACTCGGTGTGGGCGGTGAACGTGGACGCGGCCGTGGCCTGCGTGTGGCTGGGCGTGTGCTGGCCGCACCTGAAGGAAAAGCGCATGACCCTCCAGCGCGCCGGAGACATCGCCCTCCTGGCGTTCGCGCTCGGGCGCGCCGCGGGCGGGGCCGCGGAGTTCCTGGACCACCAGGACCACGGCACGCCGATGGACATGCGCATCCCGATCGACGAGTGCACGGCCCTCACTCCGCCGCGGGAGTAGGGTCCGCTGCCGGCCGCACCGCCCTGGGACGTACCGCATGGCGAAGCGCGAGAAGCCGGCGCGATTCATCCAGAACACCATCGCGCTCGTGTACGACTTCGACGGCACCCTGACCCCGCAGCCCATGCAGGCCTACACCGTGCTCAAGGACCTGGGCATCCGGTCCGATACGTTCTGGGACGAGGTCGAGGCCGAGGAGAAGCGCACTCACGGCGACCGCATCCTCACCTACATGCGGCTTCTCATCGACCGGGCCGAACGGGGCGAGCTCCACTGGAACCCGCAGGCCTTCAAGCGCATGGGCCGCAGCGTCGAGTACTATCCGGGCGTGGAGCGCTGGTTCGACCGGATCAACGCGCACGTCGCCCGCGCCTCGGCGCGCAAGGTCCGGGTCAAGCACTACGTCATCTCCTCGGGCATGAAGGAGATCCTCGACGGCATCCGGATCCGCCGCCGATTCGCGCGCATCTATGCCTGCGAGTACTTCTTCGACCAGCACCAGCGGCCGATCTTCCCCAAGGTGGTGATCAACGACACGAACAAGACCCAGTTCCTGTTCCGGATCAACAAGGGCCGCGAAGACCTCGACGAGAGCATCAACGAGTACATGCCCGAGTCGATACGGCCCATCCCGTTCTCGAATATCCTGTACATCGGGGACGGGCTCACGGACGTCCCGTGCATGACCGTGACCAAGAAGCACGGCGGCCACGCGGTCGCGGTGCACCGCAGCCGCAGCGCGCCCGCCATCGACACCTGCCGCCAGCTCCTGGACGGCGGGCGCATCGACTACTTCGCGCCGGCCGACTATCGCGAGGGCAAGCTGCTGGACAAGCGGGTCCGGCTCATCCTCGACCTCATGGTCGCTAGGATCCGGTGCGAACGCGAGGCATTCGCCTGTCGGCGAGAGGCACAGCGCCGCAGACAAGACGACTGAGCAAAGGAGACGCCAGGACATGAGCCCGGCCTCGGCCTTCGATAGGAGCCGGGGCTCGAGGGCTCTTCGAGTCTATGCCCGAGAAGAGAGCGAATCCCCGCTCATCGCGCGCCGCCGCACTCCGCGTCCGGCCCGAGGAAGTCCGCATGACTTGATTGCGAAGAAAGGAAACGTATGCGCCCCGTGCTGCTCCCGGTTCCTCGCAATGTACAGTGGAGAGACGCGTCCGTCGATCGAAAGTCCTTCGCGGAGGTCCGGGTCTCCGACGAATGCCTTCGGCCCGAAGGCGAAGCTCTCGCGCGGCTGCTCGGCGGCCTTCCACTGCGCGTCCGGCCCGAGGCAGGCTACGCGCTCACGGCCCATGTCCGCCCGCGCGCACGCACCCAGGCGCCGCCCGGCCCGCCGCGGGCCAACGCGCCCGACGTTGCCGACGGGTATGCCCTGTCCCTGGACAAGACGGGCCTGCGCGTCGCGGGGGCGGACGCGCGCGGCGCGTTCTACGGGGTGCAGACCCTGCGCCAGATCGCCGACCAGAGCGACGGAAGGCGCCTCCCCGCGGTGGAGATCCGCGACTGGCCGGACATGCGCCTGCGCGGAGGCATGGTCTGCTATCACATGATCAACGAGACCACCCCCTACACCGCGCCGAACTTCGACAACCTGCTCGCTCTGCTCGACCGGTTCGCCGCGCTCAAGCTCAACACCGTGCTGTTCGAGCCCGAGGCCATGTTCCCGTATAGCAGGCATCCGGAGCTTCCGTGCGAGCTCGCCTTCACGCCCGAGCAGATTCAGGCCCTGGTCGAGCGCGCGGCGGTCAACCGCCTGGAGATCATGCCGCTCGTGCAGTCGCACGGGCACGCGGACTTCATTCTCGGGCACGAGCAGCACGCCCACCTGCGCGAGGTGCCCCATGCCCCTCAGCAGTTCTGCGCGAGCAAGCCCGAGTCGCGGCGCCTCTACTTCGAGATCGCGGACGAGGTGATGGCAGCCTTTCCCGATGCGCGCTATTTCCACCTCGGCGGCGACGAGGTCGGCCGCCTGGGAAGCTGCCCCGCCTGCGCCAAGCGCGTGGCCGAGGCGGGGCCCTGGGGGGTGCTTCTCGATCACATGGTCCCGCTGTGCCGCGGCGTGCTCGAACGAGGGTTCACGCCCGTGATCTGGGGCGACTACTTCGAATTCAGCCAGGACAAGGTCGACGGCCTGCCCAAAGAGACGGTCATCATGTACTGGAATTACGAGTTGCGGCCGTGGCGGCCGTGGGCCGCGGACTTCTTTTTGCGTCACGGCTATCGCCTGATCGGCGCCTCGGGCGTGCGCGCGGGCGGCAGGACCTGCTTCGCGCCGGACTACACCTCGCACATCGACACCGTGTTCGACCACCCCAACGAACTGCGCCGCACCGACTCGCCCCTGGTGGAGGGCATGGTCGGCACCGACTGGCCCAAGGGCGGGTCGCACGCCTGCACCGCCTACGGGCTCCACGCGCATGCGGCCGCGTCCTGGAGGCGGATGAGTCGAAAGAGCTTCGACGCCCTGTACGACCGCTTCCGCTTCGGCGTGGACGGCGTGTCCATCCCGCGGGTGTACAAGATCCTCTCCTTCCCCGGGCTCAAGGCCGCGTACTGCGAACGCATGCGCGCGTTCAACGTGCACACGCGCTACGACTTCCACGGCCTCCCCTTCCGGCGGCGCGTGGGCACCTACGCGGGAGAGGAGAACCGCGCGCTCGTGCTACGCGACATCGCCAAGTACGAACGCGGGCTGGCCAAGGCCCGGCCCCTCCTGGAGAAGGTCGCCGCCCGGGCCGCGGGGGGCGAGGAAGAATTGGAGGCGATCGAGCTGGCGCTGGACTCGTTCGAGCATCGCTGCCGGCTTGCGCGGCTCGTCGACACGATGGTCCGGCTCGGCCGCAAGCGCTCGCGTCTGTCCTCGGAAAGGCTTCAACCCCTCAAGGACGAGGTCCAGGCCGTGTGCAAGGATCTGCGCGCCCTGGCCAAGCGGACCGAGACAATCCTCCGGCGGGAGGCCTTTCCGCCCTGCGCCAAGCGCTACAACGAACTCGCGTTCGATCCGGACATCGCCGCCTGGCTCAAGGAGCGGCTCAAGCGTCTGCGTCGGCTCGCCGGCCAGCGGGAAGAGTATGTCTCCAACGCGGTCTCCGCCCGCCAGGCCGAGGTGCTCTACCTGGAGACCCGCGGCACGCCGCGCGAACGCGGCCGCCAGCAGGGCGAGCACTTTCGCCGGCGCATCCGCAGCGCCCTGGAGGCGCGGCGCGCGGCCCCGCGAGGCGACGCCGATGCCGAGAAAGAGGCGAGATTCGCGGACAACGTCCGCGCGTACCTGTCCGCGGACTTCCCTGCGATGCTCGAAGAGATCGAGGGCATGGCCCAGGGCGCCGACGTCTCGTTCCAGGAGATGCTCGCCTACCACAACTGGCTGGACCTGGCCGCCAAGGTGGGCCAGTGTTCGAGCGTCGCCTTCAGCGGCAATGCCCTGCTTATGGGCAAGACTCACGACATCTGTGCGCACCAGCGCGCCGCGTCCCTGATCCATCACATGACGCTGGAGGATGGGCGGCGCGCCATTTCCCTCGGACTCGCGGGCACGGTCTGGTGCGCGGGCGGGATGAACAGCGACGGCCTGGCCTTCGGCGCCAACTCCACGCCCCGCCCCCTGCATCCGCCGTCCACGGGCATGTTCATCCAGACCGCGCTGCACGCGGTGCTGCTCGGGTGCGCCACTACGGACGCGGCCGTGCGAATGCTTCGCGAGACGCCCTGGACGGGCAAGGGATCCAACATCGTGCTCGCGGACGCGAACGGTCGACTCGCGGCCGTGGGCAAGGCGGGCGAGCAGTCGGAACTCGAGACCCGCCAAATCGGCTGGCTCTTTCGGACGAACCACTACATGACCGACGCCCTGCGCGAGGCTTGTGTTCCGTCGCACGATCCGGACAAGGGATACAACCCGAAGTACGATTCCTCCCTGCGGCGCATGGAGGAGTTCGCGGCCATCACGCGCACGCGCTCCTACTGTTCGATCGAGGACATGTTCGAGGTGCTCTCGCACCATTTGCCCAGGGCGGGCGGAACGCTCATGGGGTCCATCTGCCGCCATGCCGAGCCTCCGGGCGAGACACTGCTCGCCGTTGCCGCAGACATCTCCAACGGCCGGTTCTACGTGACCGGCACGTATCCATGCGACCGACATTTTCGGGAGTTTCGGGTCTGAACTGACGTAACGGATAGGAGCGGGAGACAGGCATGAGTGAACAGAGCCCCATGAAGCCGTCCGACTGGCGCAACTTCAACCGTCTTTGCGCGCGGCCCCAGCGCGTGGTGTGGGCCGTGGCCGAGCACCAGGGCCGGCGCAGCATCTGCCCGCTGGGCTGGAAGATGAACACCTCGGCCAAGCCGCCCATGATGGCGGTGAGCATCGCGCCGAGCCGGTTCACGCACGAGCTGGTCACCGGCGCGCGAGAATTCGTGCTCGCCTGGCCGGGCGAGGACCTGGCCGAGCCGACGCTGTTCTGCGGCACGCACTCGGGTCGGGACACCGACAAGTTCCAGGAGACGGGTCTCACCGCCCTGCCCGCGTCCGAAGTGAACGCGCCGCTCGTGGCCGAGTGCGTCGCGAACCTGGAGTGCCGCCTGGCCGGGACGCTGGCCACCGGCGACCACACCATCTTCGCCGCCGAGATCGTGGCCGTGTGGGCCCACAAGACCCCGAAGCGGCAGCTGTGCACCGTCGGCGCGGAGGGCGGGTACGAAGTCCTGCTCGAGGGCTCGGGCTACCGGTTCGGGGTGGTGCGCGCCTGAGCGGAGCGCCGGCATGGGCATCGCGTGTCCCGGGTGCGGGCGCCAGTACGACGTGACCCTGTTCCAGTTCGGGCGCACCGTGCGCTGCGCGTGCGGCCACCTCGTCAGCGCACAGGCGCCGCACCGTCCCGCCGCATTGAACGCCGTACCAGGAGGGGAGCCGCCCGGCTCCGGACGCGTGGCCAGCCTGGCGCGGCTCGTGCGCGTCTCCGGCGCGCGGGTTCTGGATCTGGGCACGGGCCGGGGTGAGGACGCGCTTGCGCTCGCCGCGCGCGGGGCCGCACAGGTGATCGGCGTGGACCTGCGCGAGGATCGCTTGGCCGCCGCCGAGCGCCGGCGCCGCGCCTTGGGCCTGGCAGGTGTCAGCTTCCTGTGCCGCGACGCGCGCCGCATCGACGAGGCCGAGCTCGGACGATTCGACCTGTGTCTGTGCGCGGGCCTCCTGTACCACATGCGCAACCCCTTCAACCTTCTCAAGCGCATCCGCAACGCGTGCCGCGACCTGGTGCTCGAGACGCACGTCGCGCCCCGCACGCTTTTCGGGTGGCTGCGCATGGAGCCCGAGTACCGCCGCCACCTGGGCCTGCGCGTGCGCACGGCGGTGTTGGACGAGGTCTCCTTCCGGGGACGGCTGAAGGTCTACCCGCCGGGCACGCAGCTCGCCGCCGCGTCCGGGTCCGTGGACTCGCGCGTCACGTTCTGGCTCACGCGGCCCGCGCTCGCGCGCGCCCTGGATCTGGCCGGATTCTCGACCGAAGCGTCGTATTTCGCTCGCGCTGCGCCCGGACAGCCGCCAATCGAGGTGCGCACGGGCCCGTGCACGAGCAAGGTATTCGTCCACGCGCGGGTGCGCGCCCCGGAGGAACAGGTCGCCGCGGGCTCGGGAACCATCGAGGGCCCGGCGATGCTCGCCTCGCCGAACTCCTAGGCGCCCAACGGCCCAGAGGCGCATTTCCCCTTGCGCCTGCGCGCGCCTGGGCGTACGCTCGAGAGGACCGCGCACCTGCGTGTACGCAGCAGACGGAGACGACCATGGGGCTGTGGGACCGGCCGCGCGAACTTCCTACGTTTCTGCGGGGGGTGCTGTTCGGCCTGCTCGTGGGCGCCGCGGTCGGTGTGTGCATCCAGCCCCGCGTGATGGGGTACATGCAGCAGGAGTTCCTTGTCATCTACCTGCTCCTGTTCTTGCCGCTCACCCTGTACATCGCGCTTCGATTCCTGCTCGCGCCGGAACTGCGATGGGCCCGCAACGCGATCGCGGACCGACTCGCGGCCGCGGGCACGGAGGCGATCGACACGGTCCGGTTCGGTGCGGAGACCGTGGCCGGGATCGGATGCGTGCTGATGATCGCCACGTCGGTGGGCGCGTATTTCATCGAGGCACTGGCGCACAACGGAGTCCGTACGCTGGCCGTTTTGCTGCTCCTGGCCGCGTACTTGGCCAACGCGCTGGCCGAGGCCGGCGCGGACCGGCGGGTCCGCCGGCGCAGGCGCCGGCCCTGAGGCCCGAGGACAAAGACATCAACCGACCGAGTGAGGAGGAACCGTATGACTGCGCAACTCGCGCTCTTCGGAGGTCCCAAGGCCGTGACGGCCGACCCCACTGACCAGTGGGCCCGGCCCGTGGAGGAACAGAAGCGGGCCGTATGCGAGCTCCTGGACCAGGGGAGACTCAGCTTCTCGGGCAGCGGCGTGCCCAAGGCCTTTGAAGAGGAGTTCCGCGACTACATCGGGTGCAAGTACGTGCTTACCACGAGCCACGGCCACCTGGCGCTGGCGAGCGCCTTTTTTGCCGCGGGCCTGGGCGCGAGCGACGAGTTCATCCACCCCACGCTCGGGTACATCGGCGGGTACGCCGGGGCCCTGCACACGGGCGCGCGGCCCGTGTTCTGCGACGTGGACCCGCAGACCCTTCTCACGGATCCGGACGACGTGGCGCGGCGCATCACCGACCGCACCCGCGTTGTCAACCCGATCCACCGGCACGGCAAGGTCTGCGACATGGATGCGCTTCTGGCCCTGTGCGACCGGCACGGCCTCGTGCTCGTAGAGGACGCCGCGCACGCCCACGGCAGCGAGTGGGACGGCCACAGGATCGGGAGCATCGGTCACATCGCGTGCTTCAGCTTCCAGGGCGCGGACCCCGTGGGCAAGCCCGTGACCAGCGGCGAGGGCGGCGCCATCGCCACGAACGACCGGCGTCTGTACGAGGGCGCGCTTGTGTATTGTCACCTGCACCGCGGCGGTTCGGCCGAGGAGGTCACCGACCCCGTGTTGCGCAAGCTCGACAGGCAATTCCTGGGCTGGAAGTGGCGCGCCCATCCGCTTGCCCTGGCTCTGGCGCGAGTGTCGCTCGCCAGCCTGGACGAGCGCATTGCGGGATTTGCAGCCGCTCGCGACGAGCTCCTGGAAGGCCTGCGCGGCGTGCCGGGCCTGCGCTATCCGCCTCCCTACCCCAAGGCCAAGGGCGCGGAGGTCTACGGCCACATCCAGCTCGTGTACGACCCAGAGGCCTGGGACGGACTGCCCGCCTCACGCGTGATCGAGGCCCTACGGGCCGAGGACGCGCCGGTGGAGCTGGAGGAGCGCGGGCTCGAGCACCTGCGGGCGCTCTTCACCCAGGACCTGCCCGGGCTGTGGGGCCCGGGGCACCCGGGTCCGGCGGACCAGCCCCTGCCCCGGTACGCGCGCGGCGACTTTCCGGTGGCCGAGTCCCTGCACGGACGAGTCTTCCACCTGCGCGGCTGGGTGGAACCCGCCCCCGGGCTTGTCGGCCAGGTGGCGGCGGCCTTTGCCAAGGTCTACGAACATCGCGACGCCCTGCGCCAGACGGCGCAGCCCGCCGGGGGAGCTTCTTCCGAAAGGTAGAAGGTTCGGCCGAGGCATCGGTGCGCCGGGCCGCGCTCGCGCCCGCCGGACTACTCCAGGCCCAGGGTGGACCCGGGCGCGAAGATACCGGTGGGCGGCACGCCCTCGGGCGGCTCCACCCGGATGGTTACCGTGCGCGTGCCCCACTGCCGCGCCTGCCAGTGGTACAGAAACCGCACGTCGATGTGCACGCGGCCCTGGCCATGCCAGCTCCTGCGCATGGCGGGCCCAGTGTCGTCCACTTCGGCCGTGCCGTACCCGGGCACGGTCACCCGCGCGCCGTAGGGGATCACCGTGGGGTCGGATGCGATGCCGCGCCGCCACGCGCTCGTGCCCAGGGACGTGCGCCCATCCGCGAATCGGCCGCAGCATCGCTTGCACGGGCAATAGGCGGTCGCGCGCGCGGTAAGAACCCGCGCCTCGGGGGCCTGCGCCTGCACGGGCGCCGGCTCGAGCTCCTGCAGCAGAGAGACGGCGATCGGCTCCGATGAAGGGACGTCTCTCTCAGGGGCGCTGGCCCCGGCCTCGCGCGCCGGTCCAGCGGGCTCGTGCGCGCACGGGGCCATACTCACGGCCATCAGCGTGGCCGGCTCGCGCCGCGCGGCCTCGGGCTCGGTGCGCGCAGGCGTCCGCGGGCCGCGGCCGCACCACAGCAGCGTCAGGCACAGGGTCCACAGGCAGGCCGCACCGGCCCATCCGCAACGCGTCACGCAACGTCCTCCTCGTCCGATTCGCCCCAGCCGCATACCATATACCGAAGGCGAGAAATGTCACGCGAAAACATACACTCCTGGCGCCGCGGGGACGTGCGCCGCTGCGCGGGCTTGACCACCCTCCGGGCCCCATTATAATGCAGGCTCGACGGGCACGCCCGGGCCGAGACGCGACGGTCGATTTCTTGTGCGGCTCGGAGCCCCATGGAGAAAGGACGCTATGCCTCCTCGAATCGAGATCTACGACACCACGTTGCGCGACGGCAGCCAGGGCGAAGGCGTGAGCTTCTCGGCGCTCGGCAAGATCGAGGTGGCCCGCAAGCTCGACGCGTTCGGCGTGGACTTCATCGAGGGCGGCTGGCCCGGGTCCAACCCCAAGGACATGGAGTTCTTCGCCGCGGCGCGCAACCTGTCCCTGCGCCACGCGCGCATCGCCGCGTTCGGCAGCACGCGCCACGCGAAGAACACCCCGGGCCGGGACCGCAATCTGCGCCAGCTCGTCCAGTCCGGCGCGCCCGTGGTGACCATTTTCGGCAAGAGCTGGGACCTCCACGTCACCGACGCGCTGCGGGTGACCCTGGACGAGAACCTGGAGATGATCCGAAGCTCGATCCGGTATCTGAAGAAGCGATGCGAGACCCTGTTCTACGACGCAGAGCACTTCTACGACGGGTACAAGGCCGACGCGGACTACGCCCTGAAGACCCTGCGAGCCGCCGTGGACGCGGGGGCACAGAGGCTCGTGCTCTGCGACACGAACGGGGGCACCCTCCCCGCGGACATCGAGGCAATCACGCGCACGGTCATCGACCGGTTCCCGCAGGCACTCGTGGGCATCCACACGCACAACGACTGCGGCTTGGCCGTGGCGGGCGCGGTGGCCGCGGTGCGCGCAGGCGCGCGGCACGTGCAGGGGACCATCAACGGCATCGGCGAGCGGTGCGGCAACTGCGACCTTACGTGCCTGCTTCCCATCCTCGAGCTCAAGATGGGCTACGCGTGTGTGGGCCGCAAGAACCTGCGTCAACTGACCGAACTCAGCCGCTATGTGTACGAACAGGCCAACGTCCCCTTCCTGGACCGGCAGCCGTTCGTGGGCAAGAGCGCCTTCGCGCACAAGGGCGGCATCCACGTCTCGGCCGTACAGCGCAACGAGCGCACCTACGAGCACGTGACCCCCGAGTCGGTGGGCAACGAGCGACGAGTGCTCGTGAGCGAGCTCTCGGGCAAGAGCAATATCCTGGCGCGCAGCAACGTGGACCTGAGCCGCAAGCCCGAGGCCATGAGCAAGGTGCTCAGCGAAATCATGGAGCGCGAGCTCGCGGGGTACGCCTACGAGTCCGCGGACGCGAGCTTCGACCTGCTGGTCCGCCGCACCCTGGGAACCCTGGAGCCGTCCTTTACGATCGAGGGCTTCCGCGTGATCTCCGAGGCCCCGGGCCAGGGCCAGCGCATGAGCGAGGCCACGGTGCGCGTGCGCGTGAACGACGTCCTGGAGCACACCGTGGCCGAGGGCGAGGAGGGCCCGGTGGGCGCCCTGGACCGGGCCCTGCGCAAGGCCCTGGTGCCGCACTACCCCGCCGTGGCCGAGGTCCGCCTCTCGGACTACAAGGTGGTGATCGTCAACCCCTCCAAGGCCACGGCCGCGAGCGTGCGCGTGACCATCGAGAGCGCCGACCATTCGGACGTGTGGTACACCGTGGGCGCGAGCGCGAACATCATCGAGGCAAGCGCCCTGGCCCTGGCCGACGCCTACGAGTACAAGATCACCAAGGATCGCACCCCTGCCGGGCGCGCGAGCGCTCGGACCCGGCGGCAACGAGCCGCTCGCTGAGGGGGACCGCTCGTGCTCGGCCAGCGACATGCCAAGGTCGTGGTGATGGGGCTGGGCAGCTTCGGCGGCGGGGTGGGGGCCGCGCGATTCTGGGCCAACCTCGGCAGCCAGGTGACGGTCACGGATCTCAAGCCCGCCGAAGAGATCCAGGAATCGATCGACGCGCTGCACGGCCTGCCCTGCCGGTTCGTACTGGGCGAACACCGCGAGGCCGACTTCGCCAAGGCCGACCTGGTGGTGGTCAACCCGGCGGTGAAGCCCGGCAACAGGTTCGTGCGCCTAGCACGGGCGGCGGGCGCGCGCATCACCACCGAGATCGGCACCGTGTTCCGGCTCTTGCACGGTCCCACCTTCGGCGTGACCGGCTCAAGCGGCAAGAGCACCACCACGGCGCTCCTGGGCGCGATGCTCGCCGCAGCGAACCCGCGCACCCTGGTCGGCGGCAATCTGGGCGGGTCGCTCCTCGACCGCCTGGCCGGCCACCCCCCGACCGCGCCGGTGGTGCTGGAGCTGTCCAGTTTTCAGCTCCACTACCTCGCCGCGCAAAAGATGTCTCCGTGCACGGCCGTGGTCACGAACCTCGCGCCCAATCACCTGGACTGGCACGGCTCGGTGGAGGCCTACTACGCGGCCAAGGAGAACCTGATCCGGTTCCAGTACCCCGAGGACGTGGCGGTACTCAATGCCGAGGACCCGGTCCTGCGCACCTGGGCGCGGCGCGCGCGCGGACGCGTGGCCCTGTTCGCCCGCGACGATCCGGACTGGCCCAACGCCGCGTTCGTGCGCGCGGGCGAGGTGATCGTGCGCATGGCCGGCCACGAGGAGACCGCCTTCCCGGCGGACGCGCTGCGCCTTCCGGGCGCGCACAACCTGGACAACGCCCTGGCGGCGACCGCGGCCGCGTACCTGTACGCGCGCGACGTCGGTCCCCTGGCGCGGGGGGCCGCCGAGTTCACGGGCCTGCCGCACCGACTGGAGCACGTCGCCACGGTGGACGGGGTGGCGTGGTACAACGACTCCATCGCCACGACCCCCGAGTCGGCCATCGCCGCGCTGCGCGCGTTCTCCTGTCCGAAGGTCCTGATCGCGGGCGGATCGGACAAGGGCAGCTCCTTCGAGGCCCTGGGCCGCGAGATCGCGCGCGAGGCGCACACCGCGCTCCTGCTGGGCGCCACCGCTCCCGCGCTGCGCGCCGCGGTGGAGGCCGCCGGGGGGGGCGCGCACACCGAGATCGTGCCCGACTTGGCCACGGCGCTGCGGCGCGCGCGGGCCTGCTGCCCCTCGGGCGGGGTGGTGCTCTTGAGCCCCGCCTGCGCGTCCTACGACCTGTTCCGCAACTTTCAGGACCGCGGCGACCAGTTCCGCAAGCTCGTGCTGAAGATGGTCTCCCAGGCTCAGGCCTGACGGGTCGGCCGGCAGCCGTCCCAGCGAGAGGAACGCCCCATGGACTCGAGCAACCCGCCTGCCTCGAACCGCAAGACCGGCGGCGCGTCTCGGCCGCCGCCAGGCGCCGGGGCCCCCTTCACCCTGCGCGACCGGTGGCTGCGCACCATGCACTACCAGACCGTGGACCGTCGACCCAACTTCGAGTTCGGATACTGGAACACCCTGTATGCCGCCTGGCACGAACAGGGCCTGCCGCGTCGAGTGACGAACGAATCCGAGGCCTACGCCTTTTTCGGGATCGAAGACTGGATCCAGGCCCGCCCCGAGGTGGGCCTGTTCCCGCCGTTCGAGACCAAGGTCCTGCGCGAGGAAGGCGACTTCCAGGTCATCCGCGGCCCGGAAGGCGCCACCCGCAAGCGCCGCCGCGAAGGCCACCGGTCCATCGACCACTACCTCGACTTCGGGCTCAAGGACCGCAGGGCCTGGGAGGAGGCGTACAAGCCGCGCCTGGACCCGGACACGCCGGGACGCATTCCGCAGGACTGGCCGCAGCTCGCGGCCCGGTACCATCGCCGCGAGGCGCCGCTTGCCGTCAACATCGGCAGCATGGTGGGCAAGCCCCGCAACTGGATGGGCTTCGAGCGCATCGCGCTCACGATCTACGACGACCCCGAGCTGTTGGAGGAGATCGTGGAGACCTGCTGCCGGCTCGTGTGCGGGGTGCTCGAAAAGATCCTGCCCGAGGTCGCCTTCGACTTCGGCGCGGGCTGGGAGGACATCTGCTTCAACTCCGGGCCGATCGTCGGCGAGCGGTTCATGCGCGAGGTCGTGGGCCCCCGGTACCGGCGGATCACCGACCTCTTGCACAAGCACGGATGCCACATCACCTGGACCGACTGCGACGGGAACCTGAGCCCCATCGCGGACGTGTTCCTGGACAACGGGATCAACTGTTTCTTCCCGGCCGAGGTGCACGGCGGCACCGACCCCGTGGCCCTGCGCAAGCGCTACGGCACGCGCGCCCTGTTCCAGGGCGGGGTGGACAAGCTCCAGCTGCGCAACGGTCCGGAGGCCATCGACGCGGAGCTCGAACGCCTGCGGCCCGTGGTCGAGGAGGGTGGATTCGTGCCCTCGGTGGACCATCGCGTGCCTGCGGACGTACCGCTCGCGAACTACCTCTATTACATGAAGCGCAAGCGCGAGCTCTTTCGCGTGGGCGGAACGCCCCAGTACGACGAGTCGGACGTGCGCGTGCAAGACGGGCGCATCCGGATCCCGGAACTCTACTGACCCCGGCGGCGCGGCGCTTCTCGATTCTGCCCGCGCGTACCGGCGCGCCCGAGATCCCCGCGAGCCTCTCAGGTCGGAAAAGGCTTGACGGTGTCATCGCTCGCGCTAAGATAATACAAATCTCCATTCTGTAATACGATGGGAGGCCGACATGTCGGATCTGACGCGCGTGAGCCTGAGCCTGGAGCGCAGCCTGCTCGAACGCATCGAACAGGTCGCGCGCCGCAGGGGATACGAGAACCGGTCCGAGTTCGCGCGCGACCTCTTTCGCCAGGCCCTCGTGGAGGAGGAGTGGCGCGGCGCTCAGGACGTGGTGGGCACGATCACGCTCCTGTACGACCACCATGTCCACCACCTGGCCGAGCGACTCACCGACCTCCAGCACCACAGCCACGGCGCGGTGCTCGCCACCACGCACGTGCACCTGGACCGTAACCTGTGCGCGGAGATGATCCTGGTCCGCGGCAAGGCTCGGTCGGTTCGCAAGCTGTCCGACGAGCTGGGCCGGCAGCGCGGCGTGCTGCACGCCAGCCTATCCATGGGATCGACCGGCAGGCGCCTGACCTGACCGAGAGACGAGAGCCCTTTCAGAGAGGAGGATGCCGTGAACAAGCTGTATCGGAGTCGCGTGCGCAACATCGGGATGTGGGGTCTGGCGCTCGTGCTTGGTCTGGGCCTTGCCGCGGGCGCGGCGGCGCACTTCCAGACGCTCTTGCCCAGCATGGACATCGTGACCGCCGAGGGCGACAAGGTGGTCTCGCTCGACATGATCTTCACCCATCCCATGGAACAGGGCCCGGTCATGGACATGGGCGAGCCGCGCGCGTTCGGCGTGCTCGTCAACGGCCGGAAACAGAACCTGCTCCCCAGCCTTCAGCAGGCCCCACGCAAGGGCAAGGCCGCCTACCGGGCTACGTACCAGCTCCGCGAGCCGGGCGACCACGTCTTCTACCTGGAGCCCGCGCCCTACTGGGAGCCGGCCGAAGGGAAGATGATCGTCCACTACACCAAGGTGGTGGTCCACGCCTTTGGCCTGGAGCAGGGCTGGGACGCGCGCGTGGACCTGCCCGTGGAGATCGTGCCCCTGGCCCGTCCCTACGGACTCTGGACCGGCAACGCATTCCGCGGCGTGGTGCTCCGGGACGGCGAGCCCGTATCCTTCGCGGAGATCGAGGTCGAATACTGGAACGCCGACCGAGAGGTCGACCCGCCCTCGGCCCCCTTCGTCACCCAGGTGATCCAGGCCGACGCGAATGGCGTGTTCACCTATGCCATGCCGCGCGCCGGATGGTGGGCGTTTGCCGCGCTCGTGGAGGGCGAAGAGAAGCTGACCAATCCCAACGGCGAGCGCGTGGACGTGGAGCTCGGCGGCCTCCTGTGGGTGCGGTGCGAGGACATGCGCTAGCCATGCACATCCCCGACGGCGTACTGAGCGGTCCGGTGATTGCAGCCACCACCGCGCTCGCCGCCGGCGGCGTGGCCAAGGGGCTGCGTAAGCTCGACGAGGACGCCATGCCGCGCGTGGGCCTGCTCGCCGCGGTCTTCTTCCTCGCGGGGCTCGTGCGCGTGCCGGTGGCCCACGGGCTCTCGAGCGCGCACCTCGTGCTCGCGGGCTTTCTGGGCCTCGTGATCGGGTGGGCGGCCTTCCCGGCCGTGGCGGCCGCGCTCTTGCTGCAGGCGGTGCAGTTCGGGTGCGGGGGGGTGTGGTCTCTGGGCGCGAATACGCTCAGCCTCGCCGTACCCGCCGTGGCCGTTCACTACCTGCTGGCAGGCCCCCTGCGCGCGGCCCGGACCAAGACGCGCGTCTTCGGGCTCGCCTTTGCCGCAGGCGCCGGGGGGATCGCCTTGGCCACGCTCCTCGTGGGCGGGGCCTTGTGTGCGAGCGGCGAGGGCTTCCTGGCCCCGGTGGTGGCGCTTTTGGTCGCGCATGTGCCCGTTGCCGCGATCGAGGGATTGGTGACCGGGTGGATCGTCACGTTTCTATGGGTGGTGCGTCCGCAGACCCTTTGCGCGCGCGGACCGACGCTCACCGGTCAGGAGGGATGATGCCTTCACGCCCACGTGGGTTGCTCACGCGCACTCGCAGGACGCTGGGCCTGGTCCTGGTCTGCCTCGGCTGTACCGCGGCGATCCATGCGCACACGCTGCACCTCTTCGCCACCGCGCAGGGCGACCGCATCACCGGCCGCGCCTATACCTCGAGCGGCGCGCCCGTGGCCGAGGCCCGGATTCTCGTCCTTGGCCCGGACGGAGAGCGGCTGGGCGAAGCGCGCACGGATGCCGAGGGGCGCTTCACCTTTCCGGTCGCAGGCCGAGTCGACCACCGGTTCGTACTCCAGACCGCGGACGGCCACCGCGCCGGCTTCACCGTGCGTGCGCAAGAGCTGTCCGGCTCGCCTGTCGAGGCCGACGATCATTCCGATGACACCGGCACGGCCGAGGCCGGCACGTCGCCCGCAGACGAGTCCGCGCCCGCTCGTGAGGCTGGCGGGATCAAGCAGGAGCTCGCGTCTCTGGCCGCGCAGGTGCGCGCGCTGCGCGAGGAACTGGACGCCTACCGCCACGAGCGCAGGCTCCAGGACATGCTGGGCGGCGCGGGGTACCTCGTCGGCGCGGCGGGCATCGCCTGCTATCTCTTGAGCCGCCGCAAGCGTCGCGGCCGCTCCGAGGAGCAGGCGGACCGGTGATCATCTTCGAGCCCGCCGAGCCCGACAGCATCGTCCATCGCCGCGATCCGCGCGCGCGCGTCGCGGCAGCGGCTGCGCTCAGCCTGTTCGTGTGCCTGGCCGACCGTCCGGCGGTCCTGGCGCTGGCCGGTGGCGCGGGCCTCGCGCTTGTGGCGGCCGCGCGCGTGCCGCTGCGGCGGGTGGTGCGCCGACTCGGCGAGCTGAATCTATTCATGGCGCTCCTTGTCGTATTCCTGCCCCTGTCCCTGGCAGGAGAAGCGGCCTTCAGGTTCCACGGGCTGACCTGGAGCCGCCCGGGCCTGGTGCGAGCCGTCGAGATCGCGGCCCGCGCGAACGCGATCATGCTCATGGTCATCGCGCTCGTCGGCACGCTCGAGCCCGCTCAACTGGGCGTGGCGCTGCATCGATTGGGCTGCCCGGCGCGCGGGGCGCATCTGTTTCTTTTCCTGGTGCGGTACCTGGAGGTCGTGCACCGCGAGTACCACCGGCTGCGCAATGCCATGCGGCTGCGCGCCTTTCGCCTCGGGTGCGACCGGCGGTCCCTGCGCGCGCTCGGGTACCTGTTGGGCATGCTGCTCGTGCACAGCCTGGACCGCGCGGAGCGCATCCGTCAGGCCATGAAGTGCCGCGGCTTCCGCGGCCGGCTGTACCTGCTGGAGGACTTCCGGTTCACCCGGGCCGACGCGGCCTTCGCGGCGCTGGTCACCGTGGGCCTGGCCGGTCTGGTTTGGCTGGAGTGGACATGAGCGAGCCGATCCTGCGCCTCTCCGCAGTCCAGTTCGCCTATGCCCCTGCCCGGCCCGTGCTGCGCGGGGCGGAGCTGGCGGTCTGTGCGGGCGAGCGCGTGGCCCTGAGCGGTCCGAATGCCAGCGGCAAGAGCACCCTGTTGCACCTCGCGGTCGGGCTGGTTCGGCCGAGCGCAGGCACGGTCCGGGCCTTCGGCCGGGCCCGGCGCCAGGAAGCGGACTTCCACGAGGTGCGTCGCCGCGCGGGGCTCCTGTTCCAGGACGCGGACGACCAGCTCTTCTGCCCCACCGTGGCCGAGGACGTGGCCTTCGGACCGCTCAACCTGGGCCAGTCCCCGGACGAGGCGCGCGCGACCACCGCGCGCACACTCGACCGCCTGGGGCTCGCCGGGTACGAGGACCGGGTCACCTACCGCCTTTCCGGCGGAGA
Organism: uncultured Planctomycetales bacterium; assembly: GCA_964577825.1. Lineage (GTDB taxonomy): Bacteria > Planctomycetota > SZUA-567 > SZUA-567 > JAFGNG01 > CAZOBJ01. The sequence continues at coordinate 47,751 of CAZOBJ010000013.1, forward strand.
GAAGCGCCTGGTCAGCCTGGCGGCGGTCCTGGCCATGGACCCGGACCTGCTTCTTCTCGACGAACCGGAAAGCGGGCTCGACGAAGCGGCCCTGGACCGGGTGCAACGTCTGCTCACGGATCTTCCGCAAGGCATGATCGTGGTGAGCCAAAATCGCGACTTCCGGGCCGCGGTGGCGACCCGCGCGGTGCGCCTGCGCGAAGGACGCATCGAGCCCATGGACTTGACCTCTGCCTAGCGCTTTTCGCCCAAACCACTTGTGCCCGGCCCGCCGGCGGGTAGGATGAGACCCAGGCAACCGGGCCGCGGACATCCGGCCGAATGAGAGAGGACAGCCCTATGCTACAGGCCGCCATCGAAGCCGCGCGCGCCGCGGGACGGATCCAGCGCGAGCACTTCGGCTCCGTGCTCGAGGTCGACCGCGAGGAGCGTCGCGACATCAAGCTGCGCGTGGACAAGCTCTGCGAAGAGGCCATTG
>CAZOBJ010000014.1:0-48143 GCA_964577825.1 uncultured Planctomycetales bacterium
AGCCGCGGCGGGGCGTTTATCGACATGGGCACCCACTGCGTGGACCTGCTCGAGTGGATTCTGGGCTCGCAAGTCACCGAGGTCGTGGGGTTCCAGGACCTGCTCGTGCACGAGTACCGCACGCGCATCGAGGACACGTCCACCATTGCGCTGCGGTTCGAGAACGGCGCGCACGGGATCGTGGACAACTACTTCAACGTCCCGGACGCCGCCGCGCAGAACATGCTGGAGCTGTACGGCACCAAGGGCGCCATCATCGCGCGAGGCACCATCGGCCAGGATCCCACCGGCGAGATGTTCAGCATCACCCAGGAGGAGGAGACCGGGTACGACGCGAATCAGATTCGCAACGTGGAGGCCGAGCGCCAGGAATACGAGCTCGAAGGCATCGGCCTGTACGGGCAGATGATCGACATCTTCTCCAAGTGCGTCCTGGAGGACGCCGAGTCGCCCGTCGGCCTGGAGGAGGGGCGCCACTCCACGGCCGTGATGGAGGCGATCTACCGCGCCGCGGCCGAGGGCCAGGCGGTGAAGGTGAGCGACTGACCGAAAGGCGGCTCTTCCGTGGCCAAGCTCGCGCTGCACGGCGCGGCCCCGGTGCGCACCAAGCCGTGGCCGCAGTGGCCGGTCTACGACGAACAGGACGAAGAGGCCCTGACGCGCGTGCTGCGCAGCGGCAGATGGTGGCGGTTCGCGTTCGGCGCGGGCCTGGAACTCGCCGAGCCCACCGAGGGCGAGACGAGCGAGGTGGCCCGGTTCCAGCAGACCTTCGCGCGCATGCACGGGTGCGCCTACGGCATCGCCACGGCCAACGGCACCGGGTCCCTGGAGATGGGCGTGCGGGCCATGGACTGGGACGTGGGCGACGAGGTCCTGGTGCCCGCCTACACCTACGTGGCCAGCGCCACCTGCGCGCTGCAGAACAATCTGGTGCCCGTGTTCGTGGACGTGCATCCGGACACGTACAACATCGATCCCGCCCGCGTGGAAGAGGCGGTGACCGACCGCACCCGAGCGATCATGCTGGTGCACTTCGGCGGCCAGCTCGCGGACATGGATGCCCTGGGCGAGATCGCCGACCGCCGCGGCCTGGCGATCCTGGAGGACGCCGCCCATGCGCATGGGTGCTCCTGGAAGGGCCGGCCCGCGGGATCGTTCGGCGCGTGGAGCTCGTTCAGCTTCCAGGCGGCCAAGAACCTGACCGCGGGCGAGGGTGGCATCCTGTGCACGAACGACCCCGGGCTGGCCGAGGCGTGCGAGTCGCTCCTGTGGAGCGGGCGGCGCATCGGGCGGCCCTGGTACGAGTTCCACCGGTTGGGGTGGAACTACCGGCTCACCGAGTTCCAGGCCGCGATCCTCAACGTCCAGATGACCCGGCTCGCCGACCAGGTGGCCCATCGCGAGCGCATGGGCCGGTACCTGACCGAGAGGCTGGCGCCCATCCGGGGCGTGCGCCCACTGGTGCGCGACGAGCGCATGACCCGGCACGGGTACCACATCTACATGTTCCGCTACGACGAAGAAGAGCTCGGCCTGCCGCGGGCCCGGTTCGTGGAGGCGCTGGCGGCCGAGGGAATCCCGGCCTTCGGCGGATACGCGTTTCCGCTGTACCGCAACCCCATGTTCCTGGACAAGCGCTTCATCAACGGCGCGTTTCCGCTCGGCTCGGCGTACCACGAGGACCTGGACTACGCGGCCTTTGCCCAGAAGTGTCCGGTCTCCGAGCGCGCGTGCGCAAGCGAAGCGGTGTGGCTCGAGCAGCGCATGTTCCTGGGCTCCGAACAGGACATGGACGACATCGCCGAGGCCGTGGCCCGGGTGGTGGAGAACCGCGATGCGCTTCGATGAGGCCCGACCGATCGACCGGGTCGTCTCGGACCTGCGGGCTTTGGGCGTGGCGCGGGGCGACTTCCTGATCCTGCACAGCTCGTTCAAGAGCCTGGGGCTCAGCGAAGGGAGCCCGGCCGACGTGATCGCGAGCATCCTGGAGGCGCTCGGCCCCCAGGGCACCGTGATGGTGCCCACGTTCGCCTACTGCTTCGCGGGCCGGTGGGACCGGCTCGCCTACCATCCGGACCGCACGCCCTGCCGCCACAACGGCATCATCACCGAGATGCTGCGCCAGTGGCCGGGCGCGCACCGCAGCGGGCACCCCACCCATTCGGTCGCTGCGGTGGGAAGGTTCGCCGACGAGGTCACCCGAGACAAGGAGCACGCCTCGCCCCTGGGCACGGGGTCGAGCTTCCAGGACGCCCTGGGCCTGGACGCGCGGATCCTGCTCCTCGGGGTGGGCAACAACCGCAACTCCATGCTCCACTACGCCGAGGTCGCCGCGGAGCTTCCGTACAACAACGTGCCGTTCCGCGCGTTCCTGGGCCGCACCGCCCTGGTCGACCGTGACGGCAGGGTGGAGGAGATCGCCCTGGTGCACGAGTTCCCCGGATGTTCGGAGAACTTCGGCGTGGCCGACGCCTACCTGGACGCGCGAGGGCTCCTCACCCACGGCAAGGTGGCCCAGGCCGACTGCATGCTCATGGACAGCCGTCCCGTGGTCGACGCCCTGGTCGAGCGCCTGCGCGAAGACCCGTCGTGGCTCTTATGCGACAGATTTACTTGCGAGGCCTGCACGCTGCGCAAGCGGCGCCTGCGTGCCGAGGGCCTGATCTAGCCGACCGGTCTCTCCTGCACAGGAAAGGAACGCCATGCCTGAGCCGAAGCCGTCTCGTTTTCCGGTCATGGAGCACATGACCGTCAAGCAGGTGCGCGCGTACCTGGCGCGCAAGCAGTCGATTCTGATCCCGATGGGGGTCACCGAGCAGCACGGGTATCACCTGCCGCTGAGCACGGACGCCACGATCGCCACGGAACTGGGCCGGCGCATCGGGGGCCTGGCGGACGTACTCGTGGCGCCGACCATGTACGAAAGCTTCTCCGGCGGCGGCCTGCCCGGCACGGTGAACATCTCGCCCGCGGTCATGAGCCTGGTCGTCAGCGACCGGCTGGTAAGCCTGGCGGCGCAGGGGTTCCGCCACTTCTACCTGTGGCTGTGCCACGGCGGCAGCGAGAACGAGCGCGCGCTCGAGGATGCGCTGCGGATTCTGCTTCGGACCAACCCCACGTTTCAGGAGAGCCTGATCGCCCTGCTGCCCGTGTGGCGGTTCGGCCGGCGCTGCGCGGACGGGTGGGGCAGGGCGATCCGCGAGCACGACTGGCACGCGGGCTGGCTGGAGACCTCGCTCATGCTCGCGCTCGCGCCCGAGCTCGTGCGCATGGACGAGCTGGAGACCGACCCGGAGCCGCTCTTGTCCCTGCAAATCGAGCATCCGGACAACTACCAGCACGCCGAGAAGATGGTCGACGACCCGGTGGTCATCCCGCGGCTGACCCAGCGGCCCGACATCCAGGTCGGGGTCATGGGCCACCCGGAGCAAGCCGACCGCGAGCTCGGCGAACGGGCCACCGAGGCCATCGTGGCCGAGGTCGCGGACAAGATCCAGGACCTCGAGGCGCGCGCGGACGGGGTGTACGAAGAGGTCGAGTTCACGCCGGAGCCGATTGTGCTCGAGTAGGCGCGCTCTCGCTTCGGGCCGACTGCATGCGCGCGCTGGGGCGGGGGCCCTGCGGCGCAAGCGCCGCGCGGCGCGGACAGCGGCGGTCGCTACGTCTCCCTGGCCATATGCGTGCCCTGCCAAGGGGAAGGCGCCTCCTGCACCGTGCCCATGCAAAGGTGCAGCTCGAGCCCGAGCAGACCATTGCGCGCCCCCACTGCGAGGCCCGCGCACCGGCGGCGTATGGTACGATTCTTGCACCTATTTGCATCTAGCCGAATGGTCATCAGGGCTCGAGCGGCGGAGCGCGCGATATGGAGAATGAACAGATCGCCGCCATCTTCGACAAAATCGCCGACCTTCTGGACCTGAAGGGCGGCAACGAATTTCGCGTGCGCAGCTATCGCAACGCGGCGCGCTCGATCCGCAACCAGTCCGAACGCGTGGAGGCGATGGTCGAGCGCGGAGAAGACCTGGACAACCTGCCCAATGTCGGCAAGAGCATTGCGCAGAAAGTGCACGAGATCCTGGACCGCGGCACCTGCGACCGGCTCGAAGAGTTGGAGAAGGAATTCCCCGAGGGCCTGACTCACCTGATGGACGTGCAGGGCCTGGGCCCGCGCAAGGCCCTGGAACTGTACGAGGAGCTGGGCATCAGCTCCCTGGACGAGCTGCAGCAAGCCTGCGAGGACCACAGGGTCCGCGAGCTCGAGGGCATGGGCCCCAAGACCGAGGAGAAGGTGCTCCACGGCATCCGCATCCTGCGCGCGACCGCGGGCCGGCTCCTCTACCCCGCGGCCCGAGAGCACGCGGACGCGATCGGCCGGCACCTGGACCAAGTCGACGCGATCGAGCGCTGGGAGGTCGCCGGCAGTCTGCGCCGCCGCAAGGACACGGTGGGCGACCTGGACGTGCTCGTGCAGGCCAAGGACCGCGAGGCCGCTGCGCAGGGCATCGTCGAATGCCCCGAGGTCGGGGAGGTCCTGTCCAAGGGGCACGAGAAGGTGACCGTGCGCATGGCCGACGGTTTCCAGGTCGACTTCCAGTTCTTCGACGCGGCGGTGATCGGAGCGGCCCTGATGCACTTCACCGGGTCCAAGGCCCACAGCATCGCGTTGCGCCGACGCGCGCAGGAGCGGGACTGGAAACTGAACGAACGCGGCCTATTCAAGGGCGACAGGCGTCTGGCGGGCAAGACCGAGAAGGCGATCTACCAGCGCCTGGGCCTGACCTGGATCCCCCCGGAGCTGCGCGAGGACATGGGCGAGGTGCAGGCGGCCGAACAGGACGAGCTTCCGCGCCTGGTGAAGCTCGACGACCTGCGCGGCGACCTGCACACCCACACCGAGCGCACGGACGGGCAGCACTCGCTCAACGAAATGACCGTAGCCGCGCGCGCGCGCGGCTACGAGTACTTCGCGGTCACCGAGCACTCGCAGCGGGTGAGCGTGGCCCAGGGCCTGGACGACGAGGACATGCGCCGCCACGCGGCTCATATCCGCGAGTTCGACGGCGGGTTCAAGGACCTGTGGGTGCTGGCCGGCGTGGAGGTGGACATTCTGAAAAAGGGCGACCTGGACCTCAAGGAACAGACCCTCGCCGACCTGGACTGGGTGGTCGCGAGCGTGCACTCCTACTTCGAGCTGGAAGAGAAAGAGATGACCGAGCGCCTGCTCGCGGCCATCCGCAGCGGGGTGGTGCACTGCATCGGCCATCCCACCGGCCGGATGATCGGTAAACGCGATCCGATCAAGTTCGACGCCGAGCGCGTGTTCGACGCGTGCGCCGAGCATAACGTGTGCCTGGAAATCGACAGCCAGCCGGACCGGCGCGACCTGCCCGACTACTACGTCAAGGAGGCCAAGGAAGCCGGGTGCCGGTTCAGCATCGCCACGGACGCGCACAGCACCTCAGGCTTCGACATCATCGAATTGGGCGTGTACAGCGCGCGGCGGGGCTGGCTGGAAAAGAAGAACGTAGTCAACACGCTCACCGCCCGCGAGCTGCGCAAGCGGCTCCACGGAGACTAGGCATGGCAAGACAGGGCGGGGACAGGCCGGATGTGGAGGCCCTCTCCAAGAGCCAGGCCCGTGCGCGCGCCGAAGAGCTGCGCAGGGAGATCGACCATCACGACTACCGGTATCACGTGCTCGACGATCCGGAGATCTCGGACGCGGAATACGACGCGCTCAAGAACGAGCTTATCGCCATCGAGGACCGGTTCCCGGACCTGGTCACGCCCAACAGCCCAACCCGGCGGGTTGGGGCGCCGCCGCGCGAAGAGCTGGGCACCGTGGACCACGAGAGCCCGATGCTCAGCCTCCAGGCCATCTACCAGGAGGACGAGTTCCGCCGGTTCTGCGAAAACTGCGCCAAGGGGCTGGGCAAGGACCGGGTGAGCCTGGTGGCCGAGCCGAAGTACGACGGGGTGAGCGTCGAGCTCGTCTACGACCAGGGCGAGCTCGTGCAGGCCTCCACCCGGGGCAACGGCCGCACGGGCGAGGACGTCACGGCCAACGTGCGCACGATCCGCGAGGTCCTGCTGCGCCTGGAGCCGAAGAAAGGCACGTCCGTGCCCGAGCACCTGGTCGTCCGCGGCGAGGTGTACATGGACAAGCGAGAGTTCGAGCGATTCAACCGCGAGCAGGAGCGCGCGGGCGAGCGCACGTTCGCGAACCCCCGCAACGCGGCCGCGGGCAGCCTGCGCCAGCTCGACTCGCGCGTCACGGCCAGGCGGCCGCTTCGCATCTACTTCTGGGAGGTGGGCGCCACCTCCAGCCGACGGCCGGACTCGCACTGGCAGTGCCTCGAGCTTTTGGGCGATCTGGGGCTGAAGACCAACCCCAGGACCAAGCGGTTCCAGGCCGTGGACCAGGCGGTCGCATGGTACCGGGACATGGAACAGGTGCGCGACGAGCTCTCCTACGAGATCGACGGGTGCGTGTTCAAGGTCAACAACTTGGCCGACCGCGACCGCCTGGGAACCCGCGCGAACAATCCGCGGTGGGCCGTGGCCTGGAAGTTCCCCCCGCAGCGCCAGACCACGCGCATCCGCGACATCCGCGCGCAGGTGGGCCGCACCGGGGCGCTCACGCCCGTGGCCGACCTCGACCCCGTGCAGATCGGGGGCGTGGAGGTCACGCACGTCAGCCTGCACAATCAGGACGAGATCGACCGCAAGGACGTGCGCATCGGCGACCACGTGCTCGTGGAGCGCGCGGGCGACGTCATCCCCCACGTCGTCCAGGTGGTCAAGGACCGGCGCAGCGGGGACGAGAAGGCCTATCACCTGCCCGACCGCTGCCCCTCGTGCGGGGGCAAGGTGGTCCGCCCTGAGGGCGACGCAATCACCCGGTGTGTGAACGTTGCCTGTCCGGCCCAGCGCAAGCAGCAGCTTCTGCACTTCACCGGCACAGGCGGCCTGGACGTGGACGGGTTCGGCGAGAAGCTCGTGGACCAGCTCATCGACCAGGGCCTGGTGGAAAGCCCCGCGGACCTCTTCAGCCTGAAGGGAGAGGACCTCACCGGCCTCGAACGCGTGGGCGAGAAGAGCGCGCAAAACCTGGTCCAGGGCCTGCGCGAGAGCCGCGAGCGGGTCACCCTGTCGGAGCTCGTCTACGCGCTGGGCATCTCGAACGTGGGCCGGGCGCTCGCGGGCGAGCTCGCCGCGCACTTCGGGTCTTTGGACGCTCTGTTGGAGGCGGACAAGGACGACCTTCTGGAAGTCCCGGACGCCGGCGAGCAGGTGAGCGCCGCAGTGCATGCCTGGCTGAAGGAGAAGAAGAACGTGGAGCTCGTCAAGGCCCTTCAGCAGCACGGGCTCGACCCCAAGGCCCGGCGCACCGGCAGCCGCCTGGCGGGCAAGACCATCGTGGTCACCGGCGAGCTCGAGTCCATGAACCGGGACGAGGCCAAGGACGCCATCCGCCGGCAGGGCGGACGCGCCGCGGGCAGCGTGTCCGGCAACACCGACTACCTAGTCGTGGGCAGAGACCCCGGCACGCGCAAGACCCGCGAGGCCCAGCAGCACGGCGTGGAGACCATCGACGAGGACCGGTTCCTGGAGCTGTTGGGCCGCAAGTAGCCGCACGGAGGCCCGCGTGGCCGCTTCCGCGAACATCGGCCGCAGCATCGAGTCCCTGGCGCGGGGCATCCAGCGCTGCCGGGCCTGCCGCCTGCACCGAAATCGCACCCATGCGGTGCCCGGCGAAGGCCCGAGCCGCGCGGCCGTGGTCCTGGTGGGCGAAGCGCCCGGCCGCCGAGAGGACGAGACGGGCCGCCCCTTCCAGGGACCGGCCGGCGTGTGCCTGGACGAGCTCCTCGCCGAGACGGGGCTGCGGCGCGAAGACCTGTTTATCACGAGCAGCGTGAAGTGCCGCCCGCCCGGCAACCGCGATCCGCGGCCGGACGAGCTCGCGACCTGCCGCGGCCGGTGGCTGGACGCGCAGCTCGCGCGCATCGACCCGGCGGTCGTGGTCACGCTGGGCGCGGTGCCCGCGCGCGCCCTCCTGGGCGAGACAAGACCCCTGCAGGCGATCCACGGCCGGCCGCGCGAGCGGGACGGGCGTATCTGGCTCGTGGCCTACCACCCGGCCGCGGCCATGCGGTTTCCCCGGGCGCGCCGCGGCCTGCGCCGCGATCTGAAAGTCTTACGCGGGCTGAAGGACAATCGCGGCCGCTAGGCTGGAGGGCGGGTCACCGGTTCCGCCGGGCCCCTGCCCTGGTGCGTCAACCGTCGTCCTTGACCAGCAACCTGGCCGCCCGCGCCGCCACCAATTGGCAGGGCAGGCAGTAGGGGGAATTCTCGGTGCTGCCTTGCTCCGGGCCCTGCGGAAAGGTGATGGACTCGTATGCCGTGAGGTGCCCCTCGGCCTGGTGAAAGGCCACGTGCCCATACAGGCTCAGCAGGAAGTCCCGCTTGCGCCCCAGGCGCCACAGGCCGTAGAGGTAGTCGGCCAGCATCCAGTCGTCGATGAAGTGCTCGAGCCGGCTCATGCCGCAGAACTGTCCGCCGCCATGCAGTCGTGCCTCCACCAGGCGGTTGGCCATGTCCTCCGGCAGCAGCCCGCTGGAGAGCATCTCGAACCAATACCGGCCATTCGCGTACGAGGCGTCCTTGGTCGCGGTCAGGCGCTCCGGCCGTTCTGCGGGCTCGGCCTGGGCGGGCAGCCACCAGTCGGTCTTGTCCTTGGGCCAGGTGGCCTCGATCGACGCGAGCGTGTCTTCGTGCAGGCGCTTGGCCGCCTCACGCGCCCGGGCGGCAAGGCTGGGCGGGGTCGTCTTGCGACGATTGAAGAGCCGGCTGAACTCCAGGAGGCCCCTGGCCACCCACAGGTTGTTGTGGAAGTAGGCCCTCTCCTTCTTGCGCTCGTCCGCTTCGGGCGAGCCGCGCAGCAGGGCGACGTCGTCGCGGCGGGCTTCTTCATGCATGTGCAGCAGGCGCCCGGCCATACGCTCCAGGGGTGCCGCGCAGTGGCGCAGCCAGCCGGCGGGCCCCGCACGCGCCTTCAAAAGCGCCGCCGTGTAGAGGAGCTGCCCGTATTCGCTTAGCGCCGGTCCATAGTAGTCGATCGTGCCGTCCACGCGCACGAACCGCAGCAGCCAATACCGGAAGAGTCGCGTGGCGCGCTCGTGCAGCCCCCAGGCCGACAGCGCGTCCACCGCGGCAATGATCACGGGCGGAAAAGAGTCGTGCGGGCGCTGCCAGAAGAGCTTGGCTCCGTACTTGGGATGGTCGCCCTGGAACGTGGCGTCGATGCTTGCGAGCCCGGTCTGCACGGACAGGTCCAGGAACGGGTGGCCCGTGTCCACGTGCGGGCGAAGTTCGAGCCTGTGGATGTTCGCCTGGATGAGTCGCGGGTCGAACACGGGCTCGCCCGTAAGCGGCGGCAGCAAGTCTCGGATGCGGTCGAGGTCCGGCGTCTCGTCGGGCGCCAAAAGCTCCTCGCGCACGGGGTCCGTGCGATAGCTCTCCCAGGGGGCGCGCAAGTCAGCGGCGGTCCTCTTCGTGGTCATGCAAACCTCTCCTCACCGGGGCCAACGGCCGCAACAGAGACTGCGGCGTGTTTCCTTCGCCTCAACCCCTGAACAAGCGCGCGAGCACAAGTGTCGCGTGTTCTACGGGACAGCTCAAGGTGTCCTATCCTTTTCGGACGTGCTTCGGACCGCACCCGCGGTGCGCAAGAGCTCGGTCACGTCTTCGTATCCGTCTTCCGGCTTGTCGAGTGTGCGCGGGAACCAGGCCCGGTCGGGCAGGCGCTTCAGGTCGGCGTCCAGGTACGCGTTGGCCACCACGCGAAAGGTGTTCACCGGCGTGATGCCCGGCCACACGAGGTCCGGGTCGCGGTCCGGCAGGCGAAGGGCGTTGAGGATGGGCATGCGCTCGCGAATGTAGCGCACACGCGCGTCGGCCGCGTGCGGCGCGGGGAAGGTGGTGCCCGGGCCGTGGTCGCCCTGGATCACCAGCACGACAGGCCGGTCCGAGGCGGCCACCACGCGGTCCACCAAGTCCAGCACCTTGCGGTTGGCGAACCGGACCTGGTCGAGGTAGTGCGCGGCGGGCGCCCAGTCTGTCTGGTCCAGACGCAACACCGCGCCGGCGCGCGGCTCGCCGGAGGCCGCGAACAGGTACGGCGGGTGCGGCAGGATGAGGTGCGCGAACACGCACACCGGGCCGTCGAACCGTGTCCGCAGCTCGGGCAATCGGTCGAATGCGGAGAGGATGTGCTCGCGGTGCGCGCGGCGCAGGAGCGAGAGCGTGGTCTCCTGCGCGCACGCGAGGAGCGAGCTTCGCGCGAGCACGTACACGAACTCCTGCGCGCCCATGCGCTGCACGTTCAGGTCGGCACGCGGGTTGGAGGCCGTGTACGCAGCCGAAGACCCCCAGTGCATGTATCGGTACCCGTGTGCGCGCACGAGGGCGAGGAGGCGATTGTCCTCCAGCAGCTTGCGCGCCCGGGCGCGCGGGTAGGGGGCGGGCAGGTACCGCATATTGAGAGTGGACCCTAGGCTGAGCAGGGTGCTCGGGTAGTTGGCCACACTCGCCTCGGCCACGTTGAAGCCGCGCGCCTCTAGACCCTCCAGAAAAGGCGTGTTGTCGAACCCGAAGTACGTGGCCAGTACGTCCGCGCGGCCGTACCCGTCGAGCACCAGGTAATAGATGTCCGGGGCGTTCGCAGACGCGCGTACGGCGGCGGGCGCGCTCGGGGCCTGCGCCTCGGGCGCGGAGTCCCCGTCGAAGGCATACGCAACAAGCTGCACCAGGGGCACGGCCAGGAGCACGGCGCCCGCCAGGTTGAGGACGCGCGTCCAGGCCTCGATGCTCGCGCGTCGTCGCGCCAGGGCCCATCCGATCGCCGTGAACATCGCGAGCCACAGGGGCACGAGCAGCCAGTCGTCGCCCAGGCTCACGTCCAGGCCCAGGGCCTGCGCGCGCACGGGTTCGAGCACGTTGCGCGCATGTCCGTAGTACAGGAACGCGCACGCGGCCACGGCCTCCGCCACGGCTCCGCGGCGTGCGCTGTGCAGCGCGAACCCGGCCACGGTCCACACAAGGAGCGTCGCGCCCATCAGCACGAGCGCCGGCCAGACGAGCACCCCGGGGGTGAGCTGGTGCGCGTTGCGCGCGTACAGGGCCAGGAGCGGCGCGAGAGCAAAGCACACCGGGTGCACGGGCCAGGGGCGGGTCATGTCGCGCGCCTCGCCATGGCGTACAGCACGCGCCCGGACTCGGGCAGGGGGTGTACGCGGCGGATAGAGAACTTCCGCTCGAACGCGGCCTCGAAGTGCGCGCGCGTGTAGTCGGCGAAGAGCTCCTCGCGGCCGGCGAGCATGCCCTGGACCTGGCTGTCTTCGCGGGGCACGAATTCGACGAGGAGATCTCGGCACAGGCCCGCCAGGACCTCGGCGATCTGGTTCAGGGGCACGTTGCGCCCTACGGCCAGATGGTGGACGAGCGCGAGCGCCAGGGCCACGTCGGCCGGCCCGCGGTCGAACAGGCTGGCGCGCTCGCGGTTCGCCCAGCCCAGGCACGGGCTCGGGTTGGCGAGGTCCATGAGGAGCGGCAGGATGCGCGCATCCGCCCCGCCGCGCACATCCTGGTACGCGGACTCCACGCAGGCCGGGTCGGCGTCGAAGGCCGCGACCCGCGCGCCGCGCTCTGCGGCCAGACGGCTGAACGCGCCCGTGTTCGCCCCGAGGTCCCACACGGTCGAGGGCGCGGTCTCGTCCACGAACGCCGCCACGGCGTCCCGTTTCGCGGCCCACGCAGCGGCCGAGTAGTTGCACAGGTTCGCGTACCCGGTCCAGGTCGATCCGCTGGCGGGCGCGTGCAGTCTCCGCACCGTGCGCGCGAGCGAGTCGATGAGTCCGGCCAGGCCCAGCCGGCCCATGCGCGCCTGTCGCGGCCGGGGGCGGCCGGCCCATCGGCGCTGCGCCCGCGCGTGCAGGTGCAGATGCGCGGCAAGCCCCGTGCGCAGGCGCGTGCGCAGAGGCAGCATGCGCGCGGCGGCCCCAAGCGGGATTCCGTCCAGGTGCACGCGCAGCAGCCTGCTCGCGCCCGGGTCCGCATAGGCCATGAGCGCCAGGGGCGCGAGGAACTGCTCGCAGAACTGCCGGTACCCGGTCCAGGGCGCGCCGTCCTCGTACAGGCCGAAGGAGAGCGTGTCGATGAACACCGCGCGTCCGGCGGCGCGAAGCTGCACGTTGAACGCGCTCGCGTCCCGGAGCGTAAGCCCATGGGCGAGGGCGCGGCGCTGGATCTCTAGGGTCAAGAGCGCCGCGTCGCGCAGCGCGCTGAAGCACCACTCGTACGGATAGGAGACAAGAGGCACGGGCTCGGGCGCGAGGACCTTGTAGGCGCGGTCGGGCTCAAGCGGCGGCTCATCGGTCTCTTCGTGCCTGACCAAAAGGCCGTCGCGCGCAAGCTCGTCGTACAGGCCGCAGGACATGAGCCGGTCGTAGGCCGGACGCGCGGCGCGGTTGATCTGGCGCAAGAGCCGCCCCCCGCGCCGGAACACGAAACCCCAGGGATCGCGGAACGACCCCGGGTGCGGCCGGTCATCGGGCATCGTCACGATTCCCAGATCCGCGGCCGAAGAGCCGCGCGAAGAACCCCTTGACCGACCCCCAGAAGAGCCGCAGGCCGAAGGCCGCGCCGAACAGGCTCGCGAGCACGAGCTGGAGCAGGATGCTCCCCGACCCGGGGTCTACATACGCGTGCGCGGGCGGGCCGATGACAAGCACCGCCGTGCATCCGCCCAGGGCCGTGAGCAGATAGCGGGTCCGGTTCATGCGCGCTCCTCGCAGCAGCGTCTTCAGCAGCGCAGCGGACGCCCAAGTGTCGAGCGTATGATTCGCAAGGCTTGATGCAAGGACTTTCGTGTGCGGCCGGTTACAGGATGACTTCCTGGCCGTCGTGCGCAATGCCCGCATTCATCCCGCGTTCGCGTCCCATGCGGGCCACCAGCGGCCCGAGACGGCGCTCGTCGCCCGCCACGATCGCCGCGCCGCAGTGGGTGAACAGCGCCCGCGGCACGCCTTCCTTCTCGCACCAGGTCAGCTGGGTGCGAAGCGGGGTGTGGCCGATCAAGCGGCCTTTGATCTTGCGCACCATGCTGCGGCGCACCGTGGCCCCGTCGCCCACGTACAGGTCCGCGCCGGCCAGGGCCTCGTCCCGCTCGGGGATGTATACGACGTCGGGTACGTAGAAGATCGTGGCTCGTCCCGCGCGCACCCGGTAGCCCACCGCCGGGGCGCGAATCGAGTGGACCACCGCGAACGCCTCGAACGAGATGCCCGCCACGCGCACGGGCTCGCGCGGCCGGATCGTGCTCCGCGTGCGCACCGGAAAGGCGTCGATCGCCTGCCACGTGTCCTGCGTGGCGTACACGGGGCAGGGCGCGCCGTCGCGCAGGCCGAAGGCATGGTCCGGATGCCCGTGGGTGAGCACGATCGCGTCCGGTCCGATGCGCGCCACGCGGCCGATCCAGTCCTCGCCGCAGTCGATCAGCACCGTCCGGCCGCGGTAGGCCACGAGCAGCGCGGCGTGTCTGCGGTGGCGGCGGTTGCGAGGGTCGATGTACCCGCGCGTGCCCAGGAAGGTGAGCTTCACGCCGCGCCCCCGCCCGCTCGCGTGTCGCCCGATTCGTCCTCGTAGTAGGCGCGGCATTCGCGCTCGCGGCCGCGTACCACGCGCCGCCCCTCCAGGGGCCCGCGCGGTGCCGTGACCACGGTGCACTGGTCCTGCCCGTGCGCGCCCTGGTAGTAGATGACCACCCAGTCGCGGGTCTTGTCCAGGTCGTGCGCGCGCGCCGTGTTGGAGAAGAGCACATGGAACTCCCACTCGTCGCGCTCGGTCTCGTACACGGGCAGCCAGGCCTTGCCCTCCGGATTGAACCGGCGGGGGGCGATGGTGCGCAGCTTCCCGGCCTCTGCCTTGTCCCTGTACTCTCGGTCGATGTCGAGGAGCACGTCCACGGGCGGAGCCTTGGCCGCGGCGGCGCGCTCGGCATCGGCGCGCAGGCGCGCGCGGCGCCTGGACGAGCGTCCCAGCATGCCGGCCAGGCCGTCGCGGATGCCTCGCAGCCTTTCCTCGCCCACGCCGCCGACCCGGGCGAGCCGGCCGTCGTGCGCCGCGAGCTCCAGGTCCTCCAGGGTCTGCACGCCCAGGGCATCGTGGATCCGCTTGGCCAGGGTGGCCCCGACCCCGGGCACGCGGCTGAACAGGGCCTCCGGGTCCACCTCGCCCTCCAGCCGCTCGGCGAGCCCCAGGCGGCCGGTGGTCACGATCTCGCGCACGGCCCCGGCCAGGCGCTTGCCCACCCCGGGCAGATCCTGCAGGGCCTCGGTGCCGCCCGATTCGAGCAGGTCCCGTACGGGTTCGTCCGCGCCGCGCACGGCCTGGGCCGCGCGGCGGTAGCTGCGCACCCGAAAGGGGTTCGTGTCCTGGAGCGCCAGGAGATCCGCCACGTGGTCGAGCAGGTCGGCCACGTCCTCGTTGCTCACCGGGTCCGCACTCATACGCATGTCTCCCACCCCTGCACCCGCGTGAGATTCTACGCGCCGCGCTCGTGCGATTCCAGTGCCGGGCCGACCGCGGCCTTGTTGCGCGCCGTGGGCGACGACGGCCACGAACACCCCTTGCCATTTCCGTTCCCGCGGTCTACGATAAGGAAGGTGTCGGGGCATCGACCGGGCGAGGCGTGGGAGGCGCGTGCCCTACATCCACACAAGCGCTAGAGGGAGGGTCGGCCATGTCGAAGAAGACCGTTTGGATCGCGCGCGTTTTCGCGGGGCTGGGGCTGGCGGGGCTGGTCCTGCTGGCCGCCTCGACCCTGTTGCCCTGGATTACGGTACCCGGGGGGAGTGTGGCCGGATGCCTGACCCCGGACGGCAAGGCGGTCCTCGGGCTCAGCCTCGCGGCCATCGCGGTGCTGGCCGTGGGGCTGGCTCTGCGCACGCGCCATTCCGCTTTCTTGCTCGGCCCGTTGGCCTGGGCCACGGTGGCCGCGCTGTGGATGGCGGCGGTCCTGTGGTCGGCGCTCTCCTTTCCCGAGGAGGTCGGGCCACTGGGGGTCGCGTTCGGGGAGTACCTGACCATCGGCGTTGGCGTAGGCGTGGGCCTGTACCTCGCGGTCGCCGGGGGCGCGGTGGCCGCAGTGGCCCTTGGTGTTGGCTCCGGCTTGCACACGCGGGGGCGCGGTCGGCTGCGATGGTATGCCGTCACGCAGGGGGGCGCGCTCTTGCTGGGCCTGGGGGTGGCCATGTGGGCGGGCCCACGGGCGAACAGGACCCCCGCAGACAACAACACGCCCGCGGCTGTGGTCCGGCTCTTGCGGGCCCCCGCCGAAGCCGGCGATGTGTATGCGCAGTACGGTCTTGCGACCTGTTTGTATCACGGCTGGGGCGCCAAGAACGGCCTCAGCAAGGGCCTGGAGTTGTACCGCAAAGCCGCAGACCAGGGGCATGCAGCCGCCCAGCACAACCTCGGCTGGTCGTACTACTATGGTTGCGGTCGCCTGCTGCCGGAAGATAGAGAGGCAGCGGTGAAGTGGTTTCGCAAGGCCGCGGAGCAGGGCCATGCTCAGGCCCAGTACTTTCTCGGCTCGTGCTACGGTACCGGGAGCGGCGTCCCTGAGGACAGCGATGAGGCTCTCAAGTGGTACCGCAAGGCCGCCGAGGGCGGCCATGCGGTCGCGCAGTACAACGTGGCTCTGTCCTACAAGGATGGCAAGGGCGTCCCCCGGGATCTCGAGAAGGCGGCGGAGTGGTATCTGCGGGCCGCCAATCAGGGGCATGAGCTGGCCCAATCGCATCTCGCGTGGCTGTACGACATGGGGATATGGGTGCCGGAGGACGAGACGGAGGCTGAGAGGTGGGTG
This sequence comes from uncultured Planctomycetales bacterium, assembly GCA_964577825.1. Lineage (GTDB taxonomy): Bacteria > Planctomycetota > SZUA-567 > SZUA-567 > JAFGNG01 > CAZOBJ01. The sequence goes on from CAZOBJ010000014.1 coordinate 15,929, forward strand.
CGCGAGACCAAAGAGAAGGGCCTGGCATTGGCGCAGGAGAAGCTTGGATACCCGGTCGGGCAGGGCGCGGGCTCGCAGACAGGCACTGAGAAGGCTATAGAGGTGCAGCGCAAGGCGGCCGAAAGAGGCAGCGCGGATGCGCAGTACCAGCTGGGATGGCGCTACGCCCGGGGCGATGGCGTGCCGCAGGACGACACGAAAGCGGTCGAGTGGTGGCTCAAGGCGGCGCGTCAAGGCTACCCGAACGCACAGTTCTGGGTGGGCCGGGCCTACAGCTACGGGGAGGGCGTGGCCGAGGACCACACCGAAGCCGCGAAGTGGTATTTTCGGGCCGCGCGAGAGGGTGATCTGCGCGCCCAGAACAACCTCGGGGTCTTGTATCACAAGGGCTGGGGCGTGCCCAAGGATGACGAAGAAGCGGTGCGGTGGTTCCGGAAGGTCGCGGAACAGAATGACGAGGTGGGGCAATTCAACCTCGGCGAGGCGTACGAGAAGGGCTGGGGCGTGCCCCAAGACTATGAACAGGCGGTCAAGTGGTACCGGCTTTCAGCAGAGCAGGGGAATGCGGAGGCGCAGAAGTGCCTGGCCCGGCTGTTCGCAGAGGGTCACGGGGGACGCCGGGACTATCGGCAGGCCGTGAAGTGGTATCGCAGATCGGCCGCGCAGGGCAACGCGGACGCGCAGAACAGCCTTGGCGAGTTGTACGCCCAGGGACAGGGCGTGGCAAAGGTCGACGTGGAGGCGGCGCGCTGGTTCCACATGGCCGCGCAGCAGGGCAACGCAGCAGCGCAGTACAACCTGGGCCGTTGCTACGCGACCGGTCGGGGCGTGCTAGAAGATGACGAGGAGGCCATGCGCTGGTACCGGCGCGCCGCGGGCCAGGGCAACGCGGACGCGGAGTACCAGATCGGGCTCTGCTATCTGAAGGGCGAGGGCGTGGCGCAGGTGGACGCGCAGGCCGTGCAGTGGTTTCGCAGGGCCGCCGGGCAGGGCCATGCGGACGCTCAGTTCCAGCTGGGCATCTGCTATGCCGAAGGCCGAGGCGTGCCGCAGAACCGCGAAGAGGCCCGCCGCCTGTGGCAGCTCGCGGCCGACCAGGGCCACGAGGCCGCACAGCAGGCGCTGGACGGCTTGTCCGTAGAATAGCGCGGCGCGCGTGCGCCCGGTCGGCGTCGAGGCCACGGCGGGAAAAGCCGGTCGGAACAATCAGCCCAGAAGCTCATTCTCGATGTAGTCCTTGAGTACGACCGCGTTGTTGCGGTCCGTGTCCTTGGCGGCGAAGAGCAGGGTGATCGTGCGCTTGGGGCTTCGCTCGATGAGCGCGCGCAACTTGTCCTCGTTCGCGCCGAGCTCTCGCGCGTAGCGGCGCCGGAACCCCCGCCACCGGTCCGCGTCGTGCTTGAACCACTGGCGCAGCTCGTCGCTGGGCCCGAGGTCCTTGGCCCACTCGTCGAGCCGGGCGTCCGCCTTGCGCACGCCCCGCGGCCACAACCGGTCCACGAGTACCCGGTACCCGTCCATGCGCGAGGGTGCGTCGTAAACGCGTTTGATGCGGATCCTCATGAAGGCGAGTCCATCCGGCCGGTCCTCTCTCGCGACGCGCAGGTCGACCGGCCGCCTTCTGGTCGGGCCCGCCGGCAGGCTACGGCCCTCTGGTCGTGAAGGGCCCCACCCAGTAGGCCAAGAGCGCCGAGACGAGCAGCAGCAACAGCACCACGTAGAACAGGATGCCGAAGGAGGCGACCATGTAGTCCGTGGCCTGGCCTTCCGGGCCGATCTGCTCTTGCGGCTCTCGTCCTTCGCGCGTGAGCGGAGGAATGATGGCCGCCACGAATAGCGCGATCAGGAACCCGGTGATCAAGAAGACAAGCCAGTGGATCCCCCAGATCCGCGGGCCTACGGGGCCGATCCACAGGCTGGCCGACCAGGTCGCCAGGAACAAGAGGGGCAGGAAGAACAGAATCCCGCATCCGGGTCCAGGGCCTGGACGCCGAAGCAGCTTGATGATGAGTACGCTGAAGATGACGCCGAGCAAAAGGGCGAGCAACACCTGTCCGAGTATGGTCATGCCGCGTCTCCTTCACCGATCGCGTGTCCCCGGGTCCACAGCCGAACCTGGTACGTCCGCCCCCGGCCACCGGCCCTGGCGTATGCCCCCGCCCGCACGGGCGGGCTTCGCCGCTTGCATACGCAATCCCCTTGCAGGCGGTCCCGCCGGGCACCGCGGGTTTGCGCGCTCTGGTGAGTTCTCCTTCAATTCGTGTTCCAGGGCCATCCGAGAGGCCGAATATCGAGGCCGAGCGGGGGCGCTGGCGCCGCGGGGCTTTGTGGGGCTTTCCCGGGATTCGAGGCCTGGAACGAAATATGCGGCAAGACCAGCGGGGTCCGGTCTGCAATTTGACACAGAGTAGGGGTGAGTGGATTGTGGGCCAATGGACCCCTTGGCACTCTGCGAGGAGAGGATATGATTGACACCACTGCGACCAGGCCCGCGCAGCTTGACCGGCAACTCCGACAGGATCCGCAGGCGCTGCGCCGACGCGTGGCCGAGCGGCGCAAGGACCTCTTTTCCGAGCGGCGTCGGGATCGGCGCGTGTTGCTGGCCCTGCGGTATCGGGACAACCAGGAGGAGGTGGAGGTGGTCCCGGAGTGACCGGGAGCTCTGCGCGAGGGAGGCGCGCCCCGCTTCCCCCATAACGAGGAAGCCCCCTAAGCCTTGAGAAAACGTGTGCTTAGGGGGGCTTTTGTGTCTGGCGGAGAGACAGGGATTCGAACCCTGGGAACCCGTTAAGCCGGGTTCACGGGCTTAGCAAGCCCGCGCAATCGACCGCTCTGCCATCTCTCCGCGTGGTCGAAACCCGATGCTAGTCCGGGCATGGCGGCCTGTCAACCCAAATCCCGCATACGCCTTACAGGGACACCACGGCCTCGCGCACCCTTGACCGGAGCCCCGCGGCGCGTTATGGTCAGGTCCATGGCTCAGCGACGACGGCGCCGCTCCCAGAACGGCCGGCTCATGCGCAAGATCCTGCTCCTGCTGCGAGAGTACGACGTCGACGAGATCGAGATTCTGTGCAGCAAGTACGAGGAGCGCCTCTCGCCGAGCCGCCGTCGGCGCACCACCCGGCGCGTGCGCCGCCGCGAAGCCTGAACGCTGAGCTTCCACCCCCCCTTATTTCCGCACGGCCCCCGCCCGCGATCAGCGGTGCTTGCGGTAGGTGCGGCTCGCCCGGTCGAGGACCTGACGCTCCGAGGGGGTCAGGCTGCGGATGCCCTGTTCGTTCACCTTGCGCAGGACCTCGTCGACCTGGTCGCGCAAGGCCGACTCCTGCTCCCGGACGCGCGCGGCCCGATCCTTGCGCCATCGGGCCATGCGGCGGCCCATCCATCCGGGTTGCTTGCGGCGCTCGGAGGCGTGCGCCTGACTGGACGTCCACGGCTCGGGCGGCGTCCATGCAGCAGGCGCATGCTGCGGGGCGTACCGCGCGGCGTAGGCGCGGGCCTGGAGCTCCTGCTTGCCCTGGAGGTACAGAACGGCCGCGAGCGCCATGAGCACCCCGCCGCGCACCATCGCGCCCGAGATCATGCCCACCAGCCCGAACAGGAAGAGCACCGCCAGCGCCCCGCGCGCCACGCGGCCGGCCCAGGGAATCGCCCAGGCGGCCCCGCGCTTGAACACGAGCGCCGCGAGGAGCACCCGCCCCCCGTCCAACGGAAACACGGGCAGCAGGTTGAAAAGCGCCAGGGCCAGGTTCATGACGAACAGGGCCCATAGGAGCGTACCCGCGGCGCCTGCGGCCGCCGGGCTTTCGAGCAAGAGCAAGGGCGCGTACAGGATGCCCGCCAGGAGCAGGCTCACAAACGGTCCGGCCAGCGCCACCTGAATCTCGGCCAGGGGCCCGGGCAGCGGATCGCTCATCTGCGCCAGTCCGCCCAGCGGATGGAGCGTGATCCGCTGCACGGACACGCCCTCCTTGTACGCGGCCAGGGTGTGGCCGAGCTCGTGCAGGAACACGAACACGCCCAGAAACAGGAAGGTCACCAGGGCCATGAGCCCGGCGCCGAGGCCCTGGTGTACGTGCGCAAGCACAAAGATGCCCACCGCCGCGTACAGGAGGTAGCTTACGTGCACGTCCGTGCGCAGGACGCGGCCAAGGCGGTGGCTTGCGGCAAAGGCATCCAGCATGCGCTCTTCTCCAGGAGCCGATTGTCGGCTGTATGTATCTCAGGGGGCCTGCGATCCCTCGCCACCGGCTGCGCGCAGGGCGTCACGGTAGGCCTCTTCCACCAGGGCGTCGTCGGCCACAGGCAAGAGAATCCGAAGCCCGCCCGCTGCCTCCACGCCGCGGGCCAGGCGATCGGCGGGCGCGGGCAGGTCCGGAAGCGCCACCCCGCGCTGGCCCGCCGCGCGCGCAGAGAACGGGCTCGCGGACGCGACGAGCCGCGGGGCCTCGTCCGGCTCCTTGGCCTCGGTCCACACCCGCACGGGCCCGAGTTCGCGCGTTTGGAAGGCCCCGGTCACCATCAGGTCCCCGCGCCCCGTGCCGCCCAGAGACAGCTCGCCTCCATGCACGCGCAGAAGCGTCAGCGGCGCGGCGTGCGGCAGAGAGGCGCCCACCGCCTCCTCCAGGGCCGTGACCGCGCGCTCGGGCAGGCGCCACAGGGCCTGGAGCAAGGGGTTGTCGCCGGGCTCGTCGAAGCGCAGCTCCTGCACCACGCGGCCGGAGATGTGCCACTCTCGCCCCTCGGGCTGTTGTTGGGCATCCGGAAGAGGATCGCGCAGCAACACCGGGTCGAGACGGTCCGCCAGCGGGCCCGATCGCACCCCGCCTCCGTGCTGAAGAAGCAAGAGCCCGGAGACGCGGCCTTCGCTGGGGTGGAACAGCACGCCATGAGGCACCAGATGGCTGCAGGCGCGGGCCAGGTCCACGGCCTGGGCGTCTTCGATCGAGGCGACCAGGGACCCGGGCAGAGATCGGGCGCCGGGGCGCCAGTCCCCGGCTGCAAAGGTGAGCGGCCCGTCGGCGAGCCGTCCGGTCAGGTCCAGGCGGCGCACACGCGCGGGATCGAGCGTGCCCTGGAGTTCGGCCTCCCGCATGGGAATGCCGAACAGGCGCACGAGGTCCGCTTCGGCGCTGAGCTCGAACGGCTTATCCGTCTCGCTCACGCACCAGGCCGTGGCCGGGCCGCCCCAGTCGGGCAGGTGGTCGAGGTCCAGGGTGTCGGCTTGGAGGGAAAGGCCGATCGCCTCCTCGTCCGGGCGGATCGTCACGCGCGCGCGTGGGGCCGCCTCGTCGGAGCCTGCGTGCTGGGCCAACTCGAGGACCCCTGCGCCAGGTACACCGGGCGCCTCGGCGGCCTCCCAGGCCAGGCGGACCGGGGCCTGTATCCCGAACAGGGGCACGGACCACTGCTGCACCTGTAGCGTGCATTGCCGGAGCCGACATCCGGGCTGTGGACCCGCCTCGCCTGTCAACACGACGGTTCCGTCGGCCACCTGCGCGGTAGCGGGCGCGGGCGGCGCGCCCACCAGGCGGGTCAAGGCACGCAGGGGCACGTCGCGAAGCCCAAGTTCGACCCGCCAGGCACCGTGCAGGCCCGCGGTGTCCACGCGCAGTCCTCTGGCCTGGAGAGCGATCTCAACCTCGCCCTTTGCAGCCGGCTGGCGTAGCGAGCCGTTCAATTCGACCTTGAGCTCAGGGGCCTGTGCGCGCCGGGTGGACGAGGGCTCGTATCGGCCCGTGGCCTGGAGGCCGCCCACGCGGCCCAGGAGCTCCTCCTCGGTCAGCCGCGTGGTGAGAAGATGCAGACGGCCGTTCTCCAGCTCGACGGGCTGCGCGTCCTCTCCGAATCGACGGAACGGCCACGGGTCCCAAGGGCGAAGCGGCGCGGTGCGCTCCGGAAAGAGCTCGAACAGGTTTATCCGCTCGGAGGGCGTGCGGCAGATGTGCAGGTCCCAGTCCTTCGCATACACGCTGGGCCGCCAGATACCGGCCAACAGGTCGGTGGTCCTGCCCTCGAATACGACCTTGCGCGCGGACAAAAGGTCCCGGTCGATGCCGAAGTCGGGAGAGGGATTCTGCACGCGCACGTCGCGCAGGCGCAAGCGCCATCCGCCCAGCGGGCGCATGTCGATCTCGACCTCGCCGATGAGCACGTCCGCGCCCAGAAGCTGCGTGGCGGTGAGTTCCATGTCGCGGCGCAGCGCGTCCGTGTCCACCATGCGGGGCGCCAGGTCCACGGCCGCCAGATACGCCGCCAGCACGCCGAGCAGGATCCACGGCTCGCGGCGACGCAGCAGGCGTCGCCACCAGGGACGTCGGGGGACACTGTTCATGATCGGATCTGGGACCTACCGCGCGGCAAACCTACGCTTGCTCGCGCTCGGAGAACCGGTCGGCCATCAGCGCGCCGCCCACGCCTACGTTTTCGGGCGAATACTCGCGCAAGAGCACGACCACCGTGGACGCGGGCAATCCGTAGGACTCCGCCGCTGCCTGGGTGCACGCCTCGACCAGGCGGCGCTTCGCCGCCCGGTCCTTGAGCTCCGGACCGTCTACATGGATCGTCGGCATTGCGTATCCTCCTCTCCTCACAGAATTACGGGCACACACTCATTGACCGTACTCGGATTGGTAGCGGCGGTGGGCCTGCTCGATCTTGTCCGGCGCGATGGGCTGGATGGTGCCCAGCCCTTCGGCGATGGCCAGGGTCTTGGCCGTGTCCTCCACCGTGACCGCATGAACGAACGCCTTGTGCGGAGTCTTGCCGATGGTGAAGACCCCGTGGTTGCGCATGAGGATCGCGGGCGCTCGGCCGATGGAGCGCACGATCTCGCGGCCGATCTGTTCGTTGCCGATCAGGCAGAACCCGCCGATCGGGATGTCGCACCCGAACGCGTCGCACATGGCGGTCAGCGCACAGGGCAGGGGCCGGCCCACCGCGGCCCACGCGGTGGCGTAGTTGGAGTGGGTATGCACCATGCCGTGGACCTCGGCCATCTCGCGGTAGACCACCAGGTGCGTGTACGCGTCCGAGGACGGCTTGAGCGTGCCTTCCACAATGGTGCCGTCCAGGTCGAAGACAATCATCAGGTCCGGGGTCAACTCGTCGAAGGGCACGCCCGAGGGCTTGATGACCATGCGGTTTGTGTCCGGGTCGCGGCCGGATACGTTGCCGCTGGTGAGCCGAACGAGCCCTTCGGCAGGGAGCCGCCGATTGAGCTCGCACACCTCGGACTTGAGGGATTCCAGCATACCTTGCTCCCGACGCGGTCAGGGAAAGGACGCAGGCACGAACGGCCTGTCCGTCCGACGCGTTCTGTCCATCGCCACGGGCACGGCTGCAAACAGAGGGGCAAACGGCGTTCCCACCGGGGCCTCCTCGGGCTCGCGCCCGGGAACCGGGAGGAACGGCGCCACGCCTGCCTGCGGCTCGGGCGCCGCGGACTCGGCGGAAAACCGGGCATCATGCAGGACGGGACCAGCCGTGGCGGCGGCGGCCGTGCCGCGCGTCGCCTGGGCGGGGGTCGACGGTGCGGTCACGATCCGGGCCGGCGGCGCCTCGGGCGCAGCGCGTTCGATGTAGATCTCCGCGTCCGGCTCCGCCTGATACGCGCGTACGGCCTGGCGGCGCACAAGCTCGAGCAAGGCCATGAAGAACACCACCATCTCGGGCCTGGAGGGCACGTCCGCGAACAGCTCCCGGAAGGTGAGCCGCTCGTGCGCGCGCAGGAGCTCGTCGATGTGCTCCACGCACTCGTCCATGCTCAGCTCGGTCTGCACGATCGTGGTCGCGGCCGTGCCGGCCAGGGTCTCGCGCATGAGTCGGGCGAACGCGGCGAAGAGTCCGTACACGTCCGCCTCGATGGGCGCTTCGTCGGGGTCCGTTGCCTCGGCCTCGCGCCGCGTGGTCCGGGGGAACCGCAGGCGGTGGCGTTCGTAGAGCGCCTCCAGGCTGTCGGCCGCGTCCTTGAACCGCTTGTACTCGAGCAGGGCCTCCACGAGCTCGCTGCGCGGGTCGACCTCTATGGTCTCTTCGTCTTCGGCCGCCTCGTCCGGCGGAAGCAGCATGCGGCTCTTGATCTCGACGAGCATGCTGGCCAGGGCCATGAACTCGGTGCTGCGCTCCACGTCGAGGTTCTGCATGGCCTCGATCGCGCGCAGGTACTCGCCCGTGATGTGCGCGATGGGGATGTCGTGGATGTCGATCTCATCGCGCTGGATGAGATAGAGAAGCAGGTCCATGGGCCCGCGGAAGCTGTCGGCCACCTGGACGTGCACGACCATGGTCCGGCCTCCGGCGGGTGAGGGGCCTATACGATTCCGGCCGCGTCGCGCGCGCGCGCCACGGTCCGGGCTGCGATCTCCCGCGCGCGCGCCGCCCCGTCGCGCAGTACGTCGCGCACGGTGTCCGGGTCGGCCTCGAGCTTTCGGCGGCGCTCGCGCGCCGGCGCGAACGCGGCGAGGATCGCCTCGGCCAGGGCCTGTTTGACCTCGCCGTAGCCCAGACCGCCCGCGCGGTAGCGCTGCGCCCAGTCGGCGGCTTGCTCGTCGTCGAGAAACAGGCGCAACAGGGCGTACACGTTGCAGGCCTCCGGGTCCTTGGGCGCCTCGACGGGCGTGCTGTCCGTGACGATGGCGCTCACCCGCTTGCGCAGCGCCTTCTCGGGCAGGAAGAGCTCGATCGTGTTGCCGTAGCTTTTCGACATCTTCTGCCCGTCGACGCCGGGCACGACCGCGGTGGACTCCACGATGTACGCGTCGGGCAGCGCAAAGACCTCGCGGCCGAAGGCCTGGTTGAATCGCTGGGCCAGGTCGCGGGTGATCTCCAGGTGCTGCTTCTGGTCCTGTCCCACGGGAACGATCTCGCTGTCGTAGGCCAGGATGTCCGCGGCCATGAGCACGGGATAGGCGAAGAGCCCATGGTTGGGCGCGAGACCCCGGGCGAGCTTGTCCTTATAGCTGTGGGCCTTCTCCAAGAGCGAGAGCGGCGTGACCACGGACAGGAGCCACGTGAGCTCGCAGACCTCGGGCACGTCGCTCTGCAGAAAGATGGTGGCCCGCTCGGGGTCCAGGCCCAGGGCCAGCATGTCCAGGACCACGTCCCACGTGTTGCGCCGCAGCTGTTCGCGGTCCTGGATGGAGGTGAGGGCATGGTAGTTGGCCACGAAGTAGAAGGGCTCCTCGCCGCGGTCCTGGAGCTCGATGTACTGGCGCAGGGCGCCGAAGTAGTTGCCCAGGTGCAGCTTGCCCGAGGGCTGAATGCCGCTGAGCACGCGGCGGCCGTGGGGCTGGGCCATGAGGGTCGTTCCTTTCTTTCGTTCGGTCATCCACCACCGAGCAGAAAGCTCATGAAGGTCTGTTGCACGTCCGCCGGCGTAAGCACGTTCCATCCGCTCAAGGCCAGGGCGAACACGGGCCGCAACGCGCCCAGGAAGATGAGCCCGAACAGGATGACGAAGCCGAAGCGCTCGATCCGGTCGAGCTGCCGGGCGAGCTCGCGCGGGATCAGGCCCGCGAGCACGCGGCCGCCGTCCAGGGGCGGGATTGGGATCAGGTTGAAGCACGCGAGCACCAGGTTCATGAGCACGACGTGCGTGAAGCCCATTTGCACGAGCCACATCAGGCCCCTCGGATCGGGCCGGGCCTCCAGCAGGTGCCCGGCGTACACCCCTGCCGCGAAGAGCGCCGCGAGCAGGATGTTCGTAACCGGGCCGGACAGGGCCACCCACATCATGCCCCGGCGCATGCTGATCCCGCGGAACAGGCGGGGGTTCACGGGCACGGGCTTGGCCGCGCCGAACACCACTCTCCCACCGGTGGTGAAGTAGAGGATCAGGGGCAAGAGCACGGTCATGAACGGGTCGATGTGCTTGACCGGATCCAACGAGATCCGGCCGCTCAGGTACGCGGTGTCGTCCCCGAACCAGCGCGCGACCACGCCGTGCGAGATCTCGTGCAGAATGACCGAGAACACGAACAGCGCGAAAAAGAGAACCGTCTCAGCCGTGCCCATGGGGCGGCTCCGCTTTCTGGGAGAACCGGGGGTGCGGCAAACCGGCCGCCTGACAACAGTCCGGCCACCGGGAGGCCCCGCGAGGCCGGACAGGCGATTCTAAGCCGCTCCGTGGGCCAGTCAAGCGGAATCCGGCCCGCTCGGGCCCTTGTACAGCTCCTTGCGCGTGGTCCGGAAACGCTCCGTCTCGCTGAAGATACAGCCGCAGTACTGCTGGGCGTAGACGCCCCGGCGCCGCGGCGTACGCGCAGGCCAGGCCCGCAGGTCCCGGTACGCGAACCGCACGCCCTCGCGCGCCGCCGCGGACTCGCCCGCGGCGCGAATCTCGTCGTGGTGCTGGTGGCCGGACACGCACAGCGTGGAAGTGAACGCTTCGAACCCGTGCGCGCGCGCGTGCCGGGCCGTGGCGCCGAGTCGCTCGTCGTAGCAGCGCCGGCATCGCTCGGCCGCGCCCGAGGCCCACACCGTGCGGAGGAAGGCGTCCAGGCCGTAGGCCTCCTCATAGTCCATGGGCAGGCGCAGGACTTCGTTGAGGACCTTCACCGCCTTGAGCCGCTTGCGGAACTCGATCAGCGGATGGATGTTCGGGTTGTAGAAGTACCCGTGCGCCTGGAGCTTGTCGCCGAACTCGTGCTTCAGCCCCGCGAGCGTGGCCTCCAGGCAGTGCGCGCAGCATACGTGGACGAGGATGCGCACGAGACCCCCCTCAGTCCCCCCGCAGTCGCCGCCACAACAGTCCCAGGGCTGTGTACGCGGCGCGGGTGCGGTTGCCCTTGCGGTCGGTGTGGTACCGGTTCGCCCGGTGGTCGGTCCATCCGGGGCCGCTCGCGGCCACGTGCACGAGTCCTACGGGCTTGCGCGGCGTGCCGCCGGTCGGGCCGGCGATGCCGGTGATGCCCAGGCCGTAGTCCGCGCCCGCGGCCGAGCGCGCACCCTCGGCCAGGGCCCGGGCCACGGGTTCGCTGACCGCGCCGTGCGCGGACAGAAGCGGCGGCGGCACGCGCACTCGGCCGACCTTGGCCTCGTTCGTGTACGTGACGAATCCTTCGCGGAACACGGCCGACGCGCCGGGCACGTCCGTGATGAGCTTGCCCACCAGCCCGCCCGTACAGCTTTCGGCCACGGCCAGGGTCTGTGCCCGGTCGGCGAGCAGGCGCACGACCGTCTCGGCGAGCGTCTCTCCATCGCGCGCGAACACCGCGTCCCCCACGCGCGAGCGCACCAGGGCATCGTGCGCGTCCGCCTGGGTCTGGGCCTGCGCGGGATCGGCCCCGCAGGCCACGATGCGCACGGTGATGATCGAGTCCTGGACCCGGGTGCCGACCGCGGGCTCGCGGCCGCGGGCCATCAGGTCCGCCAGGCGCTCGCCCACCTCGCTCTCGGGCAGGCCCCACAGGTGCAGGGTGCGGACGGCCACCGTGCCGCGCGGGCCGGGTCCGAGCGCGGGAATCACTTCCTGGGCGAGCATGTGGGCCATCTCGCGGGGCACGCCCGGCAGCGCGAACGTGGGACAGCCCTCGATCGTCAGGGCGATGCCCGGGGCCGTGCCCATGGGGTTGTGCAGGGCCCGCGCGCCCGCGGGCAGCATGGCCTGGATGCGGTTGCGTGCGGATACGGTGCGTCCCAGCGTGGCGAACCGGGCCTCGATGCCGCGCAGGGCCTCGGGATCCTCGCGCAGCGGGGCCTGCACGGCCTGCGCCAGGGCGCGGCGGGTGAGGTCGTCTTCGGTGGGCCCCAGGCCGCCGGTGACCACCAGCGCCGCGTGGGCGCGGGCAAGCGCGCGCAGCGCATCCACGATCCGGTCCAAGTCGTCGCCCACCGCGCGGATCTCGGACACGGGCCAGCCCGCGCCGCGCAGCGCGGTGGCGATGTGCGTGCTGTTCGTGTTGTCGATTTCGCCGAGGACGAGTTCCTCGCCGACGCACAGGACCGCTGCGCTGTTCATGATCTCATTCCAGTTCCGGACCGGGCCCGCGGGTCTTGAGCAAGTCGCCGAGGTCCTCCGCCCCCGTGGTCTCTGCGGCAGGGGACGGACCGCTCTGGAAGGTGGGGGGCGGCACGTTGCGGCCGGTCAGTCCGCCGTAGGGCGTCTTGGGAAGGGGCGCCTCGGGGGCGGGCCTGGACGGCGCTGCGGCGTGCATCTCTGCATCGGTCACGCGGCGCTCCACGTCGCGCACGAGCGCGTCCGTTTGCCGGTCCCGGAAGGCCTCGGGCACGAGGTCCGAAGGATCCTGCGTCGGCGTCGTGCGCGCCTGGGCGGGTACCGGGGCCGGCGGCGGCGCGGGGGGCGGCTGTGCCTGTTCGGCCGGATCAGGCCCGGGCTGGGGTACGGCGGCCCGCCCGCCGGGTTGGACCGTGTCCTCGGAGGAAGTCACGTGGTACAGGAACCCGAGGCCGAACCCGAGCACAAGGCAGGCGGCCAGCACCCAGGTGCGCACGTCGCGCCATCCCTGCGTGACCTGCGGTGCGGGCGGAGGCTGAGTCCGCGCGCCGGCCGAAGATACGGGTTGGGGCGCGCTGCGTCGGGACTTGGGCGCGGCGGAGGGACGTTGCCCCACGTCCCCGGACGTGCGCGGCCGGGGTGTGGCGTCCGATCGGCTGGGGCTTGCCGAGGCATGCGAGCCCACGGCCGGGGCGGCGCCGGGCTGGGTCGCGGGCGCTTGGGCGCGGCGCGAGGCGCGCCGCTGCTGCGGCGGCTCCTCGCCGCGCAAGCGCGCGTCCATGCGGCGTCGCCAGCTTGGTGCGGGCATCTAGGTCTCCCTGGCGAAGGTGCTGAGGCCCACGACCGATTATAGTTGGCCCACGCTCATCGTTCAACCCTGCTCGCGCGGGGGGAACTCGAGCGGCCCTTCCGTGGGCAAGGACTCGGTCTTGGGGCGGCGGCGCTCGCTGAACGGGAATCGGATGTTGCCGGCGCTGCGTTCGAGTATCGCGCGCTCGATGTTGTGATACAGCATGCGGCGTACGTCCCGCGTGGGGCTGACGCGCTGTTCCAGGATGCGCATGCCCCGCCGCGAGCCGAAGAACAGGACCTGGTCCTTGGGCACGTCGTAGAACGCGCGCTCGCAGTCGACGAGGTACGTGGCGCCCGGGCGCTTGGTGCTCGCGCGCTGCTGGAGCACCTGTTCCAGGGTCTCCTGGCCCTGGGGCGGCTCGTATCGGCGAAAGTACACGTTGCCGACGCACTCCGCGCTCGCGACGGTCAGGCCCTCGATGCCCGGGGTGCGCGGGCCGCGCTCCGGATCCGTGTCGAGCAGGGCCTCCAGCTCGTCGCATCGGCCGTAGATCGTCTCCTGGACGAGCTCTACGTTGCGGTAGAACACGATGCGCCGCTCGGTGCGGCTGTAGCGCATCTCTCCGTCGTAGTGCACGGTGTAGTCGCTGGGATGGTCGCCCGGGCGCAGGGACTCGGCGCTGCGCCCCTGCTCGCGCGCATACGGGCCGTGGCTGCGGCGGGCGGCCGGCGCGGCCACGTACAGGGTGCCCGGTCCGTCGGCGCGCACAAGGCCTTCGCCCTGGTAGAGCACGAAGTTGGGCGCGAGCATGCGCACGCCGCGCTCGTCCTGGATCTCGGCCTGCTTGCGGGCGGACAGGGTGACTTTCCGACCTTCGTCGAGCATGATCGCCTTGTCGCCGTACCCGCTGCGCCCGAAGCTGTGCAGGCGCACGTTGCCGGTCATGAGCGCCGACTCGACGGTGCGCTTGAGCAGCGGACGGCCCACCCCGGGCTCGCCCAGGGCCTGTTCCCGCTTGAGGGCGCGGCTGACGTCCACGGACTCGCCCAGTTCGGTGAACATGCTGTCGCCTTCGATCGTGACGTCCTGCCAGCGCAGCTCCACCCCGCGATAGAACCGGGCGACCGCCTGCTTGGACGGGTCGGCCGTGTACACGAGCCGGCCCTGGAACAGAATGCGCGCGGACCGCCCGACCTGTCCGTCCTCGGTCTCTTCCACGAGGTTCAACTCGCCGGGTCCGTCCGCCTCGATGCGGTTGCGGGCCTCGTAGTCCACGATCCGTTGGGCGACCAGGCTGCTGCCGCCCCGATGCCACACCCGGGCGCGCTCTTCGGGCCCGGAGAACAGGGTCAGGGTCACCGCGCCGTCGGACGCCTCCTCATAGGTGAGTCGGCCGCCGCTGGTGTGCCGCCCGCCCGCGTGCATGTGCACCCGGCCCGAGGCCTCCATGCGGCGCATGGTCACGCCCGCGAGGTCGCGCACCTGGGCGTCCTGCGCGGCGGGCGCGGTGATGACCTCCAGCCGATCGGCGCTCAGGACCGCGCCGCTGCGGTTGAGCTGCACGTCTTCGGTGAACACCGCGGCTTGCCGGGTCTCGTCGTACTCCAGCCCGCCGGCGAACCGGATCCGGGTGGTGCGCTGGTCCGGGTCCGCGGCCGGGTTGCCCGCCTGCGGGGCCTCGATGAGCTTCATCTCGCCGGGGCCCTTGGCGTGGACCAGGTTGAAGTCGCGCTCGGGGTCCGCGGGGTTGGCGATGCGCATCGTGGTGATGCTCTCGGCGCGAATGCGGTTCTGGCCGGGGTCGACCACCAGCGGCACGGGGTTGGGGCCGGACAGGTGCAGGGTCTGGCCCGTGGCGTCGAACACCGCCTGCGCCGCGTGCGCGGTGCGTCCGTCCGTGGACTCGATGCGCACGTCCCCGACCGCGGTCGCCCGACGCACGCCGAGAGCCGCAGGTCCCTGTTCGCCCGAAGCGCGTTGCCTGGGGGTCTCGACGCGCAGCCGCTCGCTGTGCAATACGAACTCGGGGTGTTCGGTGCGCACCGCGCCCGTGAACACGGCCGAGCCCTGCGCCAGGTCGTAGACAAGGTCGCGGTCGAAGGTCACCTGGATCGTGGGCGAGGGCGCGGCGGCGCCCTCGGCGTCCTGTTGCGGGCGGGCCAGTCGCGGCTTGAGCAGGGCCTCGCCGCGCGGGGCGTGCGCATCCCCGCTCGCGCGCAGGAACAGGGCGCCCTTGGGCCCCAGCCGCAGGTCGATATGCTGGTGGCGGATGCGGTCCTCGCCGTACCAGGCCTCCGGCGGGTGTTCGGGCGTGCCCACCAGGGACAAGAGCCCGGCCACGTACACCGCGTCCTCGCCCTCGGCCCGGTAGGGCACGCTCTGGCCGTCGGGCAGCTCGTGGCGGCCCTCGATGCGCACGTGCGGCCGGGCGTGCATCTCGGTCACGCGCGAGCCGCCGGTGGCCGGGTCCGCGTCCACGGTCACCTTCAGGTGCTCGCTGTGCATGACCACGGGCCCGCGCCGCACCTGCACGTCGTCGGAGAAGAACACCGTACCCTCCGCCAAGGTATAGAGCGCCCGGCCGGCGCAGGAGACGGTCACCGGTTCGCGCGCCCGCTCGGCGGGTTCGTCCTCGGGTTCCTCGTCGGCCTCGCCCGGGGCGGCGACCACCCGCATGCTGTGGATGGTCATGCGCACGTCGCGCTCGAGCACCACGGCCTCGCCCTGGGGCAGTCCATCCTGGGACGTGCGCCCTTCGGGCGAGAGGTAGTAGGTGAGGTCCGTGCCCTCCAGCACGTCCCGGTCGCGCACGAGCCGCACCGCGCCCGCGCTCGTAAGCAGCCCGGCCTGCTGGTCCCAGACCGCGTTGGGGCAGGTCAAGGTCGCCTGGGCGCGGCCCTGATCGTCGAACCGGACCGCCCGGACGTTGCCGTCCAGGACCGCCTTGGATTCCTGCGCGTGGTACACACCCGTGTCGCCGGTGATCTTGAATCGGGGCTGGGGGGCGGCCCCCACGTCCTCCGGGTCCTGCGGGACCGTGCGCGCCTCGGTGCGGGCGGCGTCGTACACGAAGATCGTCACCGACTCGAGCGTGGCGTGGCGCAGGCGGTCTGCGGAGGCCAGGTCGATGTCCTTGGCCTGGCGCGCTTGGATCTGCGCCGCGAGCCGGCCGTCCTGGTACAGGGGGATCTCGATTTCGTTGAACCGGTACGCGGTGCCCGCGCGCGCATGCGGCGCGAAGCCCCAGGGGATGCACAGTGCCAGGCACGTGGCCACGAGCGCAGCCGATCGCACGCAGGTCTCCTCACGCGGCGGGGCGAATGGAAGGTCAATCCGCGGATTCGGGGAAATAACGCGCGAGGATCCGCGACCATCGGCCCTGGGTCTTGAGCATGGCCTCGACGACCTCGCGTACCGCGCCGTCACCCCCGCAGTGTTGTGTCACGGCGTCGGCGAAATCCCGCACCTCCGCGACCGCGTTCGCCACGGCGATGCTCAGGCCCACGAGCCGCATGGCCGGGATATCGGGCAAGTCGTCGCCCATGTACGCCACCGTGTCCGGCGGCGCACCCAGCGCAGCGAGCAGGTCCCCGAGCGCCGCGGCCTTGTCCTTGGCGTCCTCGCGCCAGTGGGCCACGCCCAGCTCGCGCGCCCGCCGGGCCAGGATGGGGCTCGCTCGTCCCGAGATCAGGGCGCTGTGCCTCCCGGCGCGGTGCCAGTACTTGATCGCCGTGCCGTCGTGCACGTGAAAGACCTTGGACTCCGCGCCTGTGTCCGCGTAGCGGATGCGCCCGTCCGTGAGCACGCCGTCCACGTCCAGGACGAGCAGGTCTATGCCGGTCAGCCGTTCCGGAGCGAGCTCGGAGAATCTGGTCAAGGCGCGCAGTCCTCCAGGCGCCGACGCGATTGCGCACAAGGCCGGCCACGGTCTTCGACATCGCCTACCCGTGCAGGATACAGGGGCCCACGGGGCGAATCAAGCGGGTCCATGCGCGCGCCACAGGAGCATGGCGTCGCCGTAGCTGTAGAACCGGTAGCCTTGCGCCACGGCCTCGCGGTACGCGGCCAGCACCCGGTCGCGGCCCGCGAACGCGCACACGAGCATGAGCAGGGTGCTGCGGGGCAGGTGGAAGTTCGTGAGCAGTCCGTCGATGACTCGGAACCGGTACGGCGGACGGATGAAGAGGTCCGTGGCCCCGGGGCCGGCCCGTACGCGGCCGTGCGCGTCGGCGGCGGCCTCGATGGCCCGGGTGGTGGTCGTGCCCACCGCGACCACGCGGCGGCCCTGGTCCCGCGCGCGGGCGATCGCCTCCGCGGTCCCGGGCGGGATGCGGTAGGACTCCGGGTCCATGCAGTGGTCGCTCAGGCGCGCGGTCTTGACCGGCCGGAAGGTGCCCGGCCCGACGTGGAGCACCAGGTCCGCGATCTCGACCCCGTGGTCGCGCAGGGCGCCGAACACGTGTTCGGTGAAGTGCAGGCCCGCAGTGGGCGCGGCCACCGCGCCCGACTCGCGCGCGTACACGGTCTGGTAGCGTTCGCGGTCCTCGGCCGTGGGCCCGCCCGTCCGCCGGTCGATGTACGGCGGCAGGGGCGTCTCGCCCAGGCGGTCGAGGAGTGCGTCGAAGGGCTCCTCATCCGGCCAGTCGAAGCGAACGCGCACGCGCCCGGCCCCGAGCTTGTCCAGGATCGTGGCCGTGAGCTCTTCGTCGCCGAAGCTGACCTTGCGCGCGGTCTTCAGGTGGCTTGCGGGCCGGGCCAGGCACTCCCACTCTCGGTCGCCCACCGGCCGCACGAGCAAGAGCTCGGTCCGGCCTCCGCCGCCGCGCCGGCCGCGCAGACGCGCCGGAATGACCCGCGTGGTGTTGCGCACGACCAGGTCGCCGGGCGCAAGCGCTTCTGGCAGGTCCGCGAACACGCGGTGCTCGAGCCGTCCCCGCGCGTCCACCACGAGCAGGCGCGCCTGTTCGCGGCGCTGCGCGGGTCGCTGCGCGATGCGCTCGGGCGGCAGGGCGTAGTCGTACCAGGCCGGGTTCTCTTCCGAAGGCACCGGGCCCGGGGCCGACGACCGGGGGCTGGGCATGGCGTGCGTCCGCGGGCGGGCCGCTCAGGCGCTGCCCTCGGCGTCCTTGTCGTTCTCGGGCGGCACCGGGTACACGGGCCCGGAGAAGGCCTCTTCGTTCCCGCGGCCGGACTCGGCCTTGGGCGCGACCAGGATGCTGTCCACGTGGCAGTCGATGGCCAGGTCGCTCTTGTCGGGGATCAGCTGCGCGAACGCCTCGCGCACCGTGCGCTTGTGCGCGTCGGTCCGCGAGGGGATGTCCGGCTGGCTGTCCAGACGGAAGCGCAGCGTGCAGTGGATGGGCTCCTCCTCGCCGCCGGCCTCCAGGCGCACGCTCACGTCGTGCACGTCGCCGGACTTGCACAGCTCGTCGCGCAGGATTCCCTCCAGCGCGTCGATGGCGATGGAGCTTTCGCCTTCCTCGGTGTGCACGGTGACGGTCTTGCGCACGGCCTCGGCATGGGCGCGGTACCAGGTCATGAACCCGGCCTCCAGGACCAGGGCCCCGAGCACCAGGCTCACGATCGCGCCCACGGGCCCGTCTGCGGGGTTGAACAGGCGCGCGCCCAGGAAGGGCAGCACCAGCAGGAACACCCCGGCGAGAATCGCTGCCCACCGCACGACGAATTCTTCGCACTTCTGCATGACATCTCCTCCTTCGCTCGCGCCCGACTGCGCGCTCGTCCTCGAGCCGCCGCGGGCCGGCCCGACAGCCCCGGTCAGCTCCCCAGGAACTCGTCCACAAAGTTCAGGTCGAACTCGTTGTTCGTAAACCGGTGATTGGCCATGAGCGCCCGGTGAAACGGCACGGTCGTCTTGATCCCGTCGACCACGAGCTCGGCCAGCGCCCGCTGCATGCGGGCGATCGCCTCCGCGCGCGTGGCTCCGTGCGCGACCATCTTGCCGATCAGGCTGTCGTAGTGGGGCGGGACCACGTACCCGCTGTAGGCGTGGCTGTCCATGCGCACGCCCTCGCCCACCGGATCGACGAACAGGCGGATGATGCCGGGGCAGGGCGCGAAGTTGCGGTCCGGGTCCTCGGCGTTGATGCGGCACTCGATGGCGTGCCCGCGGAACGCGATGTCCCGCTGCCGGTGGCGCAGCTGCTCGCCCGAGGCGATGCGCAGCTGCTCCTCGACGATGTCGATGCCGGTGACCAGCTCGGTTACGGGGTGCTCGACCTGGATGCGGGCGTTCAGTTCCAGGAAATAGAACTGCCCGTCCTGGTACAGGAACTCCACGGTGCCCGCGTTCGTATACCCGCAGGCGCTCGCCACGGCCAGCCCCGCCTCGCACAGGTGGCGCCGGGTGCGTCCGTCGAGCGTGGGGCTAGGCGACTCCTCGCACAGCTTCTGCTTGCGCCGCTGGATGGAGCAGTCGCGCTCCCCCAGGTGCACCGCGTTGCCGTGGTTGTCCGCGAGGACCTGCACCTCGATGTGCCGGGGCCGGTCCAGCAGCTTCTCGATGTAGATGGACCCGTCGCCGAACGCGGCCTCCGCCTCGGCACGGGCCTGCACAAGCCCGCTGCGCAGGCTGGCGTCGTTGCGCGCCACGCGCACGCCGCGCCCGCCCCCGCCCGCGCAGGCCTTGATCATCACCGGGTACCCGATGCGGTGCACCACCGCGATGGCCTCGTCGTCGTCGGCCACAGGGCCGTCGCTTCCCGGCAGGATGGGCACGCCGCCCTTCTCGGCCACGGCCCGGGCCTGGGACTTGTCGGCCATGGCCTCCATGGCATGGGAGAGTGGGCCGATGAACTCGATGTCCAGGGACCGGCAGATGTCCGCGAAGTGGGCGTTCTCGGCCAGGAACCCGTACCCGGGGTGGATGGCCTCCACGTTGGCGATTTCCGCGGCGCTCACGATGCTGGGGATGTGCAGGTAGCTGCGCGCGCTCTCGGCCGGGCCCACGCACACGGCCGCGTCGGCCAGGCGCACATGCAGGGCCTCGCGGTCCGGCTCGCTGAACACGGCCACGGTCTCCACGCCCATGCGCTGGCAGGTGTGGATGATGCGCACGGCGATCTCGCCGCGGTTGGCGATCAGAATGCGCGAGAACATGATCGGCCCTCGTGCGTGAACCGGGTCACTCTTGCTTGACGAGGAACAAGGGCTGGCCGTACTCCACGGCCTCGCCGTTTTCGACCAGCACCTCCGCGATCACGCCGCACACCCCGGACTTCACCTCGTTCATGACCTTCATGGCCTCCACGATGCACACGATGGTCTCCTCGGTGACGTGGCTGCCCATATGCACGAAGGCCTCCGCGTCCGGCGCCGGAGCCATGTAGAACGTACCCACGATCGGGCTCTTGATGGACTCGAGATCGGTCTGGTCCGGGGCCTGTCCCTGGCTGGCCTGCTCGCCGTAGGCGGAAGTCGCCAGCGGCGCCATCGCGCCCGCCGGGGCGCCCGCGACCTGGCGCTGCTCCTTGCACAGGCGCACCTTGAACTCGCCCTCCTGGAGCTCGAGCTCGGCGAGCCCGTGGCTTTCCATGATCTCCAGGAGCTCTCGGATCCGGTCCACACTCATGCCTGCACTCCTCATCGTGTGCGACTCGCAGCGTGCCCGCCCGGCTACAGGCAGGCCCAGTCGAAGTCCGTGGGCAGACTGCCGAGCCGGCGACCGCGCTGTTCTCCTACGAGCACAATATCCTCAATGCGGATGCCTCCGCTGCGGGGGAAGTATACGCCCGGCTCGATGGTAACCACCGCGCCCGGGGGTAGCAAGTCCTCGTTCCTGGCCGAAACCTGCGGGGCCTCGTGCACCTCCAGCCCCAGCCCGTGGCCCAGCGAATGGCCGAAGCGTTCGGCCAGGTCCGCGCGGCCCAGCACGTCGCGCGCGGTGCGGTCCGCCTCCGCGCCGGTGACCGGGCCGCCCGCCAGCACGGTGCGCAGCGCGGCGTCGTGGGCCTCGAGCACGCGCCCGTACCGCTCGCGCCAGGTCCGCGACGGCGCGCCCAGGAACAGCACCCGCGTGAGGTCGGAGTGATAGTGGTCCACGCGCGCGCCCCAGTCGACGAGAAGCAGGCCCCCCTGGCGCAACCGGCGCCGGCCGGGCTGCACATGGGGCAGGCTGGCCGTGGCCCCGCAGGCCGCGATAATCGGAAAGGCCGGGGCATCGGCCCCGTGCTTGCCCAAGAGGTACACGAGCTCGCGCGCGACCTGCGCCTCGGTCATGCCCTCGGTGATTCGATCTCGCAGGTCCAGGAAGGCGCGCTCGGCCACGCGCACGGCGCGACGGATGCGGCGCACCTCCCACGGGCTCTTGGACAGCCGCCGGCCCGCCGCGTGCGCGGCCCAGGGGAGGAAGCGGCACCCGCGGGCGATATGCTGCAGGTCCTCGTAGTCGCGCACCGAGAGCGCGGTCTCCTGAAAGCCCACACGCCGGACCTGCATGCGGCGCAGCACCTGTGCGGCGGTGCGCACGGGCGTGCGCTCGCGCAGCAGGACCTCGCATCCCTGAGCCGAGCGCTGGGCCTCTTCCAGGTAGCAGAAGTTGGTGACAAGGGCGGCCTGCCGGGCGGTGACCACGAGCGCCGACTCATTCTGGTCGATCGAGATGCCGCTGAACGCGGTGTAGTAGTGGATGGCGGGACCGCTCGTGAGCAACACCGCGCCCAGCCGATGCCGGCGCATCCGGGCGCGAAGGCCGCGCACGCGAGCGCGCACTTCCTCCTCGGGGACAGCGGCCATAGGCGTCGCTCTCCATGGGAAGGCCCGGCCCGCACGGGCCCGGGCCGCAACAGTGCCGGGGATTATAGCGAGGAACGGACCGAAGCCCAAGCGAAAACACGGCCAGCGCGTGCCGGCCGTGTTGCCGCGGGTCTTGCCTGCGGAGAAAGACTACCCGCCGGCGACCACGTTGATCCGGCGCCGGCCGAAGTCCACCACCCCGTCGCTCAATGCGAACAGCGTGTGGTCCCGGCCCATGCCCACGTTCTCGCCGGGGTGGAACCGGGTCCCGCGCTGACGTACGATGATGTTCCCGGCGCGCACGCGTTGGCCGCCGAAGCGCTTGACGCCCAGATACTTCGGGTTGCTGTCGCGGCCGTTGCGGCTGGCGCCCTGTCCGACCTTGTGAGCCATGGTTCTCTCCCGAGTGTTGCGGCGCGGCGCGCCTGGGCACTGCCGCGCAGGTCCATTCGAATCCGAAATCCTACTACGCGCGGCCCAGGTTGTAAAGCCCTTGTTTGCGCAGCCTCACGCGCAAGCCGGTCAGGCGCTCAGCCCGGTGATGCGCACGCGTGTGTAGCGGGGGCGGTGTCCGGTCTTGACCTTGCTGCCTTTGCGGCGGCGGAAGCTCACGCCCGTGACCTTGGCGCCCTTGGCCTCGCCGACGACCGTGGCGGTGACCGTGGCGCCGGACACGTGGGGCGCGCCCACCTGCACCGCGCCGTCGTCGTTGACGAGCTTCACGTTCTCGAACGTGATTTCGCTGCCCGGCTCGGCGTCCTGGCGGGGGAGGTCGATCTCTTCGCCCTCGCGCACGGTGTACTGGCGGCCGTGCGATTCGATGATTGCGTACATGGAGTCTCGGTCCTTGTCTGTGCGGGGACGGATCAGTCCGCCTCCCGCTCCTTGTCGTTCACCCATCGGAACACGATCTCGTCGAACGGGAGGGCCATGTCGGTCTTTACCCGCACGCGGCTGTCGTACTGCTTCTCCAGTTCGGCGATGTCGATGCGCCGGGCATTGCTCACGTAGCTGGCCGCCCGCGGGTGCATCCGGGCCTCCAGCCGGCCGCGACGCTCCGTGAAACGTTGCCGCAACATGCGGATGAAGTCAAGGCCCAGGCTCTCGAAGCTGCGGGTCATGCCCGTGCCGCCGCAGTGCGGACAGGCGCTCAGGACCGCGGTGCGCAGGCTCTGGCGCACGCGCTGGCGGGTCATCTCCAGGACCCCGAGCCGGCTGATCGGAAGCAGGGTGATCCGTGCGCGGTCGGGCTCGAGCGCGTCGCGGAACGCGGTCTCCACGCGGCGGCGGTCGGCCTCCTCGTCCATGTCGATGAAGTCGATCATGATCAGGCCCCCGAGGTCGCGCAGCCGCAGCTGCCGGGCGACCATGGCCGCGGCCTCCAGGTTGATCTGCAGGATCATCTCGCGGCTGCTCTGGCTCTTCTTGAATCGGCCGGAGTTCACGTCGATGGCGACCATGGCCTCCGTGGGCTCGATCACGATTTCGCCGCCGCTGTTGAGCGGCACCCGTCGGGAGAACACTCGGTCGATTTCCTCGGTGAGCTCGAAGTGGTCGAAGATGGGCTCCGGCTTGGCGTACAGATGCACGCGCTGCTTGAACGCGGGCATGACCGTGGCCAGAAAGTCGCGGGCGCGGTTGCACTCCTCCTCGTTGTCGATCAACAGTTCCTTCACGTCCTCGCTCATGAAATCGCGGATCGCGCGCAGCACCAGGTCGGTCTCCTCGTACACGAGCGCGGGGGGAGACTCCTTACGGGTGCGGCGCACCAGGGCCTTCCACAGACGCAAGAGGTAGTCCAGGTCGTTTTTCAGTTGGGCCTTGCCCTTGCCCATGCCCGCGGTGCGGATGATGAAGCCCATGTCCTGGGGTGGGTCCAGGTCGTCCAGGGCGCGGCGCAGTTGGCGGCGCTCGTCGTCGTCGCGGATTTTCTTGCTCACGCCGCGCTTCTGCACCGCGGGCATGAGCACGAGGTACCGGCCGGGCAGGGACACGTAGCAGGTCACGCTGGGGCCCTTGTCGGCGAAGCTCTCGCGCGTGATCTGCACAAGGACCTCCTGGCCCTTCCACAGCATCTTCTCGATGGGCGCGTTCTTGGTCGGTGGGTTCTTGCGCCCGCGCTTCTTCTTCAGAATCCCCTTGTATCCGCCGTCGGGCGGCACCACGTCCGAGACGTGCAGGAATGCGTTCTTCTGCCCGCCCAGGTCCACGAAGGCCGCCTGTAGGCGCGGCTCCACGTTCTGCACGCGCCCCTTGTAGATATTGCCCGCCTGGAATCCCTTGCCCGTGCGTTCGAGGTAGAGCTCCTCCAGGCCCTCGGCGCCGGTGATGGCCACCCGGATCTCCTCCGGGTCGAGCACGTTCATGAGCATTCGCTTCGTTTCGGCCATGAGAACTCCCAAACGCTACCAGCGCAGCTCCATGCGCACGCGCGTGATGCGCACAGCCGCCGGGTCGGCGCCCGTGCGCTGAGCGAGCAGGGCCGCAAGCTCGTCCGGCCGCGCGGTCGCGCGCGGCTGCGGAGCGATCACGAGCTCGACGCGGTCGGCCTCGCAGTCGATTGTCTCGACGGACGCGGTCACGTCCACGGTCCGTGCGCCGCGTTTGCCGGTGCGCTCGACTCCGAGGCGGTCCAGCCCCCGCAGCCAGTCCGCCGCCCGGGCGAGTGTCTCGCGCCCAGGGCCCCTGGGCTCGACCAGTCCGTCGATGCGATAGGTGATCCGGCCGACCTTGCGTCCGCGCCGGCGCTTGGGCAGGCGCGTCACGGTCAACAGCCGCATGCCCTCGAGCATCAGCGGCGCCAAGCCCTGGCGCACGAGGTGCGGGGGCACGGGCTCGGTGAACTCGAGCTCGAGGTGCTCGCAGGCGCTGGCCACGCCCACGCTCAGCGGCGCCGGAAACACCATGCGCGGCTTGGGGTTGAACCCCTGGGTCATCCGGCAAGGAAGCTCGGCGCGGCGCAGGGCCCGCTCGAACAGGCGCATCAGGTCGTGGTGCGAGTAGAACCGCGCCGGGCCCTGCTTGGCAAACATCAGGTCCACCTTTTGCCGAATTTCGCTCGTGGCCGCGCTCATGCAGTCTCCCGGCCGCGCGTCCGTACGAGGTCCGTCGCCCCGTGGCGCAGCCGACGGCCCCGGCCGCGCCCCTGCGGGCATCCGCGCCGGTGCAAAACGAACTATGGTAGCCTGCGGGCGCTCGGCTGTCCAGTAGGATTTCGCCTACAGGGCCGCTCGCGGGCTTTTCGCTTGACAGGCACGCGGGCCGCGCTACCGTGGGCGCGCAGCGCGGCCGGCGGGCCGCACGCGGGAATTCCTGCACGCGTCTACTGGCAAGAAAGGGGGCGAATCATGGCCAAGGTGCACTACGATAACGAGGCGGACCTGGACCTGCTCAAGGACAAGACCGTCGCGGTGATCGGGTACGGTTCGCAGGGACACGCCCAGGCGCAGAACCTGCGCGACTCGGGGGTCAACGTGCTGGTGGCCGAGGTGCCCGGCACGCCGAACGCGAACCTCGCCGAGGAGCACGGGTTCGAGATCCATTCCGCGAGCGACGCCGCGGCGCAGGCGCAGATCGTCCAGATGCTCGTGCCCGACCAGATCCAGGCCAAAGTGTTCGAGGCCGCGGTGAAGGACCAGCTCCAAGAGAACGACCTGCTGATGTTCAGCCACGGGTTCAATATCCACTACGGCCAGATCATGCCCGCGCAGACCGTGGACATCGCCATGGTCGCGCCCAAGGGCCCGGGCCACCTGGTCCGCAGCGAGTACGTGCGCGGCGGGGGCGTGGCGTGCCTGGTTGCCGTGGAGAACGATCACTCCGGACAGGCGCTGCCGGTCGCGCTCGCGTACGCCAAGGGCATCGGCGGGACCAAGGCGGGCGTGATCGAGACCACGTTCAAGGAGGAAACCGAGACCGACCTGTTCGGCGAGCAGGTGGCCCTGTGCGGCGGGATCGCGGACCTGATCAAGAGTGCGTTCGAGACCATGGTGCAGGCCGGATACCAGCCGGAGGTCGCCTACTTCGAGTGCATGCATGAGATGAAGCTGATCGTGGACCTGTTCTACCAGGGGGGGCTCACCTACATGAACTACTCGGTCTCCGACACGGCCGAGTACGGCGGCCTGACCCGCGGCAAGCGCGTGATCAACGAGCAGTCCCGTGCGGCCATGCGCGGGATCCTGGGCGAGGTGCAATCCGGCGCGTTCGCGCGTGAGTGGCTGTGCGAGAACCAGGTCAACCAGCCCGTACTCAAGCGTTTGCGCGAGCTCGAGCGCTCGCACCAGATCGAACGGGTCGGCCGCGAGTTGCGCCGCATGATGCCCTGGGTCGAGCCCAAGGAGGTGTAGGCGGACGCGACTCCTGAAGTTTGCGTCGCACGCGGGCGGGGCCGGACGGCCCCGCCCGCGTGCTGTTGGTGCGAGGCCCCTTCGCATGAGCGCCCCGAAACTTGACGAGCACGCTTGACTTTGCCCTTGCGCCGGGCCCGGCGCTTCCTATGATGAGCGCGAGGCCTAACCCTCGTTTCATGCGAGGATTGCGGACGGTCGGAGCCGGGCATGGCCGTGGACAGCGACATCGAATGCTACCTGCATGAGATCAGCCAGTACGAGCTTCTGGACCCGCGCGAGGAGCAGGAGCTCGCCCGCCGCATCGCGCGCGGCGACAACGAGGCGCGCGAGCGCATGATCCGCAGCAACCTGCGGCTCGTGGTGAACATCGCCAAGGGGTACGTGTCCTACGGGCTGCCGCTCCTGGACCTGATCGCCGAGGGCAACCTGGGGCTCATGAAGGCGGCCGAGCGGTTCCGCCCCGGCGAACGGGCCACCTTCAGCACGTATGCGAGTTGGTGGATCAAGCAGTCCATCCGCCGCGCCATCAACATGAAGCTCAAGAACGTGCGCGTGCCCGCCTACATGGCCGACATCGTCAGCCGCTGGCGGCACGTATCCAACGAGCTCGCCCAGGGCCTGGAGCGCAGCGCCACCCCCGAGGAGGTGGCCGCGGCCATGCGCCTGAACCCGGACAAGGTGGAGATCATTCAGAAGGCCATCGGCGCGGACACGAGCTCCAGCTTCGGGCGGCGGGCCACGGGCGTGATGCGCCGCGCCGCGGAGGAGAACCGCAGCCTGGTCGACGACCTGCCCGCGCGCTCGGCAAAAGAGGCCGCGGACTACGGCTTCTTCACCGAGGAAGACGAGCGAAAGCTGGACCGCCTGTTCGCCTGCCTGGACTCGCGCGAGGAGAAGGTCGTGCGCCTGCGCTACGGGTTCGGGACGGGCAAGTACCTGACCCTGCAGGCCATCGGCAAGCGCCTCAAGCTCACGCGCGAGCGCGTGCGCCAGATCGAGGGCAACGCGCTGCGCAAAATCCTGCGGATTCTGGGCGAAGAGCCGTAACGCATGCCCATCACCAGCCGCCGCAATCCGCTCGTGCGCCGCCTCGCGCGTCTGGTCGCGGACCCGGCCGCGCGCCGCGGGGAGGGCGTGTGCGTGGCCGAGGGCCCGCACCTCGTGCGCGAGGCCCTGGCCGCCTCGGTCGAGGTCCGCACACTCGTGCACACGCCCGAGGCCCTCGCGCGCGCGGAGGTCCGGGCCCTGGTCGACGCCGCGCGGGACCAGGACGTGGACGTGGTGGAGATGACCGCCTCCTGCTACGCGCGGTTCTCTGCGCTCAAGAGCCCGGAGGGACTGGCCGCGGTGGCGGCGTGGCGGCCGATCGGGCTCGAGGCGTGTCTGAATGCCGACGTCCGGCTCGTGGTCCTGGCCGGCGTGCAGGATCCGGGCAACGCGGGCGCGGTGGTGCGCACGGCTCTGGCCGCGGGCGCGGGCGGGGCGGTCCTGTGCGGCGGGGCCGACCCGAGCCATCCGGGCCTGGTGCGCGCGTCCATGGGCGCACTCTTCCGTCTGCCCCTGGCCATCAGCCCGATGGACGAGCTGGCCGCGCGCGCCCGATCTGCGGGAGTGCGGCTCCTGGTTGCGCACGCGCGCGGCGCGGTGGACTACCGTGCGGCGGACTACCGCCCGCCCGTGGCCGTGGTGGTGGGCGCGGAGGGGGGCGGCGTTCCCCCGGAACTTGTGGACCTTGCCGACGCGCGCGTGACCATCCCCATGGCCCCTGGAGTGGAGAGCCTCAACGTCGCGGTCGCCGCGGGCGTGCTCCTGTACCGCGCGCGCGATCAGTGGTCGGGCGAGCCTTCGCGGTAGAGCACACACTTCACCTTGCGCCCCGGTCGGGGCTCGTACACCGGGATCGGGTCCCGGCGGCAGCGGTCCATGACATGCGGGCAGCGCGTGTGGAACCGGCATCCCGGGGGCGGGTGCACGGGGCTGGGAATCTCTCCCTTGACCGGCGCCCGATGGCGCCGTCCGGGGCGCGGCTCCGGGACCGCGGCCAGCAGGGCCTGGGTGTAGGGGTGCAGGGGCTCCTCGAACAGGGCCTGCGCGGGCGTGTCCTCCATCACATGGCCCAGGTACATGACGACCACCCGGTCGGCGAGGTGG
Source organism: uncultured Planctomycetales bacterium (assembly GCA_964577825.1). GTDB lineage: Bacteria > Planctomycetota > SZUA-567 > SZUA-567 > JAFGNG01 > CAZOBJ01. The sequence goes on from CAZOBJ010000014.1 coordinate 43,938, forward strand.
CGCACCACGGCCAGGTCGTGCGCGATGAAGAGGAGCGCGATGCCCAGCCGCGCCTGGAGGTCCATGAGCAGGTTGAGGATCTGCGCCTGGATGGACACGTCCAGGGCGCTCACCGGCTCGTCGCAGACCAGGAAGTCCGGGTCCGTGGCCAGCGCCCGCGCGATGCCGATGCGCTGGCGCTGCCCGCCGGAGAACTCGTGCGGGTACCGCCCCCGCGCCGCGGCCCCCAGCTCCACGAGGTCCAGAAGCTCGTCCACGCGCGCGCGGCGCTCTGGCGGTGACAGGCGGGTGTGGATGCGCAGGCCTTCCTCGATCGTGTCGTCCACGCTCATGCGGGGGTTCAGGCTCGCGTACGGGTCCTGGAAGATCATCTGCATGCGTTTGCGCAGTGCGCGCAGACGTTTGGGCTTCTCCTCGAACAGGTCCACGCCGTCGAACAGGACCGTGCCCGAGGTGGCCGAGAGGAGCCGCAGGAGCGTGCGGCCGGTGGTCGTCTTTCCGCATCCGGACTCGCCCACGAGCGCCACGGTGCCGCGCCGGGGCACGGTGAAGCTCGCCTCGTCGACCGCGTGCACCTGCCCGACCACGCGGCCGAACAGGCCGCGGCGCACGGGAAAGTGCTTGGTCAGCCCCCGCACCTCCACCAGGGGCCGGTCCGGGTCAGGCATGGGCGCGGTCCTCCCGGGCGGCGTCGGCGGGCGCGTCCTCCCTGGCCACCATGTGGCAGGCCACCAGCCGCTCCGGACGCTTGAGCTCGAGCGGCGGATCGACGCGCGTGCACACCTCCTGCGCGAGCGGGCAGCGCGGATGGAACCGGCACCCGGTGGGGTGGTGCCCGGGGTCGGGCACGCGTCCCGGAATGACCTGCAACCGCTCGCCCGGCCGGCCACGGCCCGGCAGGCAGGCGAAGAGCCCCCGCGTGTACGGGTGCAGGGGCTCGCCGAACAGGTCCTCCACCCGGGCGTGCTCCGCGATGCGCGAGGCGTACATGACGTACACCCGCTCCACGGTCTCGGCCACAACCGCCAGGTCGTGCGTGATCAACAGGAGCGCCATGCGGTACCGCTCGCGCAGGGACCGCAAGAGCTCCAGGATCTGCGCCTGGACCGTGACGTCGAGCGCGGTGGTCGGCTCGTCCGCGATCAGCAGCTTGGGCCGGCACAACAGTCCCATGGCGATCATGGCCCGCTGCTTCATGCCTCCGGAGAGCTCGTGCGGGTACTGAAGCATCCGGTCCTCGGGCTCGGGAATGCCCACCTCGCCCAGCATGGCCACGGACCGGGTCCAGGCCTCCTCGGGCGCCACGCGCTCGTGCAGCAGGATCGCCTCGGTGAGCTGGTCGCCGATCGTGAGAACCGGGTTGAGGCTCGTCATGGGCTCCTGGAAGACCATGGCGATTTCCTGGCCGCGCACCGCGCGCAGCTCCCGGTCGGAGGCGCGCAACAGGTCTCGGTCCCCGAGGCGCACCTCGCCCGCGGTGATCCGCCCCGGCGGGCTCTCGACCAGGCGCATGAGGCTCAACCCCGTGACGCTCTTGCCGCACCCGGACTCGCCCACCAGGCCCACCGCCTCGCCTGCGTCGATGGACAGGCTCACATCATTCACGGCGCGCGCCGCGGCCGGGCCCTCGCCGAACTGGACGCTCAGGTGTCGCGCTTCCAACAGCATGCCACTCCCCTAGGCGGCCGGGCCCATGCGCAGGCGCGGGTCCATGGCGTCGCGCAGGCCCTCGCCCACCAGGTTGTAGATCGTGACGGTGAAGAAGATCGGCAGCCCCGGGAACAGCGCCAGCCACCAGTAGACCGCGGGCGCCTCGCGGGCCTGATTGAGGAGCTCGCCCCAGCTGGCGGTGGGGATGTCCACCCCGAACCCGAGGAAGGACAGTCCGCTCTCCAGCAGGATGCTTGACGCGATACCGAAGGTCATGCTCACGAACACGGGCGCCAGGCTGTTGGGCAGGACGTGGCGGAAGATCGTGCGCGAAGACCGCGCGCCCAGGGCTACGGACGCGGTCACGTAGTCCAGGCTGCGCTGCTTGAGCACCTCGCCGCGCACGAGCCGCGCCACGCCCGTCCACGCGGTGACCCCGATCACCAGCATGATGTTCAGGATGCTGCGCTGCTCCATGACCGCGATGATCGTAAGGATGAGAAAGAACGTGGGAAAGCAGATCATGATCTCGATGAGCCGCGACAGCAAGAGATCCACGCGCCCGCCGAAGTACCCCGCCGTGGCCCCGATCAGGATGCCGATGGCCGTGGCGATGAACACGCTCACAATGCCCACGGCCAGGGACACGCGCGCGCCGTGGATCACCCGCACGAACACGTCCCGGCCCGCGTTGTCCGTGCCCAGGAGGTGGTAGGTGTCCCGCGCACCCTCCAACGACTCGTCGTCCCACCAGGTGGGCGGGATGCGGTTGCCGAATCCCTGCTCAAAGGGCCCGTAGGGCACCGGAGGGAACACGCCCTGTCCCTGGTCTTGCGCGGCCAGCCGGCGGTACGGGGTGGGGTCCAGGCGCGGCTGCACGAGCACGAAGGGCAGGAGCAGGAGCACGCCGACCGGCGCGAGCAGCCACCGTCCTTGGCGCCAGGCGCCCAGCCGCGAACTCGCCCACCACACGAGCCCGGCGCAGGGCAGGAACAGGAGCAGGTAGTTGTAGGTCATCTCCAGCACGCGCTCGGGCACGACCTTCTCCGGCGGGGCGAAGAACTGGCGCACGAGCGGGAAGCTCGTCACCGTGCGGCCGGTCTCCGGGTCCGACGCCGTCCACACGAAGGGGTACCGGTTCGCGAGGAGCGGCGCGAGGAAGGCCACCGCGAACAGCCCCATCACGCACGCGAGGCCCACCACTGCGGCGCGGTTGCGACGAAACTGGCGCCACACCCCGGCCCAGTAGCCCCGGCGAGGCCCGGGCGGCGGGGGCGTGGGGGCCGAGGACTCAACGCTTCTGTTCATAGTTGATCCTCGGGTCCACGAGCGCCAGGGCCACGTCCGAGGCCAGGATGCCCAGCAGGGTGAGCACTGCGCTGAACCCGAACAGGGTCATGATCACGGGGTAGTCGCGGCTCGACAGGGCGCCCAGCGACAGCGCGCCCATGCCCTGGATGTCGAACAGGTACTCGACGATGACCGACCCGCCGATGAGCCCGGGCAGGATGCCGGCCAGGATCACGATGATAGGGATGAGCCCGTTGCGCAGGGCGTGCTTGAGGATAACGCGCGGCTCGCTGCACCCCTTGGCCCGGGCGGTGCGGATGTAGTCCTGGCGCACGACTTCCAAGAGCCCCACCCGCGCGTAGCGGCTGAGCGCCGCGAGCCCGGCGTAGGAGAGGCAGAACACGGGCAGCACATAGTGCTTGGCCGTCTCCAGGAGAAGGGCCCAGTAGCTGGCCCCGCCGGAGATGGGCGGCGAGAGCCCCGAGGTCGGCCAGCCGGGCGCGAACTTGCTCGCGGCCATCAAGAGCATAAGCCCCACCCAGAAGCTGGGCAGGCTGTAGAGCAGAAAGAAAAGCAGCGTGGTCGCCCGGTCCAACAGCGACCCGCGGCGCACCGCGGAGTAGATGCCCACCGGCACGGCGATCAGGAACACCACGGCCGTGGCCCAGAGGTTGAGCTTCAGGGTCACGGGCACCCGCTGGGCCACGAGCTGCCACACGGGCGTACCCAGGCTGACGGTCACGGACACGCCGAAGTCGCCTTCGCTGAGGATGCGCCACAGCCAGAGCGCATATCCCCTGTGCAGGGGTTCGTCGAGGTGGAACCGCTTGCGGAAGAGCTTGGCCGCGTTCGAGAGGCCCTCCTCCTCGGTCATGGTGGCCGCGGTCTCGCCGCCTCGGGCCAGGTAGCTCGCCCGCACCGGATCGCCGGGCGCGACGCGCATGAGCGCGTAACAGAGGAAGGTGATGACCGCGAGCGTGGGGATGGCCCACAGGATCCGCTTGAGGATGTAGGTGCGCATGGGGCCCCCTTCGCGCGCCTACTCGCGCTGCATCCGCTTGGGCACCCATTGGAGATTGGGCGACATGCCCAGGGGATAGACGATCGCGTTGCAGTACCGTTTGCTCTGGGCCAGCTTCGCGTGGGGACAGTAGATAAAGGTGTACGGCTGCTCGTCGTGGATGATGCGGTGAAAGCGCTTGTACAGCGCGATGCGCTTGTCCAGGTCCAGGGTGCGCCGCGCGGTCTCCGTGATCCGGTTCGCCT
>CAZOBJ010000015.1:0-47204 GCA_964577825.1 uncultured Planctomycetales bacterium
TCGGGTTTGCCGAGGCGCGCCAGCGGGTGATTCAGAACAATATCGCCAACGTGGACACGCCCCACTACAAGCGCCAGACCGTGCCCGAGGTCGAGTTCCAGCGCGCTCTCGACCAGGCGATCGAGGAGCGTGCCCGCGCTCATCCGAACCGGTTCGTGCTCCGGGACACCTGGCACATCGACTTCCCCGGCGACAAGGTCCGCCCGCGCGCGCAGATGGTCCCCGGTGTGGAGGCTGGGCCGGAGCGCCACGACCAGAACAACGTGGTCATTGAGAAGGAGATGGTCGACCTCGCGAAGAACACGCTCTATATCCAGACGCTGCAGAGACTGCTTCGCAAGAAGTACCAGATGCTTCGCGCGAGCCTTCGCGACCGGATCGCCTAGCAGGTGAAAGGGGGTAGGAGATGATCCAGGGCGGCGTGTTCACGGGCATGGACATCAGCGCCTCGGCCCTGGCGGCCGAGCGGGCGCGCATGAACGTGGTGGCCAACAACCTGGCCAACGTGAACACCACGCACGACTACTACGGCAATCGCGTGCCCTACCGCCGGCGCCGCATCCACTTCGCCGCCGGCGCGCCGCAGGTGACCGGCCACCGACATCTGGGCGTGCGCGTCGATCGGATCACCGAGGACCCCAGCAACTTCAAGCAGGTCTACCAGCCCGGCCACCCGGACGCGAACGAAGAGGGGTACGTGCTGTACCCGAACGTGGAAGTGGTCGTGGAGATGGTGGACATGATGATGGCCTCGCGCGCGTACGAGGCGAACGTGACGTCCATGGAGGCCTCGAAGCAGATCCTGCGGGGCGCGCTGCAGATCATCGCGTAACCGCCCCGGGCCCGCGCGGCGCGGGCCGTAAGGGGCGCGTGCGGATGCGAAGGAGGAGATGGTGATGGGGCTGGATCCGATCAACCCGCTCCAAGGAGGCGAGGGGGTCGGCAAGATTGGCGGCGTCGGCGGGCACGACGGAGCGTCCCGGATCCACGGCGAATCCTTCAAGCAGTTCCTGCTCGACAGCCTGGAGCAGGTCAATCGCATGCAGCAGGAGTCGGAGGCCGCCCAGCAGGCCCTGGCCACGGGCCGGACCGACGACATCACTTCCGTGATGAGTGCGGTGGAGAAGGCCGACATCGCCTTCAACACGGTGATGGCGGTGCGCAACAAGCTGATCGAGGCCTATCAGGAAGTCCTGCGGATGCAAATCTAGAGCCTGCGTCCCTTGGGGGAGGGGCGCGGACAGTCCGCCGCAGGAGTCCTGGTAGGCATGGAGGAGATGCGCGCCCGTTCTAGGCCGCGTCTCGGGGGTCGCCGAAGGGGGGATGCGAGCGATGGCGGTATTTCAGGCGCTGAGCGAGAACGCGCGGAGAGTCTACCGCAACATGAGCGTCACGCAGCGGCTGACCATCATCATGGTGGGGCTGACTGCGGCCATGTCGCTGGGCCTGATGGTGTTCGTCGGGTCCATTACCCAGGAGCGGGGCAAGGTGCCCCTGCCCATCGACGTGCCGGCCGGCGACTACGACGAGATCGCCGCGACCCTGGACGAGGCCGGGATCGACCCGGAGTACGACCTGCGCAACCAGCGCATCCTCGTGCCCATCGACCAGCGGGGCGCGGCCACCATGGCGCTGGCGCGCAACGACCTGTTCGACCAGGGCACGCCCACTGGGTTCGAGGCCATGCTCCAGCAGATGGACTACTCCCTGACCACCGAGACGCGGCGGGACATGATGCGCGTGGCCCTGCAGAACGAGCTGGCCACCATGATCACCTCCATCGAGGGCATTGAGCGTGCGAGCGTGGTGTACGCGGAGGGCATCAAGCGCGTGCTGGGTACGCCGGTCAAGCCGCGCGCCTCGGTCAAGGTGACCACCCGACGGGGATACACCCTCACCCGGGACACGGCGGACACGATCATCGCGCTCGTGTCCGCGGCCAAGGCGGCCCTCGATCCCCAGGACGTGGTGGTGGTGGACCAGGAGGCCCGTCACTTCTATGCTCGGGCGGAGGACTCGGTCTCGGACGCCGCGATCGAACGGCAGACCATTGAGCGACAGGTCGAGGAAGAGGCCCGTGCCAAGGTCGAAGAGCTGGTGCGCGCCTTCAAGCCGGGCGCCGAGGCATTCGTGTTCGTCAACCAGGTCCTGGACCTGGACGAGCGAAAGACCGATACGCGCGAAGTGCTGGAGGGCCAGATCCAGCGCCAGATCGAGAGCCAGCGCGAGGCCTCGTCCGTGGAAGGGCCGCAAAACGAGGTGGGCACAAACCCGAACGTGGCCCAGTTGACCCCGCCAGCAGGCGGCGGCACGCGCACCCAGGAGTCCAGCGAGGCCAGCGACACCACCTTCGCGCTGGGCGAGAAGAACAGCCTCCACTACCAGGCGCCGGGCAAGACCGAGCAGATGTCCGTGTCCGTGGTCATGCACATGCCGCCGGTGTACGAGACCACGGAGGACGGCTTCCGCAGGCTGGACGAAGAGACCCAGCTGCCGATTCCGACCTCGGAGAGCCAACCGCCGCTTGACACCGACGAGACCGACGCGCTTAAGCGCAGCATCGCCAATGCGGTGGGCCTGGCCAGCGTGCGCGACGTGGAGCTTCGCCAGGTGCCCTGGAACCTGTCCCGCGCCGATGCCAAGCCGCCCACGGACGTGGGGTTCCTGCTGCGACGCGCGGCGCTGAAGCACTTCGCGGTCATCCTGTTGGCGGTCATGCTCCTGGGCGTGGTGCTGGCCATCAGCCTGCAGGTGCGCCGGGTGATTCCGCCCGAGGAGGCACCGCCCGAAGAGGAGGCCGAAGAAGAGGCCCCCGGCTTCGAGGAAGCCACCGAGGAGCAGCGAGCCAATCTCCAGTTCGAGCAGATGCGGAACAAGGTGGCCGAGGTCGTGGCCGAGGATCCGGACAAGGCCGCGAGCCTGGTCCGGCGCTGGCTGGTGTCCGAGTAGGCCGGGGGGCGTACGATGGCGAAGAAGGGCAAGGCCGAGGGGCTCACCGGGCTGCGCAAGGCGGCGATCCTCTTGGTGTCCGTGGACACGGACACCGCCGCCAAGATCATGAGCAAGCTCCACACCGAGGACATCGAGCGCATCTCCATGGAGATCGCGCACCTGGACGAGGTGACCCCGGATGTGCGTGACGCGGTCATCCGCGAGTACTACCAGACGCACCTCGCGCGCAAGTACCTCGAACAGGGTGGGTTCGAATACGCGCGCGCCCTGTTGGAGAAGTCTCTGCCTGCGGAGACCGCCGCGGAAATCCTCTCGGGCCTGGAGCAGTCCATCGCACAAACCCCGTTCCACTTCCTGAAGAAGACCGAGCCGGAGAACCTGCTCACCTTCATCCAGGACGAGCACCCGCAGACGATCGCGCTGATCTTGGCGCACCTCTCGTCCCGGCAGGCCTCGGAGATCCTCTCGGGCCTGTCGGCGAAGAAGCAGATCGAGGTCGTCAAGCGCGTGGCGCGCATGGAGCAGACCACGCCGGAGGCCATCCGTCAGGTCGAGGCCGGACTGGAGACGCGGCTCGCGAGCATCGTGGGCCAGGATCTCGAACAGGCGGGGGGCGTGGAGAACATCGCCGAGATCCTCAACCTGGTCGACCGCACCACTGAGAAGGGCATCCTGGAGAACCTGGAGGAAGAGGACCCGGACATGGTCGAGCAGATCCGGCGGCTCATGTTCGTGTTCGAAGACATTCTGCTCGTCAACGACAAGGGCATCCAATCGGTACTCAAGGAAGTGGAGTCCGACGAGCTCGCTCTGGCGCTGAAGACCGCGTCGGACGAGCTGAAGAACAAGATATTCAAGAACATGTCCGAACGCGCCGCGACCCTGATCAAGGAAGATATGGAGTACATGGGCCCGGTGCGCGTCTCGGACGTGGAGGGCGCCCAGCAGCGCATCGTAGACGTGGTGCGCCGACTGGAGGAGGCCGGCGAGGTGATTATCAGCGGGCGAGGCGGCGAGGAAGAGATCGTCGTGTAGCCGTCCCATCGCGCGCGAGCGGAGAGCGGGTCATGGCCAAACGCCAGAGCCGAGTCATTCAAGCCGGGACCTCGGCGCCGGGCACACCGGTGCCGTTCCACTTCGACGACATCCAGGCCCTGGCCAAGCAGATGCTCGCCCGGGCGAACCAGCAGGCTCAGCGCATTCTGGAGAACGCTCGCCAGGAAGCCGAGAAGATTGAGCAGGACGCCCAACAGCAGGGGCAGGCCAAGGGACACGAGGAAGGCCTGGCCAAGGGTGCCGAGGAGGGCCGTGAGCGCGGCCACCAAGAGGGGCGCCAGGCCATCGAGGAGGCCACCCGCACCCTGTCCGAGACCCTGCAGGGGCTCTTGGAGGAGCTCAGCGCCGAGCGCCTGGCCCTGCGCAACAGCGCGGAGGTGGACCTCGTGAACCTGGCGCTTGCCGTGGCCGCGCGCGTGGTCAAGCGCGAGGTGCGCCTGGACCACGACGTCGCGCTCGCCAACGTGCGCGCCGCGGTGGAACTGACCGTGAAGCGCCGCGATCTGGTGGTGCTGGTGCATCCCGAGGACCTGGAGGCGGTGAAGGGGTATCTGCCCGAGCTCGAACGGGCTTTCCAGGATCTCGACCGCGTCGACGTCCAGCCCGACGTATCTGTGGACCGGGGCGGGGTGCGCGTGCGCAACCGCGAGGGCGAGGTGGACCTGCGCATCGCGGAGCAGTTGCGCGCGCTCGAGCGTTCGCTGACCGGCGCCACGCACGAACTGGACCGTACCGAACCGGAGGCGGATGAGGCCGAATGACTCAGGCGCAGAGGCCGAACTTCTTCGCGCGCAAGCAGACGGAGCTGCCGCTCATCTTGTCCGGCAGGGTCACGGCCCAGGTGCGCCGGGCCCGCGGGCTTGCCATCGAGTGTTCGGGCATGTCCGTGCCGGTGGGAAGCTTCTGCCGGGTGCACACGCGCCTCAGCCGTGCGGTGGTGGACGCCGAGGTGGTGGGCTTCCGCCAGGGGACGACGCTGCTCATGCCCCTCGGAGAGATGCAGGGCGTGGGCCCGGAGGACCTGGTCGAGTGCGTGGCCGCGGAGCAATTCGTGCCCGTGGGCCCGCATCTTCTGGGCCGGATCCTGGACGGCCGGGGACGGCCCGCGGACGGCAAAGGACCGGTGCGCAGCGCGACCATGCGCCGCATCCATGCCGAGCCCCCGGACCCGGTCACCCGGCCGCGCATCGACGAGGCCCTGCCCACGGGCATCCGGTCCATCGACGCGTTCGCCACCATCGGCCGGGGGCAGCGCATCGGGATCTTCTCCGGCACCGGCGTGGGCAAGAGCATCCTCTTGGGCCAGATCGCCCGGTTCAGCCATGCCGACGTCACGGTGATCGCGCTCGTGGGCGAGCGCGGCCGAGAGGTGCGCGAATTCATCGAAAAGAACCTGGGCCCCGATGGACTGAGGCGCAGCGTGGTGGTGGTGGCCACGGGCGACCAACCCGCGACCGTGCGCGTGAAGGCGCCCTTCGTGGCCGCGGCCATTGCTGAGTACTTCCGCGACCAGGGGCTTGACGTGGTGCTGCTCATGGATTCGGTCACGCGCATGGCCATGGCCCAGCGCGACATCGGCGGGTCCGTGGGCGAAGTGCCTGCCACGAAGGGCTACACCCCGTCCGTGTTCGCGATGCTGCCGCGGTTCATGGAGCGAGCCGGCCGCAGCCCGGTGGGCAGCATTACCGGGTTCTATACCGTACTCGTGGAAACGGACGACGTGGCCGACCCGATCAGCGACGCGGTGCGCGGCGTGCTCGACGGTCACTTGATGCTGACCCGGCGGCTCGCCCAGCGCAATCACTATCCGGCGCTGGACATTCTCGACTCGATCAGCCGAGTCATGGTGGACGTGGTGCCCCGGGAGCATGAGGCCGCGGCCGCGCGCCTGCGCAGCGCCACGGCCATCTACCGAGAGGTCGAAGACCTCATCAACGTGGGCGCGTACGTGGAGGGGGCCAACCCGGAGGCCGACGCCGCGCGCCGGGTGATCGGTCCGCTGCACGAGTTCCTGCGCCAGGGCATGTACGAGGGCGCCGACTTCCAGGCGACCTGCAAGCGGCTCCAGGAGCTCAAGGCCCTAGCCGAGGCCCCGCCCCCGCGACCCCGCACCCAGGGGCCCCAGGCGGCCCAGACGCCCCGAGCCGGCTCGCCCGCGAACGGCGCCGGCGCTACAGCGCCTGCGGCGGCCGCATCCGCAGCGGGCCGCGCGGCGACCGCGCCCGGTGCACAGGCTCGCGCGCCCCAGCGGCCCGGGTCCGGGCGGTGAGGTGAGCAAGGAGCACGGACGTGGCCAGACGATTCCGGTTCCGGCTTGAGCCCGTGTTGCGCCAGCGCGAGCGCGTCGAGGAGGCGCGCCTGCGCGACTTCGCCGAGGCGCAGCGCGGGGTCGTGGCCGCGGAGGAGTACCTGCATCGCTTGGCCGACGAGAAGAGCCAAGAGCAGCAGGAGATCGTGCGGCTGTACGAGGCACGGGCCCCGTTCGAGGAGGTCCTGCGCGTGCATCAGTACTTGAACACGGTGAACCTGCGCGCGGGATTTGGACAGCGCGCCCTCGCACAGCACGCGGCCGTGGCCGCGCAGCGGCGCGGGTTTCTGCTCGAAGCGCGGCAGCGCCGACGAGCGTTGGAACTACTGAAAGAACGCCAGCGCGCGGCCCATCGCGCCGAGCAGGAGCGAGCCGAGCGACGCGAGCTCGACAGCCTAGCCATCCAGCGCCACCGGGTGTCCGGCGTGGAGGAGACCTGACCCATGGCCATGAAACCGGCGTGGCTGCCGCATTTGTTCTGGATTCTGCTGGCGGCGTTCGGGATCGACTTCTTCCTGCTGCTGCTGGTCCTGGGGCTTTCCACGGCCACGGGGATGATCCCCCGCGCGGCCTGGAACCAGGCGCTGCAGGTGATCGAGGGCACGCACGTGGCCCTGCCCGAGCAGGACTACGAGGAACTGGAGCGCCTGCGCGAGCAGGAAGAGGAGCGCCAAGAGAAGCTCCGGCGCGAGACCGGCGAGGGAGAGATCTACGGATACGCGCGCGAGCGCGAGGAGGCTACGGCCAAGATGCGCCGCGAGGAAGCGCGGCTCATGCTCGAACGCCTGGAGATCGAGCGCAAGAAGCTGGAGGACCTGCGCGAGACCGTGGAGGCCGAAAAGGCTCAGGCCGAGGCCGCGCGCGTGGCCCTGGAACAAGAGCGCGAAAAGGCCGCGGTCGTGGAGGCCGCCCAGCCCACGGAACGGCTGAAGAAGACCTTCGCGAGCATGGATGCGGACGACCTGGCCGCGGACCTTGCCACCATGGCCGCCGGAAGCCAGGCCAATCTGGAATACGCGGTAAGCCTTTTGCGGCTGATGAAGCCCATGCAGGTGAGCGAGGTGCTGACCGAGATGCCCGCGGACGTGCGCCAGGAGATCTGGCCGCTTCTGCACAACCAGTACGCGGACATGAGCCCGGACAAGGTGGTCGCAGAATGGCGCCGTCGCGATCTGACGCCGGGCCAGATGAAGGAATTCCTGCGCAGCATGCCGCCGACTCAGGTGGTGGCGGTGCTGCGCCGACTGGACCGGTCCACGCGCCAAGAGGTCGAGGAGCTTCTGGCGCCCCTGCCGGCCATGGCCGAGGGCGGGAGGTAGCCATGCACGCCTTCGCCGCGGCGGCCCTGGCCGCGCTCCTTGCCCAGCCCCTTGCGCCGGAAAGCGCGACCGCCGGTCGTGCGACCGACCACGGCGCGCGGCGCTACCGCGTGGGCGAGGTCGCACACGTGGCCGGACGCACCGCGCGCATCTCGCATGGCGCGGACCAGGGCCCCGACCAGGCGGAGGTCCTGTACGTAGGCGATACGATCTCGAGCGGGGACACCGTGGCCAGCGGCGAGGCAGCGCTGGAGCTCTTCTTGGGGCTGAACGTGAGGTTGCGCCTGGCGCCGTCGAGCCGCGCGCGGTTCTTGGACATCGCCGAGATCGAGCTGGGCGAACACACGGCGGTGCGCCGCACCGTGGAGATCGTCCAGGGCGCGGTGCGGGCGCGCGTGCGTCCGAACGTGGTCCAGCCCGACGTCCTGGTCCTGCGCGTGCGGGGCGTGTACCTCCATGCGGGCCGTCCCAGCCTGGCCGTGCGCGACGCGCATGGCCGGGTCGAACGTGGCGGCACCGAGCTGCTCGTCGAGGCGGACCCCGAGGCGAAAACGGCTCTGATCACCGTGCTGAACGGCCGCGTGCTCGCCGTGCGCCCGGAAGAGCCCGGGCGACGCGAGGCCCAACAGACCGTGCTCGCATCTGGAGAGCAGAGGGCTCTGGGCAAGGAGATCGGCGCCCCGCTGGGCACGGCGCGCATGCTCGCGGGCGACACGGCCGCCCGCATGCAACAGATCAATCGGCTGCGCCGAGAACACCCTTTTCGGAAGGAAGCCTGGGGCGAGGCACCGGCCCCGCCCCCGGAGCGCGATCGGCAGTTGGACGGACCGTAGGCGGGCGCGGGCCCGCGCGGAGACGTGCCAGGCGAGCTGGGAGAAAGGAGGCAAGGCCACATGACGGTATCTGCGGCGTCCCAGGTTGCGGACGCCGGCGCGCTGCTCCTGTCGGCGCTCGACGCGCACAGCGGGGCCTCGGACCGGGGCGAAGGGTTCATGACCCTGGTCCGACGGCTGCTGGCGCAGGAGTCGACCCGAGGCGGCGCGGGAAGCATGGAGGCGCCTGCGCAAGCGGGAGACGCGGCCGGCGGTCCCTGCCATGGGACCAACGGCGGAAGACCGATCGCCGGGCAAGCCGACGGATTGTTCACGACCGGCGGCAAGGCGGAGATCGGGCTTTCGGGACTCAGGGAGGCGATGGAGCGCCTCGCGTACTTAGCGGGCGACGGATCGATAGACCTGGACGAGTTGTCGCAGCTGTCCGACGAAGAGCTCGCGGCACTCATGGCATGGCTGTTGGCGGGCGCGGGGGGGCTCTTTGCCCCCTGGTCCGACCTCAGCCTATCCGTGTCCGAGGACGCGCTGAACGAGGCGGCGGCCTCGGGCTCGGATACGACAGCGGCGGAGGGGCTCAGGGCCGTGCTGTCGGCCCTGACGCGTCCTTCCGCAGAAGGGCAAGGAAGCGAGGGGCCGGATGCGTATCCGGCCTCGTCCGCGGACGCGGCGCAGGGCGAGGCGACCGACCGTGGGCGGCAAGGCACCCGGGGCGGGCAGCAACAAGAGACCGTATCCGCGCGTGTGGCGGACCTGTTGCGCGAGCTTGTGGCCGCGCAAGGGGACTCGGGGCAAGAGCCGAGCGCCTTGGGTGAGCGCCTCATCCGAGAGCTCGGCGGCCTGGAGGCCCTGTCACCGGCGCAGGAGCGCGATCTGGCCGCGGCCCTCGCGCGGCGTCTGCTCGCCAATGCGCAGGCCGCGGCCCAGGCCCTGACGAGCAAGGAGGGCGGGTCCACGCGGCTTGCCGACGCAGCTGCGGTGCTGACCGAGGAGGTGCTGCCCGCGGTGGAGGCCGAGACCCTGGCCCGTTGGCTGGCCGCGGCCGCGCGCGAGACCGGCACGGCGTCGGCTCTACGCGAGGAAGCGTTCCTGCGCGAGCTGCCCCGGCCGGTGCTGCTGGCGCTTTCCAAGGCGGTGCTGCGCGTGGACGGGCCGCCCGCGGACCTGTTGGCCGAGCTCGGGCTGCGGGCGTTCGGACGCATGAACGCCGTGCACCACCCGGACGGCACGCAGCCGCAAGCGGAGACAGGGCAGACCGCACTGTCCGAGACCGCGCAACAGGCCGCGCCAGGAGCCGAAATGGCGCCTAACGGCCCGCAAGCGGCCACCGACGACGGGTCTGCGAATGCCGGCGCTTCGGAGGCGATCGATGCACGCGTGCCCCCCGACCAAGCCGCGCTGCTGGACGCGGAGCTCGGCCCAGCGGCCCCGGCCGTGCAGACCGTCCCGTCTCAGGCCACTCTGGCCGTGCAGGGAAGCGCGGCTGAGCTGAGCGTGGAGGCCGGCGCAGCGGCCAGCGCGGATCAGGCGTCGAATGCGCAAGAGGCGCAGCTGCCCGAACCGCCGGGCTTTGGCCCCGCCGAACGCGCGCAGAACCTAGAGCGTGTGCGCCAGGCCCTGCGCATCTGCGTGCGGCGGGGGCTGCGGGCGGCCTCGTTGCAACTCGAGCCGCCGCAGCTGGGGCGATTGCGAATGCAAGTTACTGTGGAACAAGGGGTTGTGCACGCGATCGTGCGCACGGAAACCGCAGAGGCCCAGGGGCTCTTGCTCGCGGGGCTCGACCAGTTGCGCGAGGCCCTGGGGGTGCAGGAGCTCGAGCTGGGCGGGTTCGAAGTGGACTACCAGTCCGACGACCCCCACGCCTCGGGCGAGGAGGGGCAGCAGTCCTCGGGCCGGCGCCATGCGCAGGTCGCGCCGGAGGCCGACCTCCCCGAGGAGGAGCCGGTCGATGATCTGCTGCTGCCGGATGCCGGTCGCGTGAATATGGTTGCATGAATTATCGGAAACGGACGAAAGAGAAAAGAGAGGAGGTGAAGCCACATGAGCGCGGACACAGTGGGTGCAGTCGCGGAAAACCTGTACGTAAGCAGCACGCAGCAGCGAGAGGCGGCTGCGCAGGCGAACAAGCAGGTCGACACCGTGTCCAAGGACGAGTTCCTGCAGCTGCTCGTCGAGCAGCTGCGCCACCAGGATCCCCTCAACCCCTTGGAAAACCAGGAGTTCATGGTGCAGCTGGCGCAACTGCAGGCTCTGGACCAGCAGATCTCTATGACACAAGAGCTCGAGGCCATGCGCCTGGAGAGCCAGATCGCCAGCGCAGCCCAGATGATCGGCTCTTATGTCACGGGTGAGACCGAGGCGGGCCTGCCCACGATGGGCACGGTGGTCAGCGCGGTGGTCAGCGAAGGAACCGCTTACCTGAAGCTCGAGAACGGCGACCAGTTGGCCCTATCGGACGTGCGCCAGGTCGACCGGCTGGTCATGTAGGAGGAGATGACGTCGTGATGAGTCGCATGGATGCGCTCACGCAGGCGCTTGCCCCTGAGAGCCGTGGGCGGACCGGGGCCTCCGGGCCTTCCGGCCGGCCGGCGGCGGGCGAGGACTTTCGCAGCGTCCTGAACGAACGCATGGCGCAGAGCCCGAGCCGGGTGCGCTTCTCCAAGCACGCGACACAGCGGCTGGAGCAGCGGCGTCTGCATCTTTCCGAGGCGGACTTGCGCAGCCTGGAGCGTGCCACGGACAAGGCCGCGGCCAAGGGCTCGCGCGAGGCGCTGATGATGATGGGCGGGCTCCACTTGATCGTGAGCGTGCGCGACCGGACGGTGGTCACCGCGATGCCGGCCGAGCGCGCGGGCGATGTCGTGTACACGAACATCGATAGCGCGATCCTGGTGGGGCAGAACACGGAGACCGTAGCATAGGCATGGTTCGGAGCATGGGCTGGTCCGCATGCGGGGGCCCGGGAGGCACAGCGACGCTGCCCTCCCTCCGAACGAGGCAAGCGGACGGCCGGGAAGTCGGCCAACGCCGCACCACGGCGAGGCTCGGTCCCGGCGCGTTGCAGGAAGGGGACGATCATGGGACTTAGCCAGGCGCTCTACAGCGCCATCAGCGGTCTGGCCAACCACCAGCGCCGCATGGACAACATCGGCAACAACCTGGCCAATGTGAACACCGTGGGGTTCAAGAAGGGCGTGCACCAATTCGCCACGCTCCTCTCTCAGACCTTGCGGGGCGGTACCGCCCCGAGCGGCACCCGCGGCGGCATCAACCCGATGAACATCGGCCTGGGCGCGATGACCAGCAGCCTGAGCAAGGAGTTCGCCCAGGGCGCGTTTCAGACCACGGGCAACCAGCGGGACATGGCCATCGAGGGCAATGGGTTCTTCATCTTGCGCACCGGTCTTGAGGGGGTGTGGGGATACGCCTACACTCGTGACGGGGCCTTCTACCTGGGCACGGACGGGAAGCTGTTGGCCGCCGAGGGGCTGGCGGTGCAGGGGATTACCGCGGAGGAGGGCGAGCTGCCCGCGATCTCGGACATCGGCGACCTGACCATCCCGATCGGGCGCACCGGCGCCGCGATGGAGACGACCCAGGTGGGCCTGACCGGGAATCTGAACTCCGACGTAGACGTGTCCGCGCCGAACCAGATCCCCACCTCGACCACCTTCCCCACAGTGGTCACCGACCCCACGTGGGTGGGCACCGCGGGCAACACCATCAACGCGGGGCACGTGGAGACGAGCGCCGCGCTGTGGGACGCGACAGCCACGCCGTGGAACGGTGCGATCTATGACGTGGACGGCGACGGCGTGGGCGAGGGCACGCTCGCGGGTGGCGGCATCGACATCGACGGCGACGCGATCCCGGACTACGGCATCGTGGGCGCGTTGCCGGATTACGACAACGACGGCGTGGGCGACACCGGAGGGCCGGCCACGGCCAGCACGGACCTCGCGAACCTCATGTTCCTGCGGGGCACCACGCTCGTGCAGCCGTTCGCGGGCATCCAGAATGGAGACGAGATCACCGTCACCTTCGAGAAGGGCGGACGGCGTATGGAGGCCACGTTCACCTATGACGACGGCCTGCCGCTGAGCCCCGACTACGACGGCACCACGGTCGGGGACCTGGCCGTCTTTCTGGGGGGCGGGCTCAACGACGACGGCGCGGTCGAGCGGCTCGTGGGCGGCGCCATGGGAACGGTCCACACCGCCGCAAAGACCGTGGCGGCAGACGGGTACGATGTGCCGGCCGAGCACGCGGGGGCGTTCTGGCGACGGTTCGACACGAGCCACGCCCAGGCGGTCGACTACTACGACCGCGGCGGCCAGGACCACGCCACGGCCCTGTCGATCGCCAGCAACCTGGGCGAGGAGAACGCGATCACCGACATCCAGGTCCGGTTCGGCGACGTGGTCTACACCGACATGTTCGGCCCGGATGCGGACTACGGCACCATCGAAGGAGGAAGCACCGCGGCCAATATGATCTTCTACGACTCCCTGGGCAACCCGAAGCACGTGACCATGCAGATGAGCCTGGTGGAGCGGGACACGAACTTCAGCACCTGGCGCTGGATTGCGGACAGCGGCGACGACACGGACGCGACCTGGAACTTCGACACCTACAACGACGCCACGTCGCCGTCCACGAGCATCAACGTGGGCACGGGCACGATCCGGTTCGACTCGGACGGCCAGTTCGTGCGCGGCTCCGAGCGCAGCACCACCGAGGGCATCGAGATCACGCTGGCCGACCAGGGGGTCAACACGCCTCTGCGCGTGCAGATCGTGGAGGGACTGTCCACCGATCAGGACCAGGACCTCGACTTCTCGGACATCACCCAGGTGGCTACGGAGTACGACCTGAACCTCAAGGAACAGAACGGCTCGCCGCCCGGGACCCTGGACAGCTTCACGGTCACCCAGGACGGGGTGATCAACGGGGTCTTCTCCAACGGCGTGCTGGAGGTGCTCGGGCAAATCAGCCTGGCCCTCGTGCCCAACCCGCAGGGATTGTTGCCCACCGGCCAGAACCTGTTCATTGAGGGCGCGAACTCCGGAGAGCCGCAGATCGCGGCGCCCCGGACCGGCGGGCGCGGGCAGATCCGCGCGGGGAACCTGGAGCTTTCAACCGTGGAGATTTCCGAGGAGTTCACGAACCTCATCGTGACCCAGCGGGGCTTCCAGGCGAATACGCGCGTGGTGACCACGGCGGACGAGATGCTCGTGGAGCTCGTGAACCTGAAGCGGTGAACGTAGCGGCGAGCCGGCCCCGGCGGAGCCGCCGGGGCCGGCGTCCGCGCAAGACGGGGTCGGGGCGGGACGCATGATCCGGTTGACCAGGCTCTCGGGGGAGCCCTTCGTGGTGAACGCGGAGTACATCAAGTTCATCGAGAGCACCCCGGACACGATCCTGACGCTGCGCGACGGGGACAAAGTGCTGGTGCGCGAGCCGCCGGATACCGTTATTGAGCGTGCGATCGAGTATGCGCGCAGCATTCGCACCTGGGAGCAGCTTGGCTGACCCCGGACGCGGCGGCAGAGCGCGGGAGAGGCGCACATGGACCTTGCGACCATCATCGGCTGGCTCCTCGGGGCCTCCTTCATCCTGATGGGGGTGGGGATCGAGTCCGCGAAGGGATTCGTGGACCTCTCCTCGGTCATGATCGTAGGCGGAGGCACGGCGGGCGCGATTCTCGTGAGCCTGCCGCTCGATCAGCTGCGCCGCGTGTTCGCCGTGCTCCGGAAGGCCACCATGCACACGGCCCAGAGCCCGCTGGATCTGATCCGGCGCATGGTGGAATTCGCTGAGATCGCCCGGCGCGACGGGATCCTGGCCCTGGAGAACTCGACCGAAAACATCCAGGACGAGTTCCTGGTCAAGGGGATCCAGCTCGCCGTGGACGGCACGGACCCCGAGCTCATCGAGGGCATCATGCTTACCGAGCTCGAGACCATGCAGGAGCGGCATGACCGCGGCAAGAAGATTTTCGACCTCGCCACGAAGTACGCGCCTGCCTGGGGCATGATCGGAACCCTCATCGGGCTGATCAAGATGCTCGCGCAGGGTGTAGATGATCCCGAGACCCTCACGGCGGGGATGGCGATTGCATTGTTGACAACCATGTACGGAGCGGTGCTGGCGAATTTCATCTTCGGCCCGGTCGCGGACAAGCTGCGGATTCGCTCGGACGAAGAGATGCTCATGAAGCAGATCGTGCTCAAGGGCGTGATGAGTATCCAGCAGGGCGACAACCCGCGGATCGTGGATCAGAAGCTGCGGATCTTCCTGCCGCCCGCCGCGCGCAAGGAAGGCACGGAAGAGGAATAGCGGCCCGATGGCCAAGCGTCGCGAAGAAGAACAGGAAGGCGCACCGGCATGGATGGTCACCTACGGCGACATGATCACGTTGGTGCTGACCTTCTTCGTGCTCTTGTTCTCGATGTCGGAGATCAAGAAAGACAAGATCTCCAAGACCATGCGGGCGTTCCAGGCCCAGTTCGGGGTGCTGCCCAAGTACAAGAGCACGGTGCAGGTGTTCGTGGAGAGCCGTCGGATGACCCAGACCGACGCCAACGTTCTGCGCCGAGGCCCCCTGGGCAAGCACCTGCAGGTGCAGATCATCGATCCCGGCAAGAAGATGAAGATCGTGATCGGCGGCAAGGCGTTGTTTCGCGAGAACGACTACCGGTTGACCGTCGAGGGGAAGAACCTGATCCGAGAGGATGTCGCCCCGGAGCTGCGCGGTTTCGGCAACAAGGTCGAGGTGCGCGGACACGCGGCCACCGCGCCCTATGGCGCGGGCAGCCGGTTCAAGGACCCGTGGCAGCTCTCGTACCTGCGCGCCCGGGAGGTGATGCGGTTTCTGGTGGACGAGTCCGGGCTGGAAGAGCGACGATTTCGCGTGGTCGCTTGCGGAGACACCGAGCCGATCAAGAGCAACCTGGACCCGGAAGGGCGCGAGGCGAACCGGCGCGTGGAAGTGGTGATGACCGAGGAATTCGTGAGCACGCGCGAGGAGCGCCGCCAGCCTTGAGCGGCCCGCCCGGCCGAGCGTGATCGACAGGAGACTGCGCCATGGCGCCTGAAGAAGCGGTCGAACCGGAAGAACCCCAACAGACCTCCGGCCCCATGATCACCAAGAAGGGCTGGGTGGTGGTCCTCGTCGTTCTGCTCTTGCAGACGTGCGCGTTTCTGGTGTTCCTGTGGTTTCGCGGCGGCGAGCGCGCGCCTGATCGCCAGCCGGGACCGGGCGCGGGCACCAAGGTCGACGCGGACTTCGTGGGCAAGTACAAGGTGAGCTACAGCGACCTCAACTACACAATTCCGAGCACGACCAGCGCGACGCTGCCCACGCTGTCGATGAGGATGGAGGTCATGCTCACCTACACCGAGGAGGAGAAGGAAGACGAGTCCCTGCGCCCCACGGCCGAGGAAATGCTCGCCTTCGAGGCTGCCATTGAGCGGCTGGAGCCGGCCATCCGCGATCATCTGCAGCAGGTGGTCGACAGCATGAGCCTCCAGGAGATCCAGAAACCGGTCGGCAAGAGCCGGATCAAGAGCGAGATGCGCTCGTACATCAACGACCGGCTCGAAGGCATCGACTTCGAGGACAAGGTGCGCGAGCAGGTCTCCAAGCGTCGGGTGACCAGCGACGAAGACGTGAAGATTACCCAGTTCATCCTATCCCGCTGAGGGAGAGCGCCATGCCCGAAGAGCTGAGCCAAGAGGACATCGACGCCCTGCTGAGCGCCACCGGCGGCGAGGACTCCGGCGACCTGTCCGGCCAGGAACTCGACGCGCTGTTGAGCTCGGCCCAGCCCATGGACCTGCCCGATTTTGAGGCCAAAGAGGGCGAGGCCGGTGAAGGCGGGGCGCGGGCCAGCATCGAGATGC
Source organism: uncultured Planctomycetales bacterium (assembly GCA_964577825.1). Classification (GTDB taxonomy): domain Bacteria; phylum Planctomycetota; class SZUA-567; order SZUA-567; family JAFGNG01; genus CAZOBJ01. The sequence continues at coordinate 16,371 of CAZOBJ010000015.1, forward strand.
TCTACGACGTGGAGCTGAACGTCCGCGTGGAGCTGGGGCGTACGCGCCTAACCGTCGAGGACATCCTGCGGCTGCGCGAGGGGTCGGTGGTCACCTTTGACAAGGAGGCCGGCGCGCCGGTGGACATCCTGGTCAACGGCCGGCTGGTTGCCCGGGGCGAGGTGTTGGTGCTCAACGATCTTTTCTGCGTGCGCGTCACCGAGGTGCTGTCCAGCAAGGACCGCGCGGTTCTCACCCAGAATCAGGAGTAGGTGCCGCGCGTTCAGCGCGAGTGGGGGTGTTTTCGAGGGGAATGTTCCGAAAGAAGTTGAACTCGTATCCCCGGATTTCTACAATCAGTTAGACATGAACACGCGTGCGCTCTTGTGCTCGATGATCCTGCTGACTTGGCCCGCCCTCGGTGCGGCCGGAGAGCCGGCCCAGACGCCCCAGGCGGCAGAGGCGCCCGCCCGCAACGAGGCCCTGGCCGCGTACGAGCGCGCGCCGCTCTTGGGCGCGGACGCCGGCGCCGAGGAGCAGAGCCAGAGCGAGGCGTCGGAAGAGTCGCCTTGGGCGGCCGTGGCCCGCATCGCCGCCGGGCTGGCCGTGTTTGTGCTGATTGCGTGGGTCGGGGCGAGCGTGTTCAAGCGGGCGTTCCCCCGCGGACGGAACCTGTTCTCCAGTCCGGCTGCGGAGGTGCTCGGACGCACGTACCTGGACAGCCGACGGTACCTGGCACTCGTACGCGTGGGCGCGCGGGTGCTTGTGCTCGGGGTCAGCCCCGAGCGGATTTCGCCCGTGTGCGAGGTGCAAGACGCCGAGGAGGTAACCGAGATCCTGAGTACGGCCCGTCCCGCGACCGAGGCGGGGCGGTCCACGTTCCGGCGGCTGCTGGATGCAGCGGTCGCCGGGCACAAGGAGCAAGATGCCGCGTCCGCCGCCGGGGGGGAGGCGACGCGGTTGTCGCGCGAGGTCGACGCAATTCACGATCGTCTGCGGGGGATGCGCGCGGCCGAGTAGCGCGACGTTGGAGGCGCCGCGGACCGGGGACCCGCGGCGCGCGAACCTAGGGGGTCGCGGGCGAGCTCGCCCGCGCGCTTGGGGGGAAGCGCCCACATGGGGGGACGCGCACGGTCGGCCCGTCTGCTGGGGCTCGGCCTGATCTTGGGGTGTCTGGTTCTAGGCGCGCACGGTCACGCGGCCGCGGCCGAGCCGCAGGCCCTATTGCCCACCGTGGGCGCCGAGGGACTGGAGCCGGCCCGCCGTCCGGAGCAGGTCGCCACGGTCCTGCAGGTCGTCGCGCTGCTCACCGTACTCACCCTCTCGCCCAGCATCCTGATCATGACCACGTGCTTCACCCGGATCGTGATCGTGTTCGGTTTCTTGCGCCGGGCTCTGGCCACGCAGCAGCTTCCCCCGAACCCGGTGATCATGGGCATGGCGCTGCTTCTCACCTTCTTCATTATGTATCCGTCCTGGGAGCAGGCCTGGCACGACGGGCTGGGCCCCTACCTGCGCGGCGAGCTCGTCAACGGCCAGCCCATGACCCAGGAAGAGGCGTTCGACCGCACCCTGGCCCCGGTGCGCCACTTCATGTTCCGGTGCCTGGAGGACAACCGCGGGCGCGCGGAGATCGAGACGTTCTTGACCATCGCGGGCCGGCAGGTCGGCCCGGACGAGGTGATTACCCGGGAGACGGTGCCCACGCACGTGCTGGTGCCCGCGTTCGTGACCGCGGAGCTGAAGCGCGCGTTCTGGATGGGGTTCCTCCTGTACCTGCCGTTTCTGGTGGTGGACATGGTCATCAGCTCCGTGCTCATGAGCATGGGTATGATGATGCTGCCGCCGGTCATGATCTCCCTGCCCTTCAAGGTGATTCTGTTCGTGCTCGTGGACGGCTGGGACCTGCTGGTGCGGGGCCTGGCGGTGAGTTTTCCGATGTTCGGGAGTTGACGCATGTTCGTGGATAACGCCGTGGTCGTGGCCCAGGAGATGCTGTGGACGGCGTTCCTGGTCGCCATGCCCCTGTTGCTGACGGCCTTGCTCGTGGGCGTGGGGATTTCGCTCTTGCAGACGGTCACCGGCGTGCAGGAGATGACGCTCACCTTTGTGCCCAAGATTCTGGGCGTGGTGGCGGCGGTGTTCCTGTTCCTGCCGTGGATGACCAACATCCTGCTCAACTTCGCTCGGGCGGCGCTCATGGCCCTCGCCGGAGGCTGACGCATTGTATGGACCTTCTGGACCTCACCCTGCAGGAGTTCCTGATCTTCGTGCTGTGCCTGCTGCGCATGGCGGGGATCGTGGTGTTCGCGCCGTTCTTCGGCGGCGAGGACTTCCCTCGGCGTGCGCGCATCGGCCTGGCGGCGCTGCTGGCGCTCGTGGTGTACCCCCACGCGGCGGCCACGGTGCAGGGGCCCTTGCAGCTCGACTGGTGGACCCTTGTGGTGCTGACCGCGCGCGAGGTCTTCGTGGGCGTGGTGATCGGCTATGCCGCGAGCCTGGTGTTCGCTGGCGCGCAGTTGGCCGGCGAGCTCATCGGCCAGCAGCTCGGGTTCGCGCTTGCGAACGTGCTCGACCCCTTCCTGGAGCAAGAGGTGGGCCTGATCAGCTTCTTCAAGTTCTCCTTCGCGATCGTGATCTTCCTGTCGCTCGACCTGCACCTGGTGCTCTTGCACGTATTGGCCGGCAGCTACTTGGCCGTGGGCCTGGGCGCGTCCGTGTTGCGGCCCGAGCTCCTGGAGGGCGTGTGGTCCATGTTCGCGGGCATCTGGGAAGCCGCGGTGCGCTTGGGCGGGCCGGTGCTCCTGATCATGCTGCTCGTGAGCGTGGTGGTGGGGGTGCTCACCCGCACCATGCCGCAGCTCAACATCATCGTGATCGGCCTGCCCCTGCGCACGTTCGTGGGCCTGCTCGCGCTGTCCATGGTGGCGCGGCCCTTTGCCGAGGGCGTGGCGACCCTGTGCCGTCAGATGATCCGGGACGTGGACACGGTGGTGCAGCTGTTGGGCCCGGCGGGCTGACCCGAACCTAGGAGCGCAGTGTGCCCGAAGAATCGGCTGCCGAACGCACGGAAGAGGCCACCCCGCGCAAGCGCCAGCGCGCCCGCGAGCGAGGAAACTTCGCGCGCAGCCGAGACCTGTCGGCCGGAGTGATCGTGTTCGTGGCCGCGCTGTTCTTGCGCTTCGCGGGCGGGTGGCTCGTGCAGGAGCTCCTGGCCGCCTCCGGCGGGATGTTCCAGGAAGTCGGCGAGCTTCCGGTCCCGGACGCCGAGGAGGGCATCGCCTATGCGCCGCAATGGATCGCCACGTATGCGGGGATCGTGTTCCCGCTGCTGGTGCTGCTGGCGGCCATGGCGGCCCTGGTGGGCGTGGCCCAGGTCGGGTTCGTGATGAGCGCGGAGGCGATCTCCCTGCGGTTCGATAAGCTCAACCCCGTGGAGGGACTCAAGCGCCTGTTCAACATGCGCGCGCTCATGACCCTAGTGATGAGCCTGGGCAAGGTGGCGGTGGTCCTGATCGTGGCCTACGTGGGCTTTCGGGCCGAACTCTTCGCGATCCAGGGCATGGGGGGGCTCGACACGATCTCCGTGATCGTGCACATGGGCCAGGCGGCGTCGGACCTGCTGCTGCGCCTGGCCGCGGTGCTCCTGATCCTGGCGCTCGCGGACATGTGGTACCAGCGCTACCAGTGGGAGCAGGACCTACGCATGACCAAGCAGGAGGTGCGCGAAGAGCTGCGCGACACCGAAGGCGACCCCCAGATCCGCAGCCGGCGCCGCGCGGTCCAGCGTCAGCTCGCCCAGCAGCGCATGATGGCCGAGGTGCCCTCGGCCGAGGTGGTGGTGCGCAACCCCACCCACTATGCCGTGGCCCTGGGCTACAACTGGGACAAGCAGAACCGTCCGCCCTATGTGGTCGCCAAGGGCCGCGACCGCGTTGCCCTGCGCATCATCGAGATCGCCGAAGACAACGGCGTTCCCACCCGATACGCCCCGGACCTGGCCCGGCGGCTGTATGCCGAGCTCGAGGTGGGCGACGAGATTCCGGAAGAGCTCTTCCGCGCGGTCGCGGACGTGCTCGCCTGGGTGTACCGCCAAGACGCCGAGCGCGCCCAGCGCCTGCGAGGCGCGGCCGCCGGTTGATCGCCCGGGCGGGGCGTGCCCGCCCGGCGCTGTGTAGGAGGACCTCGCCGTGGCCGATGCCGCTGCCGTGTTCCGCTCCATGAGCCGGCGCGCGGTGCAGAGCCGCGACCTGGTGGTCGCGTTCTTCCTCATCTTCACGCTGATCGTGATGATCGTGCCGCTGAATCCGGCACTCATGGATTTCCTGTTGTCGATCAACATCACCTTCTCCCTGGTGCTCTTGTTGACCACGGTCTACGCGTCCAAGCCTCTGGACCTGTCTGTGTTCCCGTCGCTCTTGCTCATGGCCACGCTGTATCGCCTGAGCCTCAACATCGCCACCACGCGCCTGATCCTGGGCAACGCCAAGGTGGCCGGCGAGCTCGCGGCAGGTAAGATCGTGGCCGTGTTCGCCACGTTCGTGGCGGGCGAGACGGGCACGGGCGCGCAGGCTATCGCCATCGGCGCCACGATCTTCGTGATCATCGTGGTGATCCAGTTCGTGGTGGTGACCAAGGGCGCCACCCGGATCAGCGAGGTCGCAGCGCGATTCGCCCTGGATGCTATGCCCGGCCACCAGATGGCCATCGACGCGGACCTGAACGCGGGGCTCATCGACGAAAACCAGGCCCGCCAGCGCCGAGACGAGCTGCGGCGGCAGACCGACTTCTACGGATCCATGGACGGCGCGAGCAAGTTCGTGCGCGGCGACGCGATCGCGGGCATCATCATTACCCTGGTGAATATCCTGGTGGGGTTCATCATCGGCCGGGTGCTCTACGACATGGACTGGGCCCAGGCGGCGAGCGTGTTCACGCGGCTCACGATCGGCGACGGATTGGTGAGCCAGATTCCGGCGCTGCTTGTGAGCGTCGCCGCGGGTCTGTTGGTCACGCGGTCGAGCAGCCAGGACAACCTGGGCACGGAAGTCGTCACGCAGCTCTTCAGCCAGCGCAAGGCCCTGGCCTTTGCGAGCCTGCTGATCAGCGGGCTGGGCGTCGCGGGCATCTGGCTGCCCTTCCCGGTGATCCCGCTCTTGACCATCGGGGCCGCATGCGGTCTGGGTTGGCACCTGATGGGCAAGGCAGCGGCCGTCCAGGAGGCCGAGGGCGCCGAGGAGGCCGAGGGCAGGGAAGCCGAGGCCGCGGCGGGCCGCGAGCCCGAGCGCGTAGAGAAGCTCCTGCACGTCGATCCCATGAGCCTGGAGGTCGGGTACGGCCTGGTGCCCCTGGTCGACACCGGGCGGGGCGGGGGCTTGCTCGGCCGAGTGCAGATGATCCGAAGACAGATCGCCGTGGACCTCGGGTTCGTGGTGCCGCCGATCCGCATCCGCGACGACATCCGCCTGGAGGCCAACGATTACGTGATCAGCATCCAGGGCAGTCCGGTGGCGCGCGGCACCGCCGTGCCGGACCGATACCTGGCCATGGACCCGGGCACGGTGAGCGAGCCCATCGAGGGCATCGAGACCACGGAGCCCGCGTTTGGCCTGCCCGCGGTATGGATCGAGGAGCAGCAGCGAAGCGAAGCCGAGCGCCGTGGATACACCGTGGTCGACGCCGAGAGCGTGATCGCCACGCACCTCACGGAGGTCATCAAGAAGTACGCGCCGGATCTGCTCACGCGCGAAGAGGTGCGCCGGCTCCTGGACAACCTGCGCGAGCGAGCCGGGCAGCTCGTGCAGGATGTGGTGCCCGACCTCCTGAACGTGGCCGACGTGCAGAAGGTCCTGCAGAACCTGCTGCGCGAGCGCGTGAGCATCCGCAACCTGGAGACCGTCCTGGAGGTGCTCGCCGACTACGGGCGGCGCACCAAGGACCCCGAGATCCTGACCGAGTACGCGCGCAACGCCCTGGCGCGGTGGATCTGCAACGAGTACGCGGAAGGCGACACGATCTACGCGGTGACCATGGACCCGCGCCTGGAGGAGCACATCCAGCAGGGCATCGAGCACACGGAGGGCGGCAGCTTCCTGACCCTGCCGCCGGCGGAGGTGCAGCGGATCCTGGAGGCCGTCAGCCGGGAGCTGGGGACTCTGCTACAGGCCGGACACCAGGCGGTGATGCTCACGAGCCCCCAGATCCGCGCGCATGTGAAGCGGATGACCGAGGCGAGCATCCCGCTCTTGGCGGTGCTCAGCTACAACGAGGTGCTGCCCGAGTACAAGGTCGAGAGCGTGGGCATGGTGCGCCTGACGGAGTGAGTGGACGATGAGCGACGAGCGGGCCCAAGTCTTTCGCGGACGCATCGCAGCCGAGGCCATGGAGGCGGCCAAGGCGGCGCTGGGCGAGGACGCGGTGCTCCTGGGCCAGCGCTCGGTCGTGGAGCTGACGGCCACGTCCTCTTCCATGGACGGAGCGACGACGTGCTTCTACGGCGGTACGCGCGATCAGGCCCTGGAGGCCATGCGCAGCGAACTGGGTCCGGACGCCGTGCTCGTGGCCGACCGCCCCATGGTGGAGCTCACGGCCGCGCCGGCGCACCGAGGCGCGGGCGCGTCGGGGACGGGCGCGGCGCGGCTCCTCTCGCGCGTGTACGGCGCGGCCGCGTCCGGTGGTGGCGTCTCTCCCTCGCAACCCGGCCCGCGAGAGGAAGCCCCGTGGTCTGCCATGGGCGCGGAAGTGCTCGAAGACATCCAGGCGCGGCTCGAGGAGATCGAGCGGCTGGCCCGGTGCACGGACCGCCCCGAGGTGCCCCAGCCGTTGCTCGACTACTACCTGCGGCTCGTGGACAACGAGGTCAGCGAACAGGTGGCTCGCCACCTGGTCGAGCGCCTGAGCCACGAGATCGCCCCCGCGTCCCTGGCCGACCGCGAGGCCGTGCGCGAGGCCATGCTACAGGCGATCGCCAAGCTGATCCCGGCCGCCGGTCCCACGCGGCTGCGCGGGGACGGACGGCCCACGGTGGTCGTGGTGGTGGGCCCGACCGGGGTGGGCAAGACCACGAGCATCACCAAGCTCGCCATGCAGTTCAAGATGCAGCACCGCTGCCGGGTGGGGCTCATCAGCGAGGATCGCCACCGGCCGGGCGGCAGCGAGCAGCTCCGAAGCGTGGCGCAGCTCTTGAACGTCCCGTTGGTGGTGGCCGACACGGTGGACAACGTACGCGCGGCCCTGCGCCGCGCCGGGGATCGGGACGTGATCCTGGTCGACACCGCGGGCCGAGTGCCGCGCAACGAGGCGTCCCTGCGCGAGCTCGCCGCGTTCCTGGACGCCATCGAGCCGGACGAGGTGCACCTGGCCCTGTGCAGCCTCAGCGGCGCGAAGCAGATCCTGGACACGGTGCGCCGCTTCGACGCGGTCCGCTTTGACCACATTATGCTCACCAAGCTCGACGAGGCGGTCACGCACGGCCTGATCCTCAACGTAGCCGCGAACGTGGACCGGTCCCTGTCCTACGTGACCACGGGCCAGGACTACATGGAGCACATTGAGCCCGGCGATCCGATGCGGCTGGCCGGGCTGGTGCTGGGCCAGGACGAAGCGGCCGCCGGGCGGGCCCCGGACGAACCGGACGGAGACGGACCTAATCGTGACGAGGACGCACGGGCATGATGGAGAACAAGCTCGCCGGACTGCTGGCCCTGCTTGCGTTCGTGATCCTCGCGGGCACGTGGGTGCTGCGCACGATCCTGGGCCTGCCGTCCATGGAGCCGGCCACGGTGCTGTTTATCGGCATCGTGGTGGTAGTCATGTACTACGTGTTCATCGGCCGCATGGTGGCCAAGGTCGGCACGCGGCTGGTGGAAGAGGAACTCGCCGAACTGCGTTCGCGCCAGGACGAGATGCGCCACCGGGGCCGGATGGCCTCGCAGGAACTCCGCGAGGCCGCGGGCGGCGAAGGCTCGGAAGCCGAGGGCGAGTCCGCCGACATGACCAGCGAGACGTCACAGGCTTGAGCACGCGCGCACGCGCGGATATGGCCAGGAGGTAGAGCGTGGCAAACGAGCAGGAGAGGACCTCACCCGATCTCCCCAAGCGTCAGCCCCCGCCTTCCCGGGAGCGAGCGAGGGGAGACCCGGACCTGCCGCCCATCGAACAGGACGTCGATCCGTGGTGGCGGGCGTACCGGGAGACCGGACAGCCCTGGATGCGGGATCGTCTGATCGAACACTATTACCCGCTCGTGCGCCAGGCCGCCGAGCAGATCAAGGCGCGCCTGCCTGCGCAGGTAGACCTTGAGGACCTGGCCCAGGCCGGATCGCTGGGGCTCATCGATGCGATCGAGAAGTACGATCCCGACCGGGGCGCGAAGTTCGAGACCTTCTGCTCGCTGCGGATTCGCGGCGCGATGTACGACGACCTGCGGCGCTGCGACTGGGTGCCGCGGCAGATCCGCAACCGGGGCCACCAACTCGAACGCGCACGAGACGAGGCGGAAACCCGGCTCCAGCGCGTGGCCACGGACGAGGAGGTGGCCGCCCACATGGATGTGCCCATGGACGAGTACCAGGAGCTTGTCCGCGAGCAGCGCGTGCGCACCATGGTGAGCCTGGATCGGACCTGGGAGGACGAGAAGGAGAACGAGCACAGCCATCTCGAGGCGCTGACCGACCATCGCACGCCCTGTCCCCTGGACCGCGTGGAGCGCGAGGAGCTGAAGCAGCTCGCCTACCGGGGATTGAGCCGCAACGAGCAGGCCATCCTGCAGATGTACTACTACGACAACATGAGCCTGAAGGAGATCGGGGTCGTGCTCCAGATCAGCGAGAGCCGCGTATGCCAGATCCACCAGCAGACCCTCAATCGGCTCCGCGAGAAGTTCTCCGTGCGCGGCCTTGAACCCGAGTGACGCGCGGCGCGACCTTGACTCGGCCCCGCGCGCCGACTACAGTATGTTGCGGTGGGCGGCCGTGGGGAGAACCCCATGTTCCTCAGGAATATCCAGGAAGTGGTGGGCAAGGCGCCGATGCTCTCGGCCGCGCAGAGCGCTGCGCGCGAGCTGGGGAAGGTCGAGGCCGAGGCCCGACGCGCCGAGGAGATGGAGCGCGCCCGCCAGGCCGAAGAGATGATCCGCGAGCTCCATCAGGCCGAGAACGAACCCATCCGCAACGATCAGGAACGCACCCACGACATCGACCCCGAGGAAGAGCGCCGCCGCCAAGCGCGCATGCGGCGCCGGCGCCGGTCCCGGCACCGCGACGCCGAGGACGAGCCTCCGCCCGAGGGGCCCGCGCCCTTCTCCGAGGGACACCTCATCGACGTGACCGTGTAGATTGCCGTCGACGTCGTCCCCCCGCACAGGCACGCCGGACAGAGGGAGGCCGTGTGCCGCGGTTCAGGGGCCGGCGCTTATGGTCTCGACGGCCCGCTGCACGATCTCGGTGACGCCTCGGCGGACCATCATCACCGCGAACGCGGCCAGGAGGAGCGCGGCGATGCGACTAGCCGCGCGGACGCCCGCTGGCCGCAGCACGCGCACAATCCAGCCCGAGATCAGAAACACCACCCCGGCGCCCACGAGACACGCGATGAGCGCCGCGGTGGTGGCCGCCCAGCCGTGCTCGCCCAGGACGAGCAGCCCGGCCGCCAGCACGCCCGGGCCCACCAGGAGCGGGGTGCCCAGGGGCACGGCGCCCACGGAGTCTCCGGAGCGTCGCCAGCGACGTCCCGCACCCAGGAGGTCGTTGAGCGCGAAGCAGAAGAGCACCACGCCGCCGGCCACCAGAAAGTCGGCCATGCGAATGCCCAAGACGCGAAACACGGTCCGCCCCAGGGCCAGAAACCCCAGGCCCACGAGCAGGCCGGTGAGGCACGCCTCGATTGTCACTCGTCGCTTTTCGCTGGGCGAAAGGTCCTCGGTCAGCCCCAGATACACGGGCACCAATCCCACCGGGTCCATGGCCACGAACATGGGGATGAAGCACAGAAGGAAAGTTTGTGCGATTTCGTACAAGCGATGTCTCCACGCAAGAGCGGGTTACGAACATCGGAAGCGATCAGAGGGAAGGACCGCGACCAACCGGTCTACGGCCGCCGCGCTGCTGCGTCCCCCTCCTGTCCGCGAGCTCCTCAGGGGGTCGGCCGTTCGGCCTGGAGCTCGTCGACCAGGGCCTTCAGCCGACGGCCGTACTCCACGTAGACCTGGTACGCCTGTCCTTCGGTGTCCGCGCTCTTGCCCTCGTGGACCACTGCCTTGAGGTGCGGCTCGATGGACACGCCGCCTCCGTACTCGCTTTGCACCAGGTCGGCGAGGATCTGGCGCACGTACCCGTGTCCCTCGCTCGGCCATACGTAATGGGCGCGTCCGTCCGTGTCCAGATACGCGTCCTTGATGTGTACGTACGAGACATAGGGCTTGACGGTAACGTACATCTCCAGGCTGTTCTGCGCGTGCCCGGGCGCGTTGCCCGTGTCGAACACGACCCGCAGGGCCGGGCTGTCCACCGCGCGCAGGAACTCGAGCATGTGCTTGGAGCTCTGCGCGGCCCAGCCGTCACAGTTCTCCAGCACGAGGGTGACCTGTCCCTGCTCGGCGATTTGGGCGAGGCGGCGCATGCGCCTTACGGCCTCGTCTTTCCATTCCTCTTGGCTCAAGCCCGCATTGGGCCAGCTCATCACCCGGATGTACGGGCAGCCGAGGGCCTGCATGCGGGTAAGGTTGCGCTCCAGGTCGTCGATGTCGGTCTGCAGGTCGTTCGAGATGGGCCGCGCCCAGTTGGCGATGGCCGAGGCGAAGCAGCTCACTTGCAGCCCTGCGGCATCGAGCTCGGAGCGCACCGCGTCGAACTCCCGGTCGCTCAGCGCGGTCAGTTGCTTGCCGTCGACCATGCGCAGCTCGATGTGCTCGAAGCCCAACTCCTGGTGCGCGCGGATCTGGTCCGCAAGACGCGGGCTCGCCTCGTCAGCGATTCCGGAAAAGAACATGTCGGCTCCCTTCTGGCGGCGAATGTCGCTTGAATCCCGGCGGAGGCAATGCGCCGGGCATCCCCGGCATGTATGCGCGTGGAGCGCGTTTGTCAAGGCCCTGGGCCGGCAAAACTCGTTGACAGGCCCTGGCCGGTGGCGTACATAGGTCTCTAAGAGACCACTGGGGGAGTCCGGTATGCCTGGAGAGGGGCCCGTGCGCGAGGAACGGCCGGTGCTGACCGTGTACGGGGCTCGGGGCAGCCACCCGGTCTGCGGCGCGGAGTATCTCGAATTCGGGGGACACACGACCTGTTACGCCGTGCGCGCGCGGGGGCAGGTCGTCATTTTCGACGCGGGCACCGGCATCATCGGTCTGGGCGACGCGCTGGCCCGCGAGCACACAGACACCGGCGCGCCCGTGGTGAGTACACTGCTCATTAGCCACACCCATCACGACCACACTCAGGGATTCCCCTTCTTCAAGCCCCTGCACCTGCCCGGCTCGCGGCTGCACCTGTTCGGTCCGCGCACCGAGTACGTCGAGGTCGAGGACGCCTTGGCCCAGGGCATGACCGCGCCGTTCTTCCCGGTCAGCCTGGGCGAGACGAAATCCGTGAAGACGATTCGCAGCGTGCGCGACGGCGCGACGATCTGCTTCTTCGACCAGCCACAGACCCCGCGGGTGTGCTCTCCAGAGGAGTGCGCGGCGGCTCGACCAAGGATGCTGGTGCGCGTGCGGCAAGGCGACCGCCATCCCAAGGCCGGGGTGCTGTACTTCCGCCTGGAATGCGACGGCGCGAGCGTGGTCTACGCCACGGACACCGAGGGCATGGACGGCGGAGATCCGAACCTTGTGGCATTCGCACGTGGAGCGAGCCTGCTCATCCATGACGCGCAATATCTGCCCGAGGAGTACACGCGCTCCGGCGGGGCGAAGCGCGGATTCGGACACAGCACCTACCAGATGGCCTGCGAGGTGGCTCGAGCCGCGGGTGTGGGCCGGCTGCTTCTGCACCACCATGACCCCGATCGCAGCGACGCGCAGGTGTGCCGCATCGAGGCGGCGGCCCGCGAGCTGTTTGCGCCCACCGACGCGGCGCGCGAGGGCGCGACCTACCGTCTCTAGGTCTTGCGGCAAGCCCTTGCGGTGGGGTTGAACGGCCTGCCCAGTTTTGTACCCTTAAGCTTTGTGGGCGGCTCGCGTGGCGGGCCGGTCTGCGGAGAAGCGCGATGCACGCACGCGGGCGACGGCGCAGATCCTGGGGTATCGACCCGCTGGTCGGCACGATGCTGGGCCTCGGGGTGCTGGGGATCGCGGTCTGCGCCTGGACGGAGTCCTGTTGCCGGCGGCGTATCGAGGCCTTGGACTCCGCGCGGGGGCGAGCGACGGCCGCGGTTACGCACCTGACGGCGGCGAGCGCGAGTCTGGGCGCGTACGAGGGCGGCCCCGTTCCCCTGTTGGCGTCCGCGCGCGGGCGTGTGAACCAGGCCGGCGAGCAACTCGCCCATGTCGAGCGGGATTTGCATCGGTTGCGCCAGGCACTCGGCGTCCCGCGTGCTGAACTGGCCGAGCGGCGCCTCACCCAAGCGCTGTCCGGCCTGCGGCGCCTGCGCGGGGCAATGCGCGCAGCCCCAGCCGTGGGCGCGGAGGCGCAGAAGGGGCCTGCTCTTGCCGAGAGCCTGCGGGCGTCTCGCACGGAAGCGCAGACCTTGCAGGCGAGTCTCGAACGCGAGCTGCAGCACGCGCTCGCACAGCAGCGATGGGCGTTCTGGGGTGCACTCGGGGCCTGGGTCCTTTCCCTGGGCGCAGTAGGTGTCGCGGGCGCACGCCTCGCCTGGCGGCGGGGCGCCGCCGAGCAACTGCGCAGCCGAACCGAAACAGATCTCGGGGCTGCGCTGCACGCGATTGCTGAGGCCGTGGTGTTCGCGGACGGGGACGGTCGGATTCTCCGCATGAATCCGTCTGCGGAGGGGTTTACGGGTCGGCGGTTTGCTGAGGTGAAGGACTGGCCTATCCAGGACGTAGTCCGCCTGCGCAAGGAACCAGCGGGGCCGGCAATCCCCGTGCCCGTTGAAGAGGTGGTGCGCGGGCGGCGTGCATGGGGGCCCCACCCGGCGGTGCTGGCGGGCCTGGACGGGCGAGATCGCCCGGTGGCCGTAACGGTGGCCCCGGTCCCAGGGCTGGCGCAAGAGCGTTGCGCGCAAGCCGTGCTGACCTTGCAGGATGTACGGCCCGAACACCAGGCACGAGAGCGCGTCCGTCAGGTGACCGCGGTCCTGCGGGCCATCCGCAATGTCGAGCAGGCCATGGTCCTGGAGCGTGATCGCGACCGCCTGTTGGAGCGGGTCTGCCAGCGGCTGGTCAAGACCCGCGGGTACGCGGCGGCGTGGGCGGTCCTGGTCGAGGATGAGACCGTGTGCGCGGCCGAGGGCACGATGGCGGCCGGCGGGCGCCCGGCGATCCTGCGGGACTTGCGCGGCGGAGAGTTGCCGCGATGGTTGCGCTCAGCGCTTGGCACGTCCCGCGTGCGGACCGTGACGTCAAGTGAGATCTCTTGTGAAGAAGCAGGGCCGCCTTCAGAGGACCGGGCCCTCCAGCACATGATCGTGCGCCTGGAGTGTGACGGAACGGTGTACGGGGCCATGGGCGTGGCCCTGCCCGAACGCCTCGCGGACGATCCGCAGGAGCAGCACCTGTTTGCGGAGCTCGCGGGCGACGTGGCCTTCGCGGTGCGCGCGCTCGCGGAGCAGGCCAGTCGGGACGCGGCCGAGCAACAGCTGCGCGAGTCCGAGGAGAAATACCGATGTGTGGTCGAGCATGCCAAGGACGCGATCCTGGTCGTGCAGCAGGGCAAGATCCGGTACGCGAATCCGCGCTTCGCGGACCTGGCAGGCATGAGCCCTAGACAGGCCATCGGGTCGCCGCTGGAACGGTTCTTCTCCGACGAGCAAGGGCGCGCGTTGATGGAGGCCCTGCACCGCCGTCTCCACACAAGGGGCGAGGCGCCGATCTCGGAAGCGACGCTTGTGCGCGCGGACGGAGGCGAGGTGGAGGTCGAGCTTCATGCGGGCACGATTCCCTATGAGGGAGAAGAGGCGGACCTCTTGTTCGTTAGGGACGTCAGGGCGCGCAGGCAGATGGAGGCACAGCTGCGCCAGTCCCAGAAGCTGGACGCGATCGGGCGGCTGGCGGGCGGCGTCGCCCATGACTTCAACAATCAACTGGGCGGGATTCTGGGATACGCCGAGCTGCTCAAGATCCGGTTGCAGGACGACGAGAAGCTTCGCCAGTACGTGGACGCCATCATCACCGCCTGCCGACGCGGTGCGGACCTCACCGCGCAATTGCTTACGTTCGCTCGGCGGGGTCGGCAGCGTCGGGAGCCGGTGAGCATCCACGAGGTGATCGGAGAGGTGTGCACGCTCTTGGAGCGCAGCATCGACAGGCGGATCCGCATTCGCCGAGACCTGCGGGCCGTGCCGGACGTGGTACAGGGGGACCCGACGCTGCTGCAGAACGCGATCCTGAACCTGGCGCTCAACGCGCGTGACGCCATGCCTGAGGGCGGGGACCTGTGCTTTTCCACGGATGTGGTGCTGCTCGACGCGGAGTACTGGCGTCGTCGCGGGCAGGACCTCGCGCCCGGGGCGTACCTGCAGGTTCAGGTGACCGACACCGGACAGGGCATGGACGTTCGCACCAGGGCGCGCGCGTTCGAGCCCTTCTTCACCACGAAGAAGGAAGGGCAGGGGACCGGCATGGGGCTCGCGGCCGTGTACGGCACCGCCAAGGCACACGGCGGGACCGTGGAGATGGACAGCGCCCCTCATCAGGGCACGACGGCGCGGATGCATCTGCCGCTGGCTGAGCAGGCAACTGCCGAGGCCGCGCAGGCCTCGCCAGAGACCGTGGAAGGCAGCGGACGCCTTCTCGTGGCCGATGATGAGCCGGACATGCGCGAGATGCTGCGCGTCATGCTCCAGGGGCTGGGGTACGAGGTCGCCGTGGCTGCGGACGGCGACGAGGCGGCGCGCATGTACCTGGAAGAGCCCGGTCGATACGACCTGATGGTCCTGGACATGGACATGCCTCGAGTCAGTGGCGCCGAGGCCATGAGACGCATCCGCGCCTCCGACGCGCAGGCGCGCGTCCTGCTCGTATCGGGCTACAGCATGGAGGGCCCCCACGGCGAAGCGCCTCATGTAGGCGAGGCCGCGTTCGTGCAGAAGCCCTTCAGCCGCGCGCTCCTGTCGCAAGCCGTGGCCGAAGCCCTACGGGGTGCCGTGCAACCGAAGTGACCTCGAGGAGCCGATCCATGGCCGACCGTGAGGAGCGCGTGCTGCGCGTGGGCGCGTTCCAGTTTTGCGGCAGCGCACACATGCAGGCCAACGCTGCGGCCATCCTGCGCGGCATGCGACGTGCCGCCCGGCGAGGCGTGCGCCTGCTCGGTCTCCAGGAGGGGGCGCTGACCGGATACGTAGGCGTGGATCGCGACGAGCTTGTCGACCTGGACCGGCGCGCCGTGACCGCAGCCACGCGGACGATCGCGGCCGAGGCGGCGCGGCTGGGCCTGTACGTGGCATTGGGCACCACGGCGTTCCGGCGGGGCCGGGCGTACAATAGCCTGCGCCTGCTCGGTCCGGACGGCCGCAGCTGCGGGACGTATGCCAAACGCGCACTGTACGGAGACGGCGCCCGCCACTACGCGGCCGGTGCCAGCCCGGGACGGATGCATCGCGTGGACGGAGTGCGGGTGGGGCTGCGCATCTGCTTCGAGTTTCGGTTCCCCGAATATTTCCGCGAGCTGCTGGCTCGGCGCGCGCAGCTTGCGGTGGTCGCGTTCAGCATGAATGGCACGCGTACGGACAAGCTGCCCGTGGCGCGCGCGCATCTGGTGAGCCGCGCGGCGGAGAACGGCCTGTGGATCCTGGCGGTGAATAACGTGAACGGACCGCAGAACGCGCCCACGTGCCTGGTGGATCCGGCCGGCCGCATCGCGGCCGAGGCGCCGTCCGACAGAGAGGCCCTGCTCGTGGGCGACGTGACGATCTCGAAGCCGGACCAGGTGCAGGCCTCCATTGTTGCGCATGCGCGAAGCCTGTGTGCGAAGCGCAACACTTGAGCATTCCGGCGCGCCCTTGACCGGACCGGCGCGCCGCGTAGAATGCCGCGCTCACGTCTTCCGAGGAGCGGCAGATGCGCGAGGTGTCCGTGGACCGAATCCAAGCGGCGGTGGTCGAGTGCATCGAGCGCGCGGCGTTCGAGCTGGACGCGCGCGTGGTCTCGGCCCTACAGGCGGCGCGCGACCAAGAGACGAGCTCGGTCGCGCGTACCGTACTGGAGGAGCTTCTGCAAAACCAGCGCATCGCCCGCGAGGAGCGGCGGCCCATGTGCCAGGATACGGGGACCGCCGTGCTGTTCGTCGAGCTCGGTCAGGAGGTGCATCTCGTGGACGGCGACCTCCGGTCCGCTGTGGACGACGCGGTCCACGAAGGGTACACGCGCCACCGGCTCCGCGCGGGCATGGTGGGCCATCCCCTGTCGCGCGAGAACACCACGGACAACACCCCGGCGATGCTGCACGTGCGACTGGCGCCTGGGAATCGGGTGCGGATTCGATTCATGGCCAAGGGGGGCGGGTGCGAGAACATGAACCGACTGGCCATGCTCACCCCGGCGCAGGGCCGCGAGGGCGTGCTCGCGTTTGTGGAAGAGTCGGTCCGCTCGGCCGGGGGCCGGCCCTGTCCACCCGTCGTCGTAGGCGTGGGCCTGGGCGGCACGTTCGAGCGTACGGCGGAACTGGCCAAAGAGGCGCTCTTGCGGCCCCTGGGCGATCCGGCCGCGCGCGACGAGGACGCCGCCCTGGAGGCGGAGGCCCTTGCGAGGATCAACGCCCTGGGCGTGGGGCCCATGGGGCTGGGCGGGCGGACCACGGCGTTGGCCGTGCATGTGGAGAGCACGGGCTGCCACATCGCCAGCCTGCCCGTAGCCGTGAACCTGGACTGCCATGCGCACAGGCATGCGGAGGCCGTGTTGTGAGCGCGCCGCAGACCGTGGACCTGACGACCCCCCTGGACGAGGCTGCGGCGCGTGCGCTCACTGCGGGCACACGTGTGCGCATCCGGGGCACGCTGTACGCGGCCCGCGACCAGGCGCATCGCCGCCTGTGCGAGCTGCTCGCCCGCGGTGAGGCACCGCCTTTTCCGCTAGAGGGCGCGGTGTTCTACTACGTCGGGCCTACGCCCGGGGGCGAAGGGCGGGCGTTCGGCGCGGCAGGACCCACCTCCAGCTATCGTATGGACCCGTTCACCCCGCAGCTCCTGGCGCGCGGGGTGCGTGGCATGATCGGAAAGGGCGAGCGCAGCGGCGAGGTCGTGCGCGCGATGCAGCGCTTTGGCGCGGTGTACTTCGCGGCTACGGGCGGGGCGGGGGCGCTGCTGGCGCGGTGCATCTGCTCAGCCGAGGTGCTGGCCTGGCCCGAGCTGGGGCCCGAGGCCCTGCGGCGACTGGAGGTGGAGGATTTCCCCGCGCTCGTGGCCATCGACGCCGAGGGCCGCAGCCTCTACGAGCGCGCGACCGAGAAGGGCGCGTAGCGCTTCGCGCCGAAATCGCGGACAAAGGCCGCGATGGCGTCTCGATCCTCCAGGTCGGCCTGGGCGAGGCGGTTCGCGAACTCCTCGAGCGTTTCGCTGCCCTCGCGCGGCAGTCCCCGACGGCGCAGGTCTCGCTCCAGGCGCAGGAACGCCGTGCGCTGGGCCTGGAGCGCGGGCGGGAACACCCGCTCCCGTCGTCGCTTGCGCGCGCGGCCGGCCAAGGCCTGACGGAGCCGGGTCCACGCGAAGAATGCCAGCACGCCCGCCAGAATCGCGACGCGCCACCAGGCGTCGAGAATCCAGCGTCCTGCCCGGCCCAAGACCTGGGCGGCCATCTCGATGATGCCCGCGACGCCCAGACCGACCACGCGGTCGATGAGCGCTCCGAGATGGGTCCACAGCCCTTGCCAGCGATTGCTTGGCTCATGAGTAAGGGGGCGGCCTCTCGGGGGCGTGAACTCCGCGGTCCGCCAGCCTTCGGTCGGATGAAGGTACTCGACCCAGGCATGGGCGTGGCGTTCGCGCGCGATCCACAGCGAGCCCACGGGATTGCGCTCCGTGCACAGGAAACCGGTGATGTATCTCGCCTGGATGCCGGCCCGGCGCAGAAGCAGCACACCCGCGGACGCGAACAGCTCGCAGTGGCCGTGTTCTTTGTCGCGCAGGAACTGAACCAATACGTCCTCTCTTCGCTCGAACTGTATGCCGAGCCGATAGGTGTATCTGCGTTCGAAAAAAGTCCCAATCGCGCGCACGGCCGCCTCTGGTTCATGCTCGCTGACCTGGAGAGAAGCCAGGACGCGGTCGAGCTCGCGCCGCACCTGCGCATCCGAAGGGAGCTGCACCAGGCTTTGGTCGCTCGCCTCGTGGAACAGGGCCGCGTCGGTGAGATGGACACCGTACCCCCGCGCCGTGGGCTCGTCCTTGCTGGTGACCACCCCGCCTGCGTGCAGACTGACGCGCTCGCTCTTCGTGTCGATTGCGGAGGCCGCGAGCGGCAGGAAAAAGTGCTCCGAGTACCGCTGTGCCGGGAGGACGTGCAGCGCGGGCTGGGCGCTCGCGGAGGGCGGCGACCTCCCGGGCAGTAAGACGCGGCCAATTACGGCATCGGGGTCTTCATCCCGCTCGACCTTCTCGACCTGGCCCTCGACCGGCCCGGACCAGCGCCCCCGGTTGTATTCGTCGAACACTTGCGCGCGAAGGTACCCCGGCGCGCGCTCGGCGAACGCGCGCAGCGCGATGTTGCTGCTGCCGCGGGCCTGCCTCTCGGCGACGTTGCCAAGCCGTACGTTCCTGTCGAGCCCCTCTCGCATTCGATCCCGGGCATAGCGGAAGGCGTACCGCTGGACGATCCGTGTCAGTTGGTAATAGTAGGTGTCGATGATGATCGTGGACGCGATCGTGAGGCCGCAGGCGAGCAGGAAGCCCGCACCGATCGCGATGTGGTGCAATGTCCGGCCCCGGCGTTCGGCCGAACGGGTGCGCATCCAGGCCCGAGAGGCCGCCAGCAGCCCGACCGCATAGATGCCGAGCACCGCAAGGTAGATGTGGCCCATGGCTTCGCCGCCGGCTCCAGCCAGTGCGAATACGCTGCAAAGCACGATCCGGGGGATCCGTTCCGGAAACGGGGGCGCGTACAGCGCAACGAGCCCGACGGTGATCAGGTACATGCCGGTGTAGTACAGGAAGTTGAAGTCCAGGATGAAGATCCCGGTTCCGGAGACCTCGCGTTCCTGGCTCAGGATCGCGAACGGGACGGACAGGATCAACAGGCCGATCCACCCCACGCGCACCGACCCGCGCGGCGCGAGCACGGGGTGCAATACGATGAGTGCCAGCAAGGGCGCGGCCAACATCCAGCTTCCGGCGCCGATGGCCAGGACGATCGCGGAGACCGCCAAGAGCACGCACCCTGCCAGGTCGCCGGGGACCGGTCCGGCCGCCGGGCGTGGGTGGTGGGCTGGGTGCGCCTGTGCGTTCATGCAGGTCCTTTCGGCTCAGATGTGCCCCAGGCCCTGCTCCACCTCCTGGGGAGTGACCGTCAGGATGGGCCCCGCGTCGCCTGCAAAGGTGTGCGGATCCAGGGTGGAGGGACGCTCCCGCACGACCAGGACCTTGGCCGCTACGCCCAGGTTCCGAATCGACTGCACGAAGCGTTCACGGTCCTCGTCCCAATCGAGGAGTACGAACACGGCCGTGCTGATTTGGGTGATCGCCTCGGCGATGGCCGGGCCCAGGGACCGGAACGGCTTGCGCTTGCATACGTCGATGCAGGCGAGCACATCCAGGATATTGTCCAGGTACGCAAGGCTTCGCCCGGCCTGGAAATGGTACAGGTCCGGCCCGGCCGCGAACAGGTCGATGACATACTCCTGGCGGCTCAGAGCGTCCGCGATGCCCGCAGCCAGAGAGATCGCCCCTTCGAACCCGCGACGCGGGGCCGCTCGGTCGTGGGGGACGTAGGTGTCGAGCACCAGGGCGATGCGGCACAAGTATTCCTGCTGGAACTCGCGCACGACCGGAGCCCCCAGGCGCGCCCAGCCGGCGTGGTGGATATCCCGCAGCCGGTCGCCGGGGCGATATTCCCGGTTCCCGACGAACTCTTCGCTTTCGCCCACACGGCTGACCAGGCGCAGACCGCCCGGCTGGTGACGCGGCGCGACGGGAAGGCTGACCGCGCTCAGCCGCTCGAAGCGAGGATAGACGAGCATGCGCGCTTGCTGGTCACCCTCCTGCATCGCGTGATATATGCCAAAGGGAAACGCGCTGAAGGCCACTGGCCCGCGGAGTTCGTACACGCCGCGTCGCTCGGGATGAACCGTGTACAAGAGGTCCGCGGAGCCGCCTCGGGACAAGGTTGGCAGGTAGCAGGGCCGGGGTTCAAGCGTCATCTCAGGTGGCGGCAGCTTTTCGGTCACGGTGAGATCGAACACGGGCAGGCGGCCGCGGTTGACCACTCGGGCGTGAGCCAATGCGTCGGCGCCGGCCGCGCATCGCGGGGGCAGCCAACGCGTTACCGAGACGCGCGGGCGAAAGACCAGACTGGCCGCACGCGCGACAAAGGTGAAGATGAACAGGAACACAGCGAGGATGTAGAGCTGGCCCTGGTTGCCGATCACCGCGGCGAACGACCCGATCACCATGATCGCGATGAGGAGCATCCGGCCCACGGGAGTGCAGCGCTGGCTCCACCCGAAACGCCATCCTTCTCGCAAGGAATGACGCCGTCGGCGGCGACGGCGGACACGGCGCAACAGAAGGCGCAGCCTGCGCATGGATCGTGCGGGCATGCGAATCTTGTCCTCTCCTTCCGGCTCGTCGCGGCAAGGACTGCCGTCCCGCTTGCGCATGCAGTAGGTCGACCCGGGGACGGCGGCGGAAGCGCGCGCCTCACACAGGAATGGCCACGCGCTCGAGGATCTCGCGAACTACGGTATCCAAGGACAAGCCGGAGTACTTCGCCTTGGTCTCCAGCACGGCCCGGTGGGCCAGGGTCTCGACCGCCACGGCCTTCACGTCGTCGGGCAGGACCGATTCGCGGCCGTCGACAGCGGCATGGGCCTGGGCCATGCGGTACAGGGTGAGGCTGCCACGCGGCGAGACCCCGAGCTGCAGGCGCGCGTCGGCGCGGGTTGCAGTGACCAGGTCGAGCATGTACCGCGCCACGTCCAAGTCCACATGGATGCGGCGGACGGCCTGCTGAGCCGCGAGGATGTCCTCCGGTTTGGCCACCGGTGAGAGCGCCAGCAGGGGGTGCGTCTCCTTGTGGCTGGCCAGGATTCCGAGCTCCTCGCTCTCGGGGGGATACCCCAGGGTCAGTTGCATGGCGAACCGGTCGAGCTGGGCCTCGGGCAGGGGATAGGTGCCCTGGTACTCGATGGGGTTTTGCGTGGCGATCACCCAGAAGGGCCACGGCAGGGGATAGGTGCGGCCCTCGATGCTCACCTGGCCCTCGGCCATAGCCTCCAGCAGGCTCGACTGGGTCCGGGGGCTGGCGCGTTTGATCTCGTCCGCGAGCAGGACGTTCGCGAAAATGGGTCCTTTCCGGAACAAGAAGGTGCCTTCGCGCGGGTTGTAGATGCTGCCGCCCAGGATATCCGCGGGCAACAGGTCCGGGGTGAACTGGATGCGGTGGAAGCTTCCTTCGATAGAGGCGGCGAAGGCCTTGGCGAGCGTGGTCTTGCCCACGCCGGGGACGTCGTTGAGCAGTACGTCGCCCTCGCCGAGGAACGCGGCAAGCAGCAGGTCGATCTCCGCGTTCTTGCCGCGGATGACCGACCGCAGATTCTTGCGCAATCCTTCGATCAGTGACTTCATGGCCATTGCCCTCGGTGCGGGACTCCCGTCGGGTCAAGACAAGGTAGCCGCCCGAGTACGGCCTGTAAAGGGCCTTTATGCTCGTGCGGACGGGCGGCCCCCCTTGGGCAGCCCATGGACCGAGTAGGACACTGCAAACCACGGACCCGGCAGGACGTCCAGCTCCACACGTTGGCTGTCGTCGCGGAGCAGGAACGCCGCACCGGCAGAATTTTCCGATTGCGCGTTCCGGTCTGCGGCATGCCCTGCCGTCTTGTCACCTCCAGTCGAGAGCGCCTCTCCGAGGAACGTCTCCGGAAGCCCCTTCACATGAACGGCTTAGACGGATTCTCGGAATATGGCCCATGCGTTCGCTGCGTGGCACGAGGGTTGGAATTGGGTGTAGCGCCGAGGTGTGCCGAGGTGTTGTGGAAGCAGGAGGAATCTATGCCCAGGGATCGGGCACCAGACCGAGACAAGGACCTGACCGCCAGGTTCGAAGAGGCGTTTCGAGCCATCCGGACGAGCGCGCTCACCGCGCGGCTCGTTCGCGTGGGCGGCGTGCTGGAAGGGCGCGCCGACCGGGAGCGACGCGATGATTAACGGCGTGTATCTGTCCACCATGGGGGCCATGGTCCAGGCCAGTCGCCACGGCGTTGTGGCCAACAATCTGGCCAACGCCAACACCGTGGGCTTCAAGCCGGACGTGACCACGATGCGCGAGCTTTTGCCCGAGAGCGTGCTCCAGCCGGGGTACCGGTTCGGGGTGAACGAGCTGCTGGAGAAGACCGGCGGCGGCGCGTGGCTGCACCAGACCGACCCCACCTGGGAGGTGGGGCCCTTCCGCATGACGAGCAACCCGCTCAACGCCGCGATCCGGGACCGCAACGGCTTCTTTGAGGTGGAGCGCGACGGCAAGCGGATGCTCAGCCGCGACGGCGCCTTTACGCGCAACAGCGAAGGCGAGCTGACCCTGGCCGACGGCGAGACGCGCGTGCTCGACGAGAGCGGATCGCCGATCGTCATCACCGGGGCGGCCCGCATTCGCGAGGACGGAGCGGTCCTCGACGAGCTGACCGGCGAGCCCTTCGCGCAGCTGGGCCTGGTGCGGGTCGACGACCTCGGGGCGCTGCGCAAGCAAGGCGATAACCTGTTCGATCCCGGCGAGGCGCAGCTCAGCCCCGGGGGCGTGGAGGTGCTGCCCGGCGCGGTGGAGGAGTCCGCCGTCGAACCGGTGCGGTCCATGGTGGCGATGATCGAGGCCGCGCGCGCCTATCAGGCGAACATGCGGCTTGTGAGCATTCAGGACCAGGTGCTGGGGCGCACGGTCACGACCGTGGGCAGCGTACGCGGCTGAGCGCGGCGCCCGAGACCTTGCAGGAGGGGGTGAGTTGCCATGATGAATCGAGCCTTGTGGACCGCGGCCACCGGGATGCACGCGCAGCAGAAGAACATCGACGTGGTCGCCCATGACCTCTCGAACGTGAACACCACGGGCTACAAGCGCACGCACGTGACCTTTGCCGATCTTGCCTATCAGCGGCTGCGCGCCGCGGGCATTCAGGCGCGCGGCGGCAACGAGATGCCCGCAGGCTTGCAGGTCGGCCACGGCGTGCGCGTGACCGGGACCACCAAGATGTTTCTGATCGGCGGCATGCTGGAGACGGGCAACCCGTACAACATGTTTATCCAGGACAAAGGCACCGTGGCGCGCAACTTCTTCCGCGTGGACACGGGCGACGGCGAGATCCGGTACACGCGCGACGGGTCCTTCAACCGCGACGCGGAGGGGAACCTGGTTTTGCCCAACGGCGCGATCCTCCAGGGCGGCATCACGGTGCCCGAGGACGCGCAGGACCCGACCTGGACCGCGGACGGCCGGTTGCAGTATCGCGACCCGGCGGGCGATATCCAGGAAGCCGGTCAGCTGGAGCTGGCCACGTTCGCCAACCCCGCGGGCCTGGAGCCGGTCGGCGACAACCTGTTCGCCCAGACCGAGGCCTCCGGCGCCGAGATCGCGGGCACGCCCGGGGAAGAGGGGTTCGGCACGATCGTGGGCCGGTTCGTGGAGCTGAGCAACGTGAGCGCCATTGACGAGATGGTGAAGCTCATCACCGCGCAGCGAGCGTATGAGTTCAACTCGCGGTCGATCCAAACGAGCGACGAGATGCTGCAGACGGTCAACAACCTGAAGCGATAGGCGCATGAGGACACGGAGGTCTGATCCCATGCCTGTGACGCGTTGCTGGACGCGCCCGATAATGGTCGCCTGCATGGTGGCATGGGCGGCTGCGTACGCGTGCGCGGGCGTGACCGTGGAGCTCCTGGAAGAGGCCACGGTGCAGGGCAGCCACGTGCGCCTGGGCGAGGTGGCGCGGATCACCGGTCCGGCCGCAGCGCGCGCGCGCGTGCAGCGGATCTTCCTGGGTCCGGCGCCCAGCGGCCAGGGGGCGCTCACCCGAGAGCGCGTCCTGGCGCGACTGCGCGCGCACGGTCTGAGCGGGGAGGCTGTGATCCTGTGCGGCGCGACCGAGGTGCGCCTGACAAGCGGATCGGCCGCACAGGGCTCTGGAGACAGGCCCGCTGTGCAGCCGGCCGGTTCCTATCATGCCGTGCCGCAGCAGAACACCGTGCAGCGCGCCGTGTCGCAAGCGGCGGCCGCGTACGCCCTGCGCGTGTGCCGCGTGCCGGGTGCGGAGGCGACGGTCGAGGTGGTTCGACTGGACGACGACTTCGACCAGGCCAGTCGGGTGCGCTGCGCGAGCGTGATGCAGGCCCCGCGGCTCCTGCTGGGGCGGCGAGGGCGGTTTGGATTTGCGCTCTTTGACGCGTCGGGCGAGCGGCTGGGAAGTGTCGAGGCGGTGCTACGCGTGACCATGCGCGCCCCGGCGGTGGTGGCCGTTCGCACGCTGCGCCGCGGCGCGACCGTACGTCCGGCGGACGTACGCATGGGCGTGGCCGAGCTCGAGGCCGACTGCCGCCTCTACACCGCGATGCAGGCCGTGATCGGCAAGCGCATGTCCGAGACCGTAAGCGCCGGAGACCCCTTGACGCAGGGGGCCGTGGAAGTGCCCCCACTCGTCAAGCGCGGCGACGTGGTGCCCGTGACCGCGCGCAACGGGGCGTTTACGGTCCGCCAGCTTGCACGAGCGCTCGACAGCGGCGGCGCAAACCAGGTGATTCCCGTGCGCAACCCGGAGAGCGGGAAGAACTACTGCGCGCGGGTGACGCCGGACGGCGAGCTGGAGCTCGTGATGCCGCAAGAGGTATTCGTTGCCGGAACGGAGGGCCGCTAACATGCGGACCAAGCGCTACGCAGTCCTGTGTGCACTGCTGGCCGCGACCGTGCTCGGTTGCCGCACGGCGCGCGCGGCCGAGGTGGACGACGTCTACGGCACGGAGGACCTGCTCGCACAGCCGCGTGCCAGCCAGAAGCACGACCGCGTGACTATCGTGATCAACGAGAAGACCACCGCCCGACACGAGGCGGGCACGGACACGAGCAAGGAGACCGAGTTCGGCTGGTCCTTTGAGAAGCTGTTCAAGATCACCAAGGACCGGGACGGCGACATCATTGCCCTGCCGTTTCCGGACGTGCGCAAGCCCGAGCTGGCGGTGGAGACCGAGCGTACGCACGAGGCCGAGGGCGAGACGGATACGACGTCGACCGCGCAGACCGTGCTCTCGGGCGAAGTGATCGACGTGCGGCCCAACGGGCACCTGATCGTGGAGGCGCGCAGCTCGGTCACGATCGGCGAGGAAGAACGGACGGTCATCTTCACGGGCCGCGTGGACCCGACCACGCTCCTGGCCGACAACAGTGTAGACGCGAAGTATGTGATGGATCGTGCCGTGAAGTTCGAGGGGCAGGGCAACATCAGCGATGCTACCAAGCGCGGCTGGCTGGCGAAAGTATTCGATTATCTGAGCCCCTTCTAGCCGGCTGCGGCGAAGAACGGAGAGAAGACGGTGTTCCAGAAGCGATTTCGATTGGTCTTGATGGCTGTCGTTGCGGTCTTGGCGGGCCGTGCGGGGGCCGAACCTCAGCGAGTCCAGGCCTTGGTCACCCTGAAGGGTGTGCGGCCGATCCGGGTGCGCGGCACGGGGCTCGTCACGGGCCTGCAGGGCACGGGCGACGAGGCCGAGTCCGCGCGCAAGGCCGTGCAGCGCCTGCTCGCTCGCCAAAATATCAACGTGAACCAGGCCGACGTGGAGGGCGAGAACGTGGCCGTAGTGGCGGTCACCGCCGAAATTCCGCCCTTTGCCCGACCCGGCGTGGCCACGGACGTGCGCGTGAGTAGCCTGCACGACGCCGAGAGCCTGGAGAACGGGACCCTGGTGCGCACGAACCTGCGCGCCCGCACGGACGGGCCCATCTACGCGGTGGCCTCGGGCCGGGTGCTCATCGGCGGCGAAGGCGCCGAGAACCGGTTCGGCACCACGGGCGGCATTCCCAACGGCGCCCAGATCGTGCGCAGCCACGACACGCAGTACTTGACGGATATGGACACGGTGGAGCTCTTGCTGAAGCGCCCCAGCTTCAGCGACGCGGCCAACATCGCCAAGGTGATCAACAGCTCGGACACGCTCAATCCCGACCTGGAGGCGTATCTGAGCCGCCTGGGATTCGACGCGGTGACCCGGTCCATTCCGGGCCCGGCCCAGGCGCTGGACGCGGGCACGGTGATCGTGAAGATCCCGGACAGCTACCGCCAGCGCAAGGTGCAGTACGTCTCAAGCGTCTTGCAGACGCCGGTGGACGTGGACGTGCCGGCGCGCGTGGTCATCAACCGGGCCACGAACACAGTAGTCATCACCGGCCAGGTGAAGGTCAGCCGCGCGGCCATCGCTCACGGCGACCTGCGCGTGCTCGTGGAACGGCCCGAGCCGCGAGAGGGCGTGCCCCAGCCGCCGCAGATCGTCCACGGCCCCCAGGCAGAACAGCGCCTCGTTGAGATGGCCGAGTCCCTGGGCCAGACCGAGAACCTGCAGGTGCTCCTGAATACGCTCAACGCCATGCAGACCAGGCCGCGGGACGTGATCACCATCATCGAAAACCTGCACAAGGCCGGCGCGCTGCACGCCGAGCTTGTGGTCGAGTAGGGAGAGTGCGCATGACCCCGGTTTCGCCCACAGTGCCGCCCACGCCCGGGTATGCCCAGGGCGGCCTCAATCCCCTGGCCGGACGCGCGTACGGGACCGACCGGGAACGACTGCGCGCCCTGGCCAAGGAGTTCACCGCCGTGCTGGTGGGCCAGGCCTTCAAGAACATGCAGGGCGCGCTTCCGATGGAACAGATCGGGTTCGGCGGCAGCGGCGAGCGGATGTTCCGCGAGCTTCTGTACGAGTCGTACGCCCAGCGGGTAGTTCAGCGGGGACAGCTGGGCCTCAGCGACCTCGTGGCCCGCAGCCTGCTCGGCCGCGCGCGTGCGGCGGGGCCCGCGGAAGCCGAGGCCACCTCACGGTAATCGAGGGCAAGACCATGGAACAGATCGTTGAGCGACTCAAGAAGATCCTCGAAGCCCATGTGGGCCTGCACGAGCAGTTGCTCGCGCTCGAGGAGGAGAAGCGCGCCTCCATCGTGGCCAACGATACCGCGCGCATCGATGAGCTCACTCAGCGCGAGGCCGAGCTCGTGTCCGAGGCCCATGCGCTGGAGGCGGAGCGCACCGAGCTCGTACGCGCCCTGGCCGCCGAGCGGGGATGGTCCGAGCCCGTACGAGTGGAACAGGTGATCCAGGCGGCCGGCCCCGAGGCCACGGGCCTGGAGGCCGCGTGGAAGAAGCTCCAGCAGGTCATGAGCGCGCTTCGGCATCGAGCCGAACAAAACGCGGTGCTCCTGCGCCGGTGCCTGGAGCACCTGGGCGGGTTCTTCGCCGCACTCGCCGAGGCGCGCACGGTCCCGGGCACCTACACCCCCGGCGGGCAGAGCGGCGGCGAGACCGTCCGCCTGCTGGACCAGACCGCCTAGGGGGGACAGAGACCCAGGGGAGGAGAGGTCATGGGGTTCCATACGCTCAACATCGGCGCGTCGGGGTTGCTCAGCAACCAGACGGCCCTGAACACCGTGGGCCACAACGTGGCCAACGCTGCCACGCCGGGCTACACCCGCCAGCGGGCGCTCACCGAGGCGCGCGACCCGTCGCTCAAGAGCTTCGGCGCGGTGGGCAGCGGCGTGGGCATCCGCACCATCCGGCGCATCGCCGACGAGTTTCTGGAGCGCCAGGTGCGCGAGGCCAACAGCCTGCACAGCTACTACGACGCCCAGATCCAGACGTACGAGAGCATCGAGGCCCTGTTCAACGAGCTCTCGGAAAACGACATCTCCACGGAGCTCGACAAGTTCTGGAACGCGCTCTCGGACGTGAACAACCACGTGGAGGACGTGTCCACCCGGCGGGCCATGGTGAACCAGGCCGAGGTGCTGGCCAACGCGTTCCAGGCCATGGACAGCAAGCTCTACGACATGCGAGTGCGCCTGAACAACAACGTGGTGCGGCTCGTGGACGACATCAACAGCCTGCTCGCGGAAATCGCCCAGCTCAATCACGACATCGTGCGCACCGAGCAGGCGGGCAGCGGTCCGGTGGTGGCCAACGACACGCGCGACCAGCGCACCGAGCGCCTGAAGGAGCTGGCGGGGTACCTGGACATCACGGTAGTCGAGGAGCCCAACGGCGCGGCTGTTGTGTCGCTCAAGGGGCGGCTGTTGGTATTCGAGGATCAGTATTTCGAGCTCACCACGGAGCGGCAGAGCAGCGACGACGCGCTCGTTGACGTGGCCGTATTCGAGCGCGACCTGGACGAGGTGGAGGCTGGCCGCGGACTCCTGGGCGCGTACCAGAATCTGCGCGACGAGGTGATCCTCAGCTACAAGCAGGACATGGATCGCCTGGCCGGGCAGCTCTTGTGGGAATTCAACCGCATCCACACCCAGGGCCAGGGCCTGCAAGGCTACACGCGTGCGACGAGCGCGAACGCGGTCACCAACCCCACCGCGGCGCTGGACGAGATCGGGTACGACTTCGACCCGCTCTCCGAGACCTACACGATCCAGAACGGCAACTTCGAGATCCATGTGCGCAACGAGGTTACCGGCGAGGTGACGCCCATCAACATCGAGATCGATCTGGACGACACCGGGGAGGCGGACACGATCCTGTACGATGACACCGCCCCGCCCCCCACGCAGAACAACGCCCTGGTGAACAAGATCCAGAACGCGCTCGAGGAGCGGTTCGAGAACGTGTTTAACGTGACCGTGGACACCAGCAATCGCGTGACCATCGAGAGCCAATCCGAGAATTACACCTTCGGATTCGGCCGGGACACCAGCGGCGTGCTGGCCGCGCTGGGGTTCAACAACTTGTTCAACGGGTACGACGCGGGCTCCATCGGCGTGGAAGGCGCGATCGTGGACGGTCCGCAGCTCGTGGCCGGGTCGCGGACCTTCGAGCCCGGAGACAACGCGAACGCCGTGGCCCTGCTTCAGCTGCGGCAGGCCCCGGTGTACGAGAACCGCACGGCCACGGTGGACGACTTTTACCAGGGCATCGTGGGGCGCCTGGGCATCGAGTTCTCGCAGAAGGAGAGCCTGCTCGAAACCCAGACCGACATCCTCAAGCGGGCGGAAAACCAGCGCGAGGACCTTTCCGGGGTGAACCTGGACGAGGAGCTGACGCGCATGATCCAGTTCCAGCGGTCGTTCCAGAGTGCGGCGCGGTTCATCTCAACGGCCGACATCCTGTACGAGACCCTGATCGGCATGTAGCTGCGGCCCCGGACGAATCGGGGTCGCCGAACGTGGGGGACCAGACTCATGCGCGTGACCACGCAGATCTCGGCGAATACGGCGATCAACAATATCCTGGACAACTACGCGCGGCTGCTGGACGTGCAGAACCAGATGGCGACCGGGCGGCGGGTGCTCACGCCCTCGGATGACCCGCTGGCCACCAACGACGCCATCCGGCTGCAGTCCATGCTCTCGGACATGGAGCAGTACCTGGCCAACCTGGACGTGGGCGAGTCGTTTCTGGGCCTGACGGACTCCGTGCTCCAGGACGTCAACGACCTGCAGAGCACGGCCAAGGCCCACACCGTGAGCATGGCCCAGGACACGACCACCCCCACGATGCGGCAGGGCACGGTGCTCGAGGTGCAGTCGATCCTGCAGGAAATCGTGGCCGTGGCCAATCGGAAGGTGGGGAGGCGCTGCCTGTTCGGAGGCACCCGCACGATCGAGGATCCGTTCGAGGTTGTGGGCACCAAGTACGTGAACTTCCGGGGCAATGAGGACGACATCACCCTGCAGGTGGATCGCAACTCCTTCGTGCCCATGAACGTGAAGGCGAGCGACGTGTTCGGCGCGCTGGTGACGCGCCGCCGGTCCCGAGTCCTGGAACCGGAGGTGAACCTGGACGTGGACACCTCCTCTCGGCTCGAAGACCTCAACGGCGGCCGGGGCGTGGCCGAGGGCTCGATCCAGATCCGCCACTCCGTGGTGACCAATCCTATCGGTCCGGTCATCGACGAGGTCTACACCGAGGTCGACCTGCGCTCCGCGGACACCCTGGAGGACGTGGCCGACCTGATCATGCGCGCCACAAACCTGACCGCGGCGCCCAACCCGACCCGCACGGGCCTGATGATCCGCCAGGACGATCCCCTGCTGTACGGCACGGAAATCGAGGTCTACGAGGTGGCGAACAACACCACTGCGCGCGACCTGGGGCTCCTGGACCGCAGCAGGCCGGTGACCCTGGTCGAGACCTCGGACCCGCTGGAGAACCTGAGCGCCTACAGCCTGACCGGGGTCGACCGCGTGGACACGGGGCCCAACGGCGAGCTCTACTTCGACGTCACCGATCTCGGGGGCGGCAACTACCAGATCGACGTGTATTCCGACGCGACGCTTACTACGCTGGCGGCCACCGGGTCGGGCACCGAAGGCACGATCACCCTCAATGACGGCGGTTCGGGTACGGGCATCGCCGG